>LICD01000017.1 GCA_001438145.1 OM182 bacterium BACL3 MAG-120619-bin3 | reverse complement strand
ACATCGCTCCAGTGATATTTACCGTTCGCAATGCACCTATCGCATCCGCCGCCGTCATGCCTGTGCCGAGCACTTTCCCGAATACAGTAAACCCGCCGTTCTGTGAATCTAGATTGGCGCTGTTGTCACCGAGATTAACGAACCATTGGCTCGTCGCACTATTTGGGTCGCCGCCGAGCTTGGCCATAGCGATGGTTCCCCGCGTGTTCGAACGGCTGAATTCATTCACAATGGTGGGCCCAACACTAATTGCAGCAATGTCGCTGCTGGCAGGATCGTAATAGAACCCGCCGCCTTGGATAACAAAATTATTTACTTTTCTATGAATAATAGTGTCTTCATAAGCGCCAGAATTCACATAAGAAAGAAAGTTAGCGACAGTAACCGGCGCGGTGTCGGCATACATCTCAAGGACAAAACTCCCAGAGTCGGTGTCGACACGGACAATGTCCGAGGCCAGGGCGCCATGAGTTATTACTGAACTGAGCGCGACGATCGCTAAACGGCCTCGGAGCGTTGACAATGCGCTTAGGTTTGCTAATCGTTGAGAGAGCATGGAGTGTAGAACCGAGCGAAACGACATGTCTGACTTCCTTGAAAACGAGGGTAAAGAGCTGAATTGTAACCGGTGTCTCATTGATCAGCTATTGAGAAAAGAGCGTATGCTGAGTTTCAAGTAACTGGCAATCAATTGGAAGCTCACAAGGAGCGCAGAGTGAAAAATCTACTCAGAGTCATTCTAGGCGGACTCTTAGGGCTTGCTATTGTGCTGCTGTTGACACTCATTCTGCCTACGCCTCAGGGACCTGACTCGGGTGATACACCGCGTTCGGGTTTCTTTGCCGAAGATGCCTCCGAGCAATTCTCCCCCGCGCAGCTCGAAAATCAGTTTCTTTTCGCCGACCTCGATGCCCAGCAGTCGGCTGTCGCCGAGGGGCGGCTGCTCGGCGAAGTAGATTCCGACTACGCGCAGTTTTTTGCGAGACTCGCAGGCGATCAACAGCGAGAAACCGCTATCCGCCAGGCGCTCATTCAGGCGCATCGCGAACTCACCGACTTTCGCTTAGCGCAAAGCATGGGAGGGATCGGCGACAGGCAAAGGCGCTATGAACCGGCCTCAAATTATGTCTTGTCGCGCCTAGAATCCTTGCTCAACGACAGTGAGATTGCAGCACTTGATACTGTGATGAGGCGCAACGCGTGGGAAAAGTTTAAGCCAAGTTTCGGCGCACAAGTAACGCGATTCGCGCGTGAATCTGACCTGCGTTTCGCCGAAGGCGAGATCGACCACCTTGTCGCTATCCACTTCGACAGCAGCTATCTTCTGTTAAACCCTCATGCGCTGGGTGAGTCCTCGCAGCTAGAGCGTCTTAGCCTGCAACGTGAGGCGCTGATACTCACTCAGCGTGAATTGGCCGCAAGTCTTGCGACTACGCAGCGAGCATCGGCGGATGTTTTTATCGATGCGCAGCTCATCGAATTAGACACGCTAGCAGCGCTATTAGAGTGATGTGTGCGAAGGCGAGCCGACAAATGCAAAACGAGGCCGCGCTGCTCCATCGATCATAACGTCTTCGAAAAACATGGCGAATGGCCGAACCCAAAGCCCGCGGGCGCCGTAAAGCGCACGGTAAAGAACCAGAGGCTCTCGCGTCTCACTGTGGTGGGTTACGTCGATCACCTCGTAATACTGACCTTTATAGTGTTGGTATTTCCCGCGCTGGATTGAGGGGATAACTACGTCTGGTTTGTCGTTAGCTGTCTGTTGATTCATTGCATTCCTTTTACTCGCACGAGTCTCTGCGTAAGATTATTGCGGTCTTTGCGTGAGTGGCTGAGGCTCTTCAGGGGATTCATTGCGGGGTCTGCGCTGATCGTTTTCAAAACCCTGTGGCGCTCCAAAAGGCCGTCTGGTCACCTCGCTACCCAGTGGTGGCCCGCCATCCCGAGGTCCCCGTCGATTGATAAACTCTACTGCCTTGCGACGCTCGTCGACACTCAGCTCATTCAATATTTCGGCCGTTTGCAGGTGCGAGAGGCGCTGGTATTCATTGGCAGCGTCTCTTAATGCAGTAAATGCCGCAGCGAGGGCCTCCGCATCGAAGGGGTCTGCGGTCATGAGTCTGTTTGATTCGCGCTGTGCTTTAAACATTCGAATGCGGGCAGTGCGTCCTTCCATACCTCGCTCTCTCAGCTTGGCGCGCATCTCCTCTTGGCGCTCGGGCGCGAGATCGCGAACCAGCCAGCTAATGTTCGGAGGCAATGGCCTGCCGGCGTTAGTCTCGGCATTCATTGAGGAGTGCATTAAATAGAACCGAAAGGCGATCCCACCGATAAAAAAAAGGTTTACCGCAATAGAAATAATCAAGGCGGCGGCGAGGCCGCGGCGTCCATTCATTTTTGTCATCTGGTTTCGCCTTCTAGGGCTTCTAGCGTTTCACCTAGGCTTGTCATGTCGTTAAAGGACAGCATGACCAATTCGTCGTCCCAAGATTCGAAGCTCGGCTCGGTGGTCGCGTTAACGCCGAAATGGAAAAAATTGCCAATCACAATGCCCAAGACCAGCGGGCACGATGCGGCAAGCACTGGCTGCCATAGCGTTTGCCTTCGGGGGCTGACCCAGTCTATTAGGGCATCAATACCCTGTGTGAGTCCGCTGGCAAAAGAGGGCGCGCCTGCCACAGTCAGCTGGGTTTGAGGCGGCAGCGTCTGGTTTAGAACGCGCGCTTCAACGCGGCTGTAAATATCACTGTCTATTTTTTTGCTCGCCGCGCGAGCGAACAAAGCATCGAGTTCTTCGTCTGAGACTGGTGCCACTAATGTTAACTCCTCATTGCTCATACAGATTAGCCTCCAATTGTAGGCGCAGATTGCGTTTAGCCCTTGCCATTAGAGACTCCAATGCTCTGACCGATAATCCGGCGATAGTCGCCGCTTCTTTGTTTGAGAAACCTTGAAAATGACAAAGTAACAGGGCGCTGCGCTGGGACTCTGATAGGTTTGCCATAGCCGCGTTCAGGGCGCCTAGCGCGGCATCTTCCTCTATCGCTTGCTGCGAAGACGGCTCTAGCTTTGCGAGCTCGGCCAACGCGCCGCGAAGCGAACTGTTAGCGGGCGCGCTGTCCTGTGAGCCGGATGCGTCTGACTCGCTATCGAACTCTTCGTCAAAATTACCACTGAGTAAAACCCGCTGCTGTTTTCTCAATAAATCGATACATAGGTTGTGCGCGATGCGGTGAAGCCATGTGCTCAGTTTCGCTTTGGCAGGATCCCATTTGCTCGCATTAGTCCAAAGGCGCAGAAACGTCTCTTGCGCAATATCCTCGATGTCTCGTGCGTTGCCTAGCAGCCTCAGGGCATAACGCGTTACTGCGGGCAGATGCGCGCGCACCAGTGCTTCATAGGCGCGCCGATCGCCTTCAGCCACTGCTGCCATCAGCTCTTCATCATTCATTGCGTATCGGTCTGTTTGGCTAAAACTGGGCTAATTTTGAGTCCGGCGCCATAGAGGCGCCGCACGTGTGTCGCGATTTAGCGAGGCTTGTGAACGTTACCCCGCGGACCGCCGCGTTTCGCAAGTTCCTCTTTAGTCAGCGCACCATTGTTGTCAGCATCGAGCTCTAGAAAAGTCGCCTCCAACAGCTCGTCTGCGGTGACTACCTGATCGCCATTAGCATCTGCTGCAACGAAACGCGCTTCGAGCATTTCCTGCATCATAGCATGGCGCTCTGCCATCTTTTCGCTGCGCGCCGCGCGCCTGTCTTCCCGTGTCGCCTGCTGCTCGGCGCTAGGCTGAGGACGGTTTTCGCTGCGCTCCTCGCGCTTTTCGGCCGAGTGCCTTGGCCCTCGATCTTGATGGCGGGGTGGTTGGGCGTTAAGGAACTCATCGAGTGTTAAGACACCGTTGGCATCGCTATCTAGGCGATCGATCATTGATGCTTCGCGCGACGAGAATTCGTCAAAACTAATATTGCCATCGCCATTCGCGTCTAGCGCATCGAATGCCACAGGTCCGATTGCGTGCGCTCTGTCTTGTGCATAAAGCGCGGGGACGCTGAAAAATGCGAGGGCGAGAGTAAGGCCAATCGTCTTAGATGGCGATAGGGCGAAACTTTTTTCTGCTTGTTGATCTGTGTCCTTAATCATCATAATGCTCCAGTGAGAATAGAAAGTGTGAAAGCGCCTTCGAAACCCTCTACGCAGTAACGCACCTAATCCGTCGGAACTGTTTTATACTCTGAGTCAAACGACTGTCATAAACTACTGTGTAAACTCGCTACCATGAAATCATTAAAAGTAGATCGTAGAACATTTGTGCAGAGCGGTGCTGCAGGATTTGCGGTTTTTGCAGCCGGCGGCCTCAATGCACAAGCTAATTTCACTGGAGTAAGCGGTTCGGCAGCAGAGGGCAGTGAGCTGCTTGCTGCTATTGCGCGCCTCAATGAGCTTGGGCCACTGCTGCCACCCGATGAGAACGGAGTGCGTTTACCTGCCGGCTTTCGGTCCCGCATTGTCGCTCGCAGCGGCCAGGCACCAAGCAATAACTCCCGTGTCGTGTGGCACCCAGCGCCCGACGGTGGTGCGGTGTTCGCGAGCGCCGATGGTGGCTGGGTGTATGCCTCGAACAGCGAGCTGCGCAACGCACAAGGGGGTGTTCGCGCGCTGCGGTTTGATTCATCTGGAACGGTAGTCGACTGCTATAGCATTCTAGAGAACACGACCTCTAACTGCGCCGGTGGCGCGACACCGTGGGGCACATGGCTTTCCTGTGAGGAGCATGAACAGGGGCTCGTGTTCGAATGCGATCCGCAGCAAGCGGGCAACGGCGCGGCGCGGCCACTGCTCGGGCGTTTCGAGCATGAAGCGGTGGCGGTTGATCTTATCAATGATCAGCTTTATCTGACCGAGGATCAGCGCGACGGCGGCTTCTATCGCTTCACCGCGACGCGCGGCCTGCCTGATTTAAGTGCGGGCCAGCTCGAGATCGCATCTGTTGTTCAACGCGGAGAGCGCCATATTGTCGAATGGCTTCCCGTGCCCGATCCGCTCGCCAGCACCACGGCGACGCGTTATCAAGTTGCAGGTTCACACGCCTTTCGCGGCGGTGAAGGCATCGCTTTCCACGACGGAACAATCTACTTCACGACGAAGCGCGACAATCGAGTCTGGTCTTATCATATCGCCTCAAGCGAGCTAAGCATCATCTATGATATCGACACTTCAGACGATCCCCTCTTAGCCGGAGTCGACAATGTGACAGTGACCCCGCGCGGCGACGTGCTAGTCGCTGAGGACGGGGGTGATATGCAGCTCGTGGTTCTTGCGCCTTCGCAAGATGGCGAGCAATTTGATGTCATCCCGCTGCTGCAAGTAGTGGGACACGAAGCCTCCGAGATCACCGGCCCGGCATTCGACCCGAGCTATACGCGGCTCTATTTTAGTTCGCAGCGCGGTGCTGAGGGTAGCAACGAGTTTGGCGTGACATTCGAAATCAGCAAAGCATAGATGAATATAAACCCGACCACCCATAAACATGCTCTGGCGTTTATTATCGTCGTGGTGCTTCTAGATGCTATTGGTTTCGGTATTATCCTGCCGGTTACACCGCAGCTGATTATCGATTTGGCGGGTGTCGATTTGTCGAATGCGTCGCAGCTGGGCGGCTACCTCATGTTTGCCTATGCGCTGATGCAATTTTTCGCAGCGCCGATTCTCGGCAATTTGGGGGATAGGTTTGGGCGCCGGCCGATCATTCTTTATTCCTTGATCGTCTTGGCCATTGGCTATGCAATGATGGCGTTCGCGCCGACGTTGCTCTGGCTGTTCGCCGCACGCATGGTTGCAGGCGCCGCAAGTTCGACATTCTCGCTCGCCTACGCCTATATCACTGACATCACCCCCGAAGAGAAACGTGCACAGCGTTTCGGCATGGTAGGAGCAGCCTTCGGTGGCGGCTTTATATTGGGGCCAGTTATTGGTGGTCTCTTGGGGGAATATGGCGCCAGACTCCCTTTCATCGTCGCAGCGGTTTTGGCAGCGCTTAATGTGGTCTACGGCTATTTAGTGTTAGGCGAATCGCTGTCTGAGGAGAATAGGCGTCCGTTCGAAATACGACGGGCCAACCCGATGGGTGCCTTATTAGCGCTGCGCAAATACCCGCTGGTTTCGGGTCTTGCACTCGCCTATTTTCTCTACATGCTAGGTCATCTTTCACTGCCTTCGACGTGGACCTACTACACGATGGAGAAGTTCGCTTGGTCGGAGTGGCAGGTTGGCCTGTCTTTAGGGTATGCGGGCGTCTTTATGATTATCGTGCAGGCGTTTTTAATTCGATGGGCGATTCCAAACCTTGGCGCCTATAAAGCCGGTCTCATCGGATTGCTAACGATGACCATAGGGTTTAGTGGCTATGCGCTGTCCACCGAAAGCTGGCAGCTCTATGTGTGGCTTGCCTTGGCGGCACTGTCTGGCTTTGTGTCTCCTGCTTTCCAGTCGATTATGACCAGTCAGGTTCCTGCCAATGCGCAGGGAGAGTTACAGGGCGCGCTGAGTAGTCTAAATAGCGTCACGTCGATTATCGGCCCGTTGCTAATGACTAAACTGTTTTCGACTTACACCGGAGTCGATGCCAGCTATTACTTGCCGGGTGCACCGTTTCTCGCCGCAGCGCTGCTGACTCTCGCAAGCCTTATTTTATTTGTCCCGCTGGTTCGTCATTTCGGGCTAACCACGTTAGGTCGGCGGGCTGCACCCGCGCCAAGCTAACTCCTCCGATGGGTGTGGATTCCAATGGTTGAGCTGTGTTCGTCGGCGCGGCTGACCCGGCATGCACGCCAGCGGTTTTGAGAGGGCATCGCGCTTGACAGTTTTGGGGCGCGATGGTTATATCGACGCCATCCATTCGACATATATTTGGGTCTAAAAACTAATTAAAACAACAAGGGATGAACTATGAAGATTCAATGGCTGCTTCCTGCAATAGCCGCGCTCGCCGTGGGTTGTTCTCCAACCGATACTGCCTCGACGGACGCCGGCTCGAATGCGACCATGGCTATGGCCGCAGGCCACGATATTCCGCGAACCCCAGCCGGTAAACCAGACTTCAATGGTATCTGGCAGGTGCTCATGAATGCGAACGACAACTTAGAGCCAGCGCCACCTAAGGCTGCTTATCAGCTCGTGCCAGGTGATTTTGTGCCAGTGCCTGCGCCTGAAGTCGTCGCGATGGGCGCTGTTGGCGCTGTCCCTGCGAGCTACGGCGTAGTCGAAGGCGGAACGATCCCCTACAAGCCTGAGGCGCTCGCTCGCCGCGATGAGAACGCCGCTAACTGGCTCGCCAACGACCCCGAGTTGAAGTGTTATATGCCGGGTGTTCCGCGCGCTAACTATATGCCGCATCCTTTCCAAATTTTCCAAAGCGAGAGTGCCTTCTTCATCGCATACTCTTTCGCCGGTGCGGTGCGCAACGTATTTCTCTCAGATCCGGGTGAAGCGCCACTGGATTCATGGATGGGGCAATCGCATGGTTATTGGGATGGCGATACCTGGGTTGTCGAAGTTTCTGGCCTCGACGATCGCACATGGTTCGACCGCGCAGGTAACTACCACAGCTACCAGCTCAAGGTTACAGAGCGTTACACGCTCGTTAGCGAGAACGTCATAGAATACGAGGCCACAATGGAAGATCCGCAGGTGTTTGAGCGTCCTTGGACTATTAAAATGCCTATCTATCGAAGGCTTGAAGAGGGCTATGAATTACCCCAGTTCAAGTGTGTCGAATTTGTCGAAGAGATGATGTACGGAAAATACAGGAAAGGTCGCGAGTCTGAACTTGGATTTTAAGACCCACTAGCCTCAAGGAAAGAGCGCCTCAAATCGGGTGCTCTCAGGGCTGAAAATAGATAGTTACCGATGCCTTGCTTAGATGCGCGAAAGCGTTAGAATAGGGCGAACACTAATGATTTTAAGACTGGCGAGTTAACACTCACTGGGTTCTAGATTTACCATAGGGTTATACATATGAAAATTAAACTACTGGCTCTTGCCGCTGTAACCGCTTTTGGCGTTGCTGCAATCAAAACTCCTGCGGTTGCTCACCATGCCTTCTCAGCAGAATTCGACGCTAACCTGCCGGTACGACTCGGCGGACCTATCACCCGCGTTGAGTGGATTAACCCACATACTTGGATTCACCTCGACAACAACGACCCTGAAGCGACTCGCGATCCGGGCCCTTGGATGGTTGAGGGCGGCACGCCAAATACGCTTCTGCGTCGCGGCATTAACCGCAACTCGCTCGTTTTAGGCACCGATATTGTCGTTACGGGTTATCAGTCGAAAGATCGCCTCTGCGAGCCAACTTGCCGCGCGAATGGCCGTGACATCACATTCCCTGACGGTCGCAAACTCTTTATGGGCTCTTCAGGTACTGGCGCACCACGCGATGGTTCAGACCAGGCTGAGCAGTAATATTTGAGCGAAGGTCGCTCATAAAGAAAAACCCACGCAGAGAAATCGGCGTGGGTTTTTTTATGCCTCTAGTTAAAAGAGTTAAAAGGTCAGGCGACGTTCAAAGGCGCAGATAGTTAATGCCACGTGTTTATCTCTTTTAAGGTGCAGTAACGGCGTTGATAGTACGCTCGTAGTCGCCACCATCTCTGAATACCGTCGACGCATAGAAATAGCCGGCTGCGTTAAGGGTAACAGTGACTTCGCGGCCACTGCGGTTTTCCCAGAACCAACCATGAATCCCTGCAAAGGGCGCATGGAAAGAACCTGTCTGTGCGATTCCGTTGTCCTGTTTGAAGCTTTGCACCCCTGCCTCGCCAATCCCTGCCGGTTCTGCGTGCATGTCGTAATACACGACGCCTGTCGACTGCCAGTCGAATACCATCGGCGCATCAAAGTCTAAATGGTATTTGTACTCTACCGATTGAAATGGCTCGAGAGTGAACTCCACAGTATCTTGCCTATAGCCTTCGACCTGTTCCTCTAAAGGGTTTTCGCCATTGGCTAGCGCGGTGAGCCCAAGCAGTGCGCCTGTGCCTAAGGGGTCGCTGCCGTATTCTGCGGGGAGGATTGCCGCAACAAAGACCAAAGCTGCGACGACTATTGCTGCCAGTGTAGCGGTAATGATGCTGCGCGGGGCATAGGTGGTTGCGCCGCTAGTGGGTTGTTCTTGCGTATTCATTGGGTCTCCTCGACATAGATCGCGGTTTGGATAGGGGGTGTCACGACTTCGGCTCGGTCCCGGTAGTATCGAACCTCACCTAAAGTGAATCACGCTGCCAAAAAATAGCCGCTTAGTTGATAGCAGGTAAGTAAAAAGCCGCCTGCCATTAGCGCCGTGTTTGTGGCAAACGCATAGCGCAAATAGCTTTGTGTTGTTCGCCAGAGTGTGAGCGCAATAAACACAGCAGATAGTGCTAAGACCTGACCGATTTCGACGCCGACATTAAAGCTGATGATGTTGGTAACCAGGCCATTTTCGGAAAGCGCAAACTCCTGAAGCTTTGTCGCAAGCCCCAGGCCGTGGAAAAGGCCAAAGACGAAAACGGCGAGCCTAGCATCAATGGTAAAGCCCAGCAGGCGTTCGAACCCACCGAGGTTCTCGAACGCCTTATAAACGATTGATAATCCGATTATCGCGTCGATAAGATAGGCATTCACCTGCAGGCCACCCAGCACGCCAACGAGAAGCGTAATACTATGTCCTACAGCAAACAGGGTAACGTATTTGATCACGTCAACCGGCCTGTAGAGGAAGAATATGACGCCGACTAAAAACAGCAGATGGTCGTAACCCGTCACCATGTGTTTCGCGCCGAGATAGATAAAAGGGCCTATTGCCGGACCCTCTATTGAAGCGACGAAACTCGCGTCGCCGCCTTCGATAGAATGAGCAAACGCAAAGTTCGTGGCGAAGGCTGCCGCCAACCCAATCACATACCGCGGCAGCAGGCTGCTGCGCAGGGAATTTACAAGTCGTTCCGGTGTCTCAACGAGCAACATGTCTCTCCGATTTTATTGGCCGGCTACTGCAGCGCTCAGCGCAGAAAGTAGCGAGCCTAGTCCGACTCGGCAAAGCGGCTAACAATGTCTGGATTGTAAGCTTGATGACACGCCGAGCAAACGCTATAGAGCTGCGCACCCGCCTGAAAAAACTCCTCTTCGTCTTGCGCTGCGGCGGCGTTCATTGCGCGCAAACCAGCATCGCTTAAACCCTGCGAATAGATCATCCACGCGTCGCTGTCCTCTGCTCTGCCGGGCAGGGCGAGCATGTTGCCAGCCTCGACCACTATGGCTGCCTGTGCGCGAACATACGCCCAGCCGGCGTCAGTAGTTGGGTAGAGCTCTTCGTAGCCTGAGGCATCGAGCACCCAGCCGCCGGAATCCCAGAGGATATCTGACGCGGGTTCTATAATGAGAGCCATTAACTCTTGATTGGTAAGCGTCGTGTTGTAAATAGCCGCGGTGTCATCGACGAGCGGTGTTTCCTCGGGCGCAGAACAGGCGGCTATGCCTACTATCAGGGAAAGCGACAAAAATGTCTTGGTGAGGGTGGCGATGTGGCGCGATGCATTCATAATTTGTACCTGTTAGTCTTCAGTAGCAAAAGCGGCGTATAGAGTGTTTAGTCTGCCCTAAATCGCTAAATGCTGCCATAAACAAATCGAATAGACGTGCGCTGATTTCATCAAAGAGACCGCCTTATTAGATACAGAAAGAGGGAATATCATTGTCACACTTGATGAGTAAACAGAAGAAGATAGCGCTAATGGTTGCGCGTCGAGCGCCCCTGCTGGCAATGCTCCTGCTGCTGTGTTCTGTCGTCGCACGCGGCGAAGTCTTCGTTACCTCAATCCCCGATGGTGGCCTGCAGCCGCGACTCGTTACAGCAGCCGATGGCGGCGTGCATCTTCTCTATTTTAAGAAACGCCTAAGCGCCCCGAGCGCGCGCGAGGGGAACCTTTACTACCGAGAGTATTTACGTGAGGAACGCCGTTTTGGCCTCCCGATAAAGGTCTCTAGCACTGCCTTTAACCTGCAAACCTTCGCTATCGCACGAGCGTCGATGGCAATTGATGGAGAAGGGCGAGCGCATGTGATCTGGTATCTGCCACGCGAAAATCGTTATCTCTATGCCCGCTCCGATGTACAGCGCTTGCAATTCGAGGAGCAGCGCTCGCTAGTTTCTGCATATATTGAAGGGGTCGACGCTGCCGCTGACGTTGCCGCGGAAGGAAATCAAGTGGCGATAGTTTGGGGTGCAGGCGCATTAAGTGCAGAGCAAGAGAGAACGGTGTATGCACGTTTTTCTGACGATGGCGGTGAGAGTTTTGGTGCCGAGCAACGTGTTGGTAACAAAGATTTAGGGGCGTGCGCCTGTTGTTCTCTGGCAGCCGAATTCGACCCGCAAGGGCGATTGTCGATTGCCTACCGGTCGGCAATCGACGGAGTGGGTCGCCATATGCAATGGCTTACGCTGCACGCCGAAACCCCAAGCCTTGCCACGGCGAATGAGGCGCTTCGAGGTGACTATTCGCCTCTGCAGCCGCTGCAGGAATGGGAGATGAGCTCATGCCCTCTGAGCACCAATGATTTCGCGCTCGATACGAATGGCGAGCCTTGGGTAGCATTTGAGACGGCTGCGAGGATTATTCGCCTCAAGGCGAATGGGACTGCCGCAGCTGTGCAGGAACCCGCGACACAGACTAGGCAGAAGAACCCCAGCATTGCGGTTGCAGCCAATGGCGACGTACTCACTGCGTGGGGTGAGGCAATTAGTCACAGCAAAGGTGGTGCGCTGCGAGCGCAACTCGAGGACGCAAACGGCGTAATTATCGAATGGGAACTCGGCACTGAAATCACGCTGCCTAATTTCAGTTTTCCTGCCGCCGCAGCGATTGGGGGCAACGATTTTTTACTGCTTTGGTAGCTTTTTTGGATAGCTTTTTGGGTGGCTTCTTGTTGGGTAGGGGGCACAGCCTGCCAGCAACCATTTTGAGAACGAGTTTTTTCTAATAAGAGCCTCGGCAAACGCCTAGTCGAGGCGCCTATCCCAGTGTTTGAATCGCGTGCGGCAATACTGCTCTAGCTGTTCGTAGGTGCTAAAGAACATTTCGCTGCCCTCGGGGATCGACTCGTCTAGTTCGCAAAAGTCATTGCTGTAATCACGGCACACCGCGGGTCTCTTGTCATAAATTCCACAGAACCCGCCCGTTTGCAAATGAGCGCAGCGCGTTTCGATATGAAGAAACCAGCCGTCGGAGTCTTTGAACAGATTGATTCCCTCATGCGCCACCTGCCAGAGCAAATGATCGAAGTCGCTTTTGCTACGCGGAGTGGGTACCTGCTGGTTTATCGAGTTACAACAAATCGAACGGGTACAGCGTCCACATTTATTATCAACGCCTATGCCAACGGGTTCAGGTGTCGGCATAAGATCTACGACGGGGACTCTGCTCTTTATTGTTTTGCTGACCATCGACTCTTAAGCACTCTGCTAGTTTTCAGGAAAGAATTCTAGCATTTCCGACGCGCCAATAAACCATCTGCTTCTCTGTCGTTTGCGTGTCGATCGTTAGTCCTCGCTGTCTTTATTCTTGAGCATGACTCTGAGTTCAATGCGTTTCATTTCGCGGAGCATTTCAAATTTGAGCATTTGCTCGAATGCGATGACTTTTACCACAGTGAAAATAAACATGCAGGCGATTAACCCGAGCGCCCAGTCAAGTGAGGAGTCGACACTTGTAGAGGCGAGATAACCTGTCAGACAGTAAATGAATACGGCAAGAGTAACTGCGCTGAGTCCATAGATGTAATAGGTAATCCAAGCTTGCCGGCCATGGATGCTTGCCTTCAGCAGATCAAAGTAGCCTTCGCCGCGGTCTATCACTTCAATTTCTTTCTGCAGTTTCGAATCGTGTTCTGCGAGTGTTTCACGGATTCTTTGGTCGAGTGAGTCGAGGTTTTTCATAGGCAGTACTCCAAGTGAGTTTAGTAATACTTTGCACCTCGAGAGGAAAATAATATTGATCGCAGGCAAACTTCTCAGGAATAGGGATTGTTCGAGGGGCAGTGGCTGGGCCAATCCCCTTGAAATTTGGGGGTTTATGAGTAAAGCAAGCCAGTGCATATTGCCTAATAGGGCTAGGTGGTTTAGCTTCAAGCTTCGACTTTAACTTAGTAGGAGACGCCGTTATTAGCGTCTAACGCATCGCTGAGTCTGGTTAAAGCGAATAATAAGAGAGGACTTACTATGAACGCTCCAGCAAAACCCCGCTCCGCCGCACCCACTCCATTTGCGTCATCGCCGTTAGCCTTGGCAGCTTTATGGATAGGTCTTTTGTTGCCCGCAAGCATTCTCGCGCAAGATTATGAACCACCGCGCACACAATCGGGAAAGCCGGACCTGCAGGGTTATTGGAGCAATGCATCGCTCACTCAACTTCAAAGGAATGCGAATTATGAGAACCTCGTCATTCCTGCGAGTGAGATTGAGGATTTCACTCGGAATAATCACCAAAATGTGCGGCAGGCAACAGATGATGGTTTGGTTCAAGGCGAGCTTCTCGACGGTTCCGATCTCGGCAAAGGGCGTGGCTACAATGCGTTTTGGGTCGATCCTGGCACGCGCTATGGCATCGTAAAAGGCGAAGCGCGTACCTCTTGGATTGTCGAGCCTGAAGATGGTCGAATTCCCTTTTCGGATGCGGGTAATGACCTGCGTAGAGTTAATCGTGCTAAGTTTTCAGGCAATGACGGACCCGAGGGGCGCGCATTGGGTGAGCGCTGCATTATCGGCTTTGGCAGCACCGGTGGCCCTCCAATGAACAATGTTCTCTACAACAATATGTACCAAATTGTTCAGACCGATGACTATGTGATGATACTCGTCGAAATGGTCAATGATGCGCGAATTATTCCAATCAGTGACGAACACCGGCCCTCAGAGCATAAGCGTTGGCTTGGCGACTCCATTGGTCGTTGGGAAGGCGACACGCTTGTCGTAGAAACTATCAATTTGCATCCGCAACAAGCGCCGCGTAATGCTGCTCCGCTGTCTTCCGAAGGAAAAATTATCGAGCGCTTTAGTCGGTATTCAGATGAGCAGATCCTGTATACGTTCGAGGTCTCAGACCCTATTTATTACACGCAGAATTGGCGCGGCGAAATGAGCCTTAACGCGTCGGAGAATAGACTTTATGAGTATGCGTGTCACGAGGGTAACTACGGGCTGCCCGGCATTCTCGCTGGCGCAAGAAGAGAGGACGCCGACGCAGCTGCGAAGGAGTAGGTTTAGTCTCCATCCCAGAATTGTGTCATCTCCATAAACATGAATGAAGCAGACCAGGTGATAAGGGAGAGGCCAGTGATGGCCTCGACGCCAGCGAGGAAGCGGAGGCTTCCTTGCGGAGCGATGTCGCCGTAACCCACGGTCGTGTAATTGGTAAAAGAGAAGTAGATACTGTCGACAAGGCTGCCGTCGAAACTTCCTGCTAAATCCCCGAAGCCGCCGGCTCTCACCATGAGGTAGAAGGCGAGACCGAAAAGGCAGATCTCGATTATATGCGCGCAGATGGTGCCAAAGACACCAATCAGCACACGGAGGCGGTGTTTGATTCGTAACCTAGGAATCAAAACCGACAGCAAACGCAGCATTTCATAATGAATGACCACGGCAATTGCGACGAGTGAGATATTTATCGCGAGAGCTGCAATCATGAGGCGGAATCAACCATTATTATCACTCTTAGGTTAGATGCGTGCGATTCTCTGAATGATCTCGTCCAAAGAGTGGAGCATACTATAGCGGAGTATCGGTGTAATCCTGCGCTTTTCCGCGTTTTCTACACCGCTCTGGTCAGGGGCAATGTTATGGCGATATCACCCAGCAGTTACGCACTAGTCTACCTTCATAGAGTACGAAGCGCCTTAGTCTCGCCCGCGCTTTTATATTGCCTCACTCTCACGCTCTCTCTGCTACTGGCGTCGTCGGAAGTTGCCGCACAAGGCACCCAGATAGAGGATGCCGCGTCTGCAGATTCTGCGGTTTCTTATGCTGCACAGATACAAGAATTTGAGTTCGAATTTGGTCCACTAGATAGACGTCTACTTGAGCCTTTAGCGGGACTCGCTGAGTTACAGTTTGAGCGTGGTGATTTCGACGCTGCTGCAGCGACCTTGCGGAGGCAGTTACAAATCACTCGAAATACGTTTGGCTTCGAAGATTCGCGCTTATTGCCCTTAGTGGACTCGCTCGTGCGGGCCGAGATTGCCCGATCAGATTGGCAGCAGGTTGCAGATTATCTTGACCTTCGCAGTCAGATTTTTATCGGCTCTTTTGATGAATCACGTGCCCTCGAAGAGGATGAAGAGTTACTCGATTTAGAGGGTGTTGCTGCGCGCATGGAGTTGGCGAACGCGCTAAGCCTCCAGTCCGGATGGCTTATGCAACAAGTTGCGCTCACGCCAACGCGAGAGGCGATCGACAGCTTCTTCGATGCGCGAGAATTAGATGAGCGGATATTCGATCTTTCAGAAGACGTTATCGAACGCCTCGAGTCTCTCCCGCGCGAGAACAGTTCGGCCGCAGAGTTTTTGCTACTCACCCAATGGCTTCCGTTCATGTACCGTCAGTCGGTTAACGATTATAGCCTCGTGCAATTGCTCAATGCGCAGAGTGGCTTTTCGTATGACACCATCGATTACTTAATACGCAGAGAGGGCGGTGCTATTAACAAGCTCAGCTCGCCCGGATTCTCTGCGCGTTCGATATCGGGTCCGAATAATAGGATTCCAATGCTAGAAAAAGGCGATCCAATCGGCGTTGGCTATCTTCGCGATGGCTATTTCGGTGTTAGAGAGATGGATATTCGGCTGAGCGATTTTCTTGAACGGCAATTGACAGCTGGCGCCAGCGATAGCGACCTTGCATCCACACGGCAAGCTCTCGCGGCGGCCAAAATATATCGGGGAGATTATCTGCTTCTGCAGAATAGAGGTTCGGGCATGCGCGAATATCGCGAAGCATACCAGCTGCTGCTCGAATCGGGAGTCGATGCGGTCGAGGTCGACGGCTATTTCGCCCGACCAGCGCTCATTCCCGCGACTCAACTGCGGCTGACGTTTGATGCGCTTAAGGCAGACAAATCAGAGAGCGAATGCCTCCCAAGCTTTACCGCGCTAAGTGATCGACTAGCCACGCTTGCGGCACCTTCGAATGACGCCTCTGCCTGGGCCATTGAACTGCCGCACGCCGAAATCACGGCGCGATTTGGAGTGTCGCGCAGGGGGAAAGCGACTGGAGTAAAAATCGACGAGGTCGGCGCAGAGGATGCTGGATTGCGCAGGGCCGTAAACCGCGCGATGAAAGACCTGCAATTTAGGCCGGCGATTGCCAGCGGTCGCTCGCAGCGGCTTCGCGATCAGTGTCTGCTTTTTCGCATCCCTGTGCTCGACTGATGATAAGTTGGCAGGGGCAAACCACCTTGTTAGACTCGCTCGCCTAATGATCGAACTCATCCACGTACAGAAAAGTTTTGATGGCGGCGCGAGCTACGCCGTTGCTGATACATGCCTAACCATCCCGAGAGGAGAGTTGCTCGCCTTAATAGGTGAGTCAGGCAGCGGTAAAACTACGACGCTAAAAATGATCAATCGGCTCGAAGAGCCAACCTCTGGGCAGGTTCTCGTCGCGGGTCGCGATGTGTTGGAGCAAAACCTTCAGGAACTGCGCCGAAATATTGGCTATGTGTTTCAGGGTGCCGGCCTCTTCCCCCACCATAATGTGGCACGTAATGTGGCTGCCGTGCCGGAGCTACTCGGCTGGTCTAAGGAATTAATCGAGGCACGCAGCAGAGAAGTCTGCGACCTTGTTGGCCTGCCCTTCGACGACTATGCGCGGCGGATTCCTGCGGAGCTATCTGGTGGACAACAGCAGCGTGTCGGCGTCGCGCGTGCGCTTGCGGCGCGTCCCGATGTGCTGCTTATGGATGAGCCTTTCGGCGCTCTCGACCCGATTACGCGAGCAGGTCTGCAAGAGGAGTTTCGCCGCATTCAGCAAGAGCTCGACCTGACCGTTGTGCTGGTAACCCATGACATGACCGAGGCGATGCTGATGGCTGACCGCATCGCGGTGATGCAAGGCGGCGAGCTGTTGCAAGTTGGCACAGCAAGCGAACTACTTAATCATCCTACCCACGACTATGTTACTCAGTTGATGGAAATGCCGCGCCGCCGCGCAGAGCGCCTCGAACGGCTTATGCGAGCGGCGGAGTGATAGCATGAGCCCCGTGTTACGCGAGCAGTTGCTGCTTCTACCAGAATACCTGCAGGGTCATCTCGCATTGACCTTCGCCGCGCTTGGCGCGGGTATCGCGATGAGCGTGCCGCTCGGGATTGTCGCGTCGCGTTCGCCACGTATTCGTCATCCGCTTCTTGCCACGGTTAGCCTTATTCAAACTGTCCCCGGGCTCGCAATCCTTGCTCTGGTTGTTGCGATGCTAGGCGGTCAGATCGGCTTTTTGCCGGCGTTTATCGCCCTTACGCTATATTCGATGCTGCCTATTATGCGCAACACGGTGAGCGGCCTCGAGGGCGTCCCGGCAGAGGTGGTCGAGGCCGCTCGCGGCATTGGTCTCGCACCGCGGCAGCGTCTATGGAAGGTGGAACTGCCGCTCGCGCTGCCGGTTATCGTTGCGGGCATTCGCACTGCCGCGGTGTGGACTGTTGGCATGGCGACATTGTCTACGTTGGTCGGTGCGAGCAGCTTCGGTAATTACATTTTCATTGGTATTCAGACACGTAATCTCACCGCGGTAACCGTTGGTAGCCTAGCCGCCGCGGCGCTGGCGATTTTACTGGACACCTTGATTGGCAGCTTGCAATGGATTGCCGAACGCCGCGCGATTGGTGTTGGCCTGCGTGAATTACGTCGGGCGATAGTGCTCGCAGTGACTCTCTCGCTCGCCTTTGCGATGGCTTTGGTTTTTACCCTTAAGCCTGCGCCGAAGCCGGATTTTATCGTTGGCGGCAAGCCGTTCACCGAACAGTATATTCTGGCAAGCCTCTTGGCCGAACGATTGACGGCCGAAGGCTTTCTGGTCGAGCAGAACATAGGCATGGGGTCGGATGTTATTTTTAATGCCATTGGCTCAGGGACAGTCGATCTTTATGTCGAATATTCTGGCACCATTTGGGGCAGTTTCATGCGCCGTGAGGGGAACCCTGGGCGAGCAGAAATTACTGAAATCACCCAAACCTTTGTGCGCGAACGCGGATTGAATCCGGTCGGTCTCGCCGGGTTTCAGAATCGCTACGCTTTAGCGATGCGCCGAGAGCGGGCAGAGGAGCTTGGGGTTGTGAGTGTGCAAGACCTCGCGCCCTTGGCATCAATGCTAAGC
Organism: OM182 bacterium BACL3 MAG-120619-bin3; assembly: GCA_001438145.1. Lineage (GTDB taxonomy): Bacteria > Pseudomonadota > Gammaproteobacteria > Pseudomonadales > Pseudohongiellaceae > UBA9145. The sequence goes on along the minus strand of LICD01000017.1, from coordinate 3,140 downwards.
GCTGGCGGGGATCTGGAGTTTTTCGGGCGTTCGGAGTGGAAGCGTCTGCAAAGCCTCTATGACTTAGATTTTGCGCAGGAACTCACCTTCGACGCCGCACTGATGTACACCGCGGTAGAGGCGGGGCAGGTCGATGTGATTAGCGCGTATTCAACCGACGGCAGAGTTGCCGCTTACGATCTGGTGCTGTTGGAAGACCCGCGGCAGGCGCTTTTGTCATACGACGCCATGTTATTAGCCTCGAGCGCTGCGGCGCAGGATCCGCGTTTCACCGCAGCACTCGCGCCGGTGCTCGGGGCAATTAGTGATGAGGCGATGCGCGAGGCGAATAAGATGGTTGATGTTGAGGGGCGTTCGGTGTCCGAGGCGACTGCCTATCTGCAAGCGATTATTAACAAACCGCGATGAACCTCGATGAACTTGTACTAGTCCGACTCCGAAGTAGTTCGAAGTAGCCCGACACGGTCGGGGGTAGCGTTCGAGAGACCTCTTTAGCGCCTAGCGGCGCTTGCGCACATCCCTTGTTTGACGTCTGCTTATCTGATCAGGCACTTTTGTTTGAGACGTCTCCGTCCAGCCTTGCCCTTTTAGCCCCGTCGCCGAGTCTACTCGGCGTGCAGAGCTAGCCACGCGCGCATCATATTGGTGATGACATCAGGTTTGTCGTGATGAGGCCAATGACCGGCGCCCGGCACGGTTACCAGTGTCCAGTCTTGGTCGAGTTCGTCCCATGTGTCGTTCAATGAGTCTGGCAGCAGCGCCGTATCGTTCATTCCATGAAACTGGAGCACCGGCATCTGAATGCGCGGCAAATCCACAAACGTGCCCGATGTGTAGGGCTCGCGTGGAAAATTCGCGCGATAGTAATTCATCATCGCATCGGCGCTCGAGCGTTCGAATGCCTCGAGGTAAATCGGCTGCAAAATCTCATCGCCTCGCGACAGCGCCATCGCTAAACCCTGCGCCGAGATAGATTCATGACTGTTCGGGCGTTGAAAGTTGCGCGCATAGGTGGAGTTTTTGTGCTGGTCTTCCATTTTCGCAAGTTCGCGGGCGAATCCCTTGAGATGGGGCAAATTCATGATCACCAGATGACTTGTCATCTCGGGGCGCCAACCGGCAAAACTCCACGCGATACCACCACCCCAATCGTGGCCGACGATAATTGCGCTTTCCTGCCCCTCGTTGCGGATTACCGAAGCCACATCTTCGATGAGTACTTGCATGTCATAGTTTTCGACGCCGGCAGGCTTGTCGCTTAGGTTATAGCCCCGAGTGTCCATCGCGGCAACCGTGTAGTCCGATGACAGCCCCTGCATCTGATGCCGCCACGAGAACCAGAAATCGGGGAAGCCATGAATGAAGACCATGAGAGGCCCCGAGCCCATTTTCGCGTAGTGGATTTTCGTGCCATCGTTGTCGGCGTAAACATGCTCCACTTCGCTGCGAATATCTTGTGCCGGTGCAAGCGGTGACAGCAGAATAAGAAAGGCTGCGATAAGAAGCGCTGCAAGAAGAGGCGCTGCGTATCCCTCAGTGTCGCGGCTTTTCTCGCGTCTCGTTTTATTAGCCTTGTTATAAATGGCTGTGTTCATAAACCCCTCGGGCTAATTAATAGATCGGTGTATTTGCGTCTCGCCTTTGTCTAACAGGCGCTGAGTGAATTCTGCTTAAAGCTCAAGCTGCGGAATCGAATAAGGCGAGTTAGCCTCTATTGCCTGCCGTAGCGAAAACACGTTGCCGTCTATGTCGTGTGTGTACGCCTGCCAGAAATCGCCGAGCTTAACCGGGGCGCTGACAAACTCGACGCCGAGTTCGGTCATGCGCGCAACTTCGGCGTGTATGTCGCCGACCTCGATAGAGAAACTATACCCAAAGTCGGTTAGGCCGCGCTTGCCGATGTATTGCTCTGTGAGCGGGTTTCGATACTGCCAAAGTTCGATCGTTTTAGAGCGCTCGTTCATGCGAAACCACGAGGCGAGGAGTGAGGTGTTTTCAACCCCTGCTATCTCACCTATGCGTTCGTTGTTGACATAGTCGCCCTCGCGATAGGGTGCGAATGCGAGTATTTTTTCGTAGAAATCGGTCAGCGCCACGATGTCATGTGTGACGAGAGCGACCTGCGTCATCCACGAATTGTAGCCTTTCTCCTCCCATCGTTCGTTGTAAGCACCGGCGTGCAGTGGCTCTGCATCTAGTTGCTCAAGCTCAATCATATTGCCCTCGGCGTCGTAGGCATAAGCATAGGTGACGCCGTAGCCGCCGAGATCGATTGGCTCGCCTCCGGTCGAGAGTATATCGGCACCTGCTGCTTTGAATCGGTCAAAGGCCGAATCGTTAGAAGGCGATTGGAAACAGGTGTGGGTCATACCCGGGCCCTGCACTGGCATGCGCGTGATCGGCTTGCCGGCGTTGTGACTAAATTCATTGAGCTCGAACAACATGTTCGGCGCCTCGAGTACGGCGGTTTCATAGCGTATACCGGGCATTGAGAAGAGCCTCTCTGCGGCATCGCCGCTGACAGCTTCGCGGCGGATGACCTCGTAGCCGGTAACGCCTTGATAAAACGCGAGCGCGGCATCGAGGTCGCGCACCGACAGCGCGATATGATTAATGCCAAGCAGTGTCGTGGGCGAGTCCGCGATGGTCGACTCTGGGTCGATCTCATAAGCGAGGCTGCTGTTTGTCTGCACGCTCAGCGCCACACCTGCTGCTAAGGAGCAGGCGAGCGCGAGGCGAGACTTTAAGCGCGTAATCGGTGTATCTGCCATCTTAAACCCCTTGCTCTTATTTTTTAATCGAATAAACCAGCAGCATATTGCCCGGCTGCTCGCCCCACTTCTCATATCCCGAGGTGATATAAACTGAGCCGCCAGCGATTACTGGGCCATCTGCTTCAATGGCGCCGCCGAAGCCGCGAACGCCGTTAATGTCTCCGTATTCTTGCACCGTATTGGTCTCCCACAGAATCGCGCCAGACTCTGCGTCGAAAGCGCGTAGCATGCCGTCGAGTCCTCCGGCGAAGACAAGCCCAGGCGAGCTACTAACGGCTGCCGAAATACCTTGGAAGCAGAGAAATTTGGTCTCACCGCAGACATTAGGCAGCAGGTTGCGCCACTCGATTGCACCGCTTGCGAGGT
>LICD01000016.1 GCA_001438145.1 OM182 bacterium BACL3 MAG-120619-bin3 | reverse complement strand
CTCTTGCTCGCTGTAGGCACCTGCGACAAAGCGCATATCCGCACGCTGGAATTCGTTGTCGAACTTTTCTTTCCATGCGCCCGAAGACAATATTACTAGCCCGGTGATCGTACAAATCACGATGGTGTCTATGAAGGGCTCCAGAATCGACACCATGCCCTCATCGGCTGGTTCGTCTGTGCGGGCGGAGGCATGCGCGATAGGGGCTGAGCCTTGACCTGCCTCGTTAGAGTACAGGCCGCGGTTAACGCCCCGGTCGAACACATAGGCAAAGGTTGCACCAAGGAAGCCGCCGGTCGCTGCAGAACCGGTGAACGCGTCACTAAAGATCGCTGCGAACGAAGGACCGATATTGCCAAGATTAGGCAGGATTACCGCAAATGCGCCGACGATATAAATAATCGCCATCGTTGGCACGATCGCCGCGGCCACTGCGGCTATCCGCTTAATGCCACCGATGATCACCAGCGCAAGCAGCACCGATAATACCGCGCCTGTCACGATAGGCTCGATGTCGAAGGTGCTCTGCAAGCCCGCCGCGATGCTGTTAATTTGCGGGAGACTACCTGTGCCAAACGAACTTAATACTGTCGCCATAGCGAAGATGATTGCCAACCATTTGGCGTTCATCCCCTTTTCCATGTAATACATGGGGCCGCCCGCCATCGTGCCATCGGCGGTCTGTTCGCGGTATTTATGCGACAACGTCACCTCGACGAATTTGCTGGTCATGCCGAAAAACGCCGTTACCCACATCCAGAAAAGCGCAGCTGGCCCGCCTAAATGTAGCGCAAGCGCTACGCCGCCAATATTTCCCGTGCCAACCGTGCCCGATAGCGCCGTTGCCAGCGCCTGGAAGTGCGAGGTGTCGCCTTTCGCGCCGTCTTTATCAAAGCGACCTGTGGTGATTCCTATCGCATGCTTGAAGTAGCGAATCTGGGGGAAGCCAAGGTAGAGCGTAAAGAAAATACCGACTGAGAGAAGCAGAAAAGGAAACCATACGGCGCTTCCTAGATAGCTATCGATGAGTATGAGTAGGTCGTTAACTGCGTCCACAGAATTTCCTCTTTTTATTTTTTGAAGGCGCTCTTTAGCTTAGCGCTCGATGGAGATTGCCACGATGTTTGTAATGATTAATCGTCTTCTACTGAAATCGTCGGCGTAGCAGCACCGCGAGCCTCGTGCGCCAATGCCTGAGCGTGAACGCCTCGGGCAAGCTCGGCATAGGCTTCTTGCAACTGCGGGTGCAATGTCGATGCTACCACAGGAACACCAAGATCGGTTTGTTCCCGAATCTTTATATCGAGGGGTAAACGTCCGATTACGTCGACGCCATAGTCTTGCGCCAACCTCTCACCACCGCCGCTGCCGAAAATCGCCTCAGCATGCCCGCAATTGCTGCAGGTATGCATACTCATATTCTCAACTACGCCGAGTACGGGGACGCCCACCTTATTAAACATTTCAATGCCTTTGCGAGCGTCCGACAGCGCTATGTCTTGCGGTGTCGTCACGATAACAGCACCGCGCACGGCTACAGTCTGCGCGAGGCTCAATTGAATATCGCCGGTTCCCGGCGGCATATCAATAATCAAATAATCTAGATCTGACCAAGCGGTGTCTGTGAGAATTTGAGTGAAGGCGGAGACCACCATCGGCGCGCGCCATACCATGGCTGTTCGCTCGTCGACTAAGAAACCCATAGAGTTGCATTCGATGCCATGCGCTTGCAGCGGCACCATCAGACGCTTATCCCGAATCTCGGGCCGTGTTCCGGCAGCAATTCCCATGACAACAGGTAGACTCGGGCCGTAAATATCGGCGTCGAGCAATCCCACTGCAAATCCCTGCGCCTTGAGTGCAAGCGCTAAGTTTGCAGCTGTAGTTGATTTGCCAACGCCTCCTTTGCCCGAAGCAACACAGACAATATGTTTAATGTTTTCCAGTTTTTTCACGCCCTGCCCCATGATCAATGTGTCTTAATTTACTGGCCTGCGAGCTTAGCAAATTTGACTCAATCGCGCGCACTAATCGCGCAGGCTATCAGAAAAATGGCTGACATAGGCGGCCCTACACCCTAGAATCAGGCAATGAATTTACTTAGTAGTAACCTGATCACCTTTTCGCATAAGCCTCGCTCCAAAGGCGTCGCAACCTGCTGCCCAGCGGGCGATAAGCAGGACGCACCTGGCACTCTTAAAGACCTCGGCAAATCGATAATAATTGGGCTCGCCCTTCTCTCAGGATCACCGGGCTTCGCCCAAAGCGGAAGCACAGAGACTGGCGCCAGCACCGAAAGCCCTATCAAGTTTGCCTTGTTTTCTGCAGCTTGGGGGGAAAATACCGATGACGGCCTGCGCCTAGTCGCCCAGAATCTCTCGCAGGAGGCGATCACACTCGAAAAGATAAGCTTTATCGATCTCCCGCGTGACAATCAAAAAACCGATCTAACCCTGAGTCTCGGCCTGCGCGCAGAACGCTATGCGCAGACCAATTTGCCACTCGTGGACCTACTCACGGGCGACGACTGCGTTGCACGGACGATGGCCGATGGGTGGAAACTGGTCGAAATCTCCAACTACACGCTCAACCCGTCAGTGCGCAATCTGATTATCGAGAACACGAATTCTTTTCGCATCTACCAATGCGTGCGCGCGGCAAAGCTAACATGGCGCAGCGATGCAGACGCGGCGAGTACAGAATTGGAGGGGTGGGTTCTCTATCACTTCGAAAGCCGGAGTAATTGATCCGTTTGTAATATCCACTCGCCGGTAATCAGTGACATTCAGCCATAAAAAAAGGAGGCCGCTTACGCGCCTCCTTTTTTATGCTCAGGGAATAAACCTCCCCGAGCGCAGCATTTTAAGCCTAGCTAACGCTAGACCCTAGCCCACTAAGATACCGCCGTACTGAACAAAGAACGGTGCAAATACAACGCTCAAAATCGCAGATAGTTTGATCAGGATATTTAGTGAAGGACCTGAAGTATCTTTCAAAGGGTCGCCTACTGTATCGCCAACAACCGCCGCTTTGTGCTCTTCTGAGCCTTTACCGCCGAGGTTGCCTGCTTCGATATACTTCTTGGCGTTGTCCCATGCGCCGCCGCTGTTTGACGCAGAAATCGCCAATACGCCGCCACAAACGAGTGAACCGGCGAGGACGCCTGCAACCGCTTCAACACCGAATAGGTAGCCGACAACAAGAGGAGTACCCATGATCAACACGCCTGGTGCGATCATTTCTTTTAGCGCCGCCTGAGTCGAGATAGCGACACACTTTGCGTAGTCTGGCTTGCCGGTGCCTTCCATGATGCCTGGGATAGTGCGGAATTGGTGACGCACCTCTTCGATCATCGCGAAAGCCGCTTTACCGACCGACTTCATAGTCATCGCAGTAAACAAGAATGGCAGAACCGCACCGATAAATACGCTTGTGAAAACCAGAGGATCTAGCAGGCTCATTGTGAATGCTTCGCCGCTGAGCTTCTCAGAAATCGTAATGAAGGCTGCGAAGAGTGCGAGTGAAGTCAAAATCGCCGCACCGATAGCAAAGCCTTTACCGATTGCTGCTGTCGTGTTGCCTGCCGAGTCGAGCACGTCAGTACGACGACGAACTTCTGCCTCGAGGCCAACCATTTCAGCAATGCCGCCGGCGTTGTCAGCAACTGGACCGTAAGCGTCGATCATCAGAGCGATAACCAGCGTGCCAAGCATACCGAGTGACGCGATTGCTACGCCGTACATGCCAGCGAGTTCCCACGAAACAAAGATGCTGATCGCGATGCAGATATAAGGCAACACTGTGCTCTTATAGCCGAGTGCGAGGCCGTAAATGATGTTAGTCGCAACGCCTGTTTCGCAAGACTTAGCCACTTCTTGGACCGGCGCATACTTTTCAGAGGTGTAGTAGCCAGTCAACAGACCAACCGCCAAACCAGACACCAGGCCCGATAGGAAGCAGAAGTAGACGCCTACATTGCTGTAAGTGTTCTCGCCAATCACGAAGTCGGCAGGGATCATTGCCAAAGTCACAAAGTACATAACTACCGCCATTAAGGCGCTAGAGATGATCAACAGCTTCATGAGCGCTGGCGCTACGTCCTCTTCTGTCTTAACAGACACGAGAAGTTTGGTGAGTAGGCTGATGGGAATACCCACTGCCGAGATAAGAATTGGGTAGAGCAACGCGTCAGTGTTAGTCGCGAATGCTGCAGCACTGATTACCATCGCGGCACAGGTGCTCTCTGCACAAGAACCGAAGAGGTCAGCGCCCATTCCCGCCACGTCGCCCACGTTGTCGCCAACGTTGTCAGCGATAACCGCTGGGTTGCGGGGATCGTCTTCCGGAATGCCTTGCTCGACTTTACCTACCAGGTCAGCGCCAACGTCAGCTGCCTTGGTGAAGATACCGCCGCCCACACGCGCGAAAAGCGCGATTGTTGAGCCACCGAGACCGAATCCTGCAATCACTTCCATCAGGATGTGATTGTTGTCAGGGCCGAGTTCTGACATCAGCGAAGACATGACCACATAAACGATGATGAGACCAAGCGTTGCGAGACCTACAAGCGCAAAGCCCATAACCGCACCCGAGTTGATCGCAACGTCGTAAGCCTTCGAGATGCTTTGCTTAGCCGAGACTGTCGTGCGTGCATTGCCCGCAGTCGCCACTTTCATTCCGATGTAACCTGAAGCTACGGAGATGACGCCACCGAAGAGGAATGCAAGAGCAGTATAGAGGCCCTCGTTATATTGAGGAGTATGCTGATCGTCGATAGCCACAGAGATGAGAATACCAAAACCGATCATGAATATAGTCATGAACTTGTATTCTTGCTTCAGGAACGCCATAGCGCCGTCGGCAATCGCTGTATGAATGAACTTGAGACGTTCTGATTGATCCGGCTCGAGACCCATATCTACTGGAACGTCGTTCACTTTCTTCATATAGAACAAAGCAATCGCCAAGCCCAGCAGCGACAGTGCCACCGTTATTAGAATTGTTGTACTCGCCATCGAAAAGTATCCCCCACAAGGACTGTTTATTTAAAGGCGCGGACTGTAGCACAGGTACCTACCTAATCAAAGCCGGAGAGACTCCAAAATCGCCTCTGCGGCCCAATCAGGACCAGCATCGTATTAGGCCTAGCTGCCGCTTCTATGCTAACAAAGTCAACGAGTTGACTACTCTTTAGCACGTCAAGTAGACATTGAGCACGAGACTTCTGCGAGGAGACGGGCCGCATCAACGCTTCAGGTCAAGACCACTGCCGATGAAGGCGCGTGACAGAGCCTTAGAAAGTCGTGACAATGCAGCGTCTCGAGTCAAAACAAAGTGACACGTAATGGGAAGTAACCAAGGCAATTCAGCTGAAGCTAAGCATCGAAACCCATCGATTGCCCGACTTTTCGCTCGCCTTACAATCGCTGCGATTAGCGCAGCGTTCATCGTCGCCCTACTCATGGTTCAGCGCGAACCCTCTATCGAAGAGCGCCAGCCAATGGGCTCTAGCGCACCGTTAGGCCTCGGGGACATCCTGACCAATGCGCTCGGCGCTATTGACGACTCAGTGCAACCAAGCGGCTCAGTGCGCCCCAGAGAGAATTCAGGGCAAAGAATTATTCTCACGGCTCAAGAACTCGAGGCAGCCCTCAACGCGAGCTTCCCTTTACTGCTGCCCGAGCGAAAAATTGTGGGGCGCGTGGGCTTAGCAGCCGACGGTCTCGCCATTGAGCTAAGCACTCCTGTGTTTGCCGCAACCGATAACGCCTTTGGTATCAACCCTTACCTCAATATTGCTTTTACTATTCGCAGCGAACCTGCGGGGGCATTCCCCAAGATCGACGAGCTTAAGATTGGCAATCTGCCGATTCCAGCCCCTGTCGCCGAATGGGCCGTCTGGCAAATAATCGCAGGCATGCCACACCGAAGAATGGAGACTTTGCTCGCGCTGGATAAAGAACTGAACAGCGCTTTCGATAGCTTTGAGCTTAACGAGCGGCATGCAGTCCTCCAATTTCACGTCGATCGAGAGGCGTTAGACCACCTTAGCTGGGATCTTCAGCGGCTTGTGGTTACGCCTGAGATTTATGCGACGAGCGCCTTTTATGGATCGGTTCTGCGGGAGTATCTCGCAGGCCTACCGCAAGAGAAACGAGCAGTGGCATTAAGTGAAATACTCCCTCCTCTCGCTGCTGCCGCGGCTGCTAGAAGTGAGGCGGGCGCAAACCCACAGACAGAAAATACCGCCTTGCTTTTCGCCTTGTCGGCGCATCTGGTTCTCTCTTCAGGCTATGCGGACGCGCCCAACTCGCCAGAAATCAGGCTTAGGCGTCGCCAAGATCTGGCACAGCATGTCATCAATTCGGCCTCTATTGCGGCCATTGCAGGCGTTCAACTCGCTGAGATTATATCGACCGGCAAAGAGGCTTTTGATGCGCGCTATCGATCGGGGTTCAGCTTCTCGGATCTTACCGCTAATAGGGTGGGCATCAAACTCGCGCAGCTTGCAGTCGAAAGCGAAGCTTCTGCTCTCGCATTCCAGGCAAGGGTCCAGAAAATCGAAGTCGATGCAGACCTTATTCCACTGGTCAGCGGCAGCAGGGACGGCCTTACACAGCGCGAATTTGAAGCGAACTATGATGATCGCTCGAGCGTCGAATACAGGCGCAGAGTCGATTCGATTGATAGCGAGGTTACTGCACTGCCTCTTTTTGCGACGCCTTAGAACTGGCTGACACCCCTTTAATCGGCAGCACCGCTAGTGTATAAAACGCATCAACTATGGCGCCTAATCGAAACTTAGACGCGTTAAGCGTCTGCCTACTCCGCGACTGCGCTTAAGCCTATTTTAGATAATCACCGCTAACCGAAGGCCATCCTCGATGAGCAAGAAGGGATTCACCACTACCAACCTACACTCGGACCGTCTTGATAAGCCAGAACATGGCGTTCTGCACAAGGCCATTCATACCTCGGTTGCTTACAGCTACGACGACGCGCGGGAACTTGCTGAGGTATTTCAAGGCAAGCGCGCCGGCTACAATTACGGGCGACAACTAAACCCCACCGTAACCGCCCTGCAGAACAGAATCACAGCTATGGAGGAAGGTATTGCCACTGCCGCGTTCGCCACCGGCATGGCGGCAATTTCTTCGTCTATGCTTGCGCTGCTGCGAGCCGGCGATCATATCGTCGCAAGCGCCTTTTTATTCGGCAATACGAATAGTTTTTTTGGCACACTGCAAACGCTTGGCATCGAAGTCAGCTTCGTCGATGCGACCGCAGTTAGCAATGTCGAAGCCGCAATCAAAGAGAACACTCGCCTAGTCTTCGTCGAGACAATTGCCAATCCGGTCACACAAATCGCCGACCTCGCAGGAATCGGCGCGGTTTGTAAGCAGCGTGATTTGGTATACTGCGTAGACAACACAATGACGTCCCCACATCTGTTCTTGCCCAAGGCGGTGGGCGCCTCGTTGGTGGTTAATTCACTAACCAAATACATTGGCGGGCATGGTAACGCGCTGGGCGGCACAATCACCGATACTGGGCTATTTGATTGGAGCCGTTTCCCCAACATCTATGACAGCTACAAAGGGCAAGACGTCTCGTTGTGGGGTATTACTCAGATCAAAAAGAAAGGACTCCGTGACATGGGCGGCTCACTCGGACCCGAGGCGGCCCACCATCTTGCCGTAGGCTCAGAGACCCTGCCGCTGCGAATGGACCGAGCTTGCGCAAACGCAATCGCAGTCGCTCGCCTCTGTGACGCGCATCCTGCAGTGAATAAAGTCAATTATCCAGGTCTCGAACAGCATCCGCAGCACACGCGCGCGCGCGATTTATTCTGCAACTTCGGCTCAATAATGAGTATAGATCTCGTGCCGGGTGTCGATTGCTTTGACGTCTTGAATGCGATGCAGACCGTTGTATCTTCTAGCAATCTAGGCGACACGCGCACACTCGCGATTCCGGTCGCACACACTATTTTTTACGAGATGGGCGCAGAGCGCAGGGCGAGCATGGGGATTTCAGACTCGATGATTCGGTTCTCCATCGGGATAGAAGAAGAGGCAGACTTGCTTGCTGATTTCACTCATGCTCTGGACGCCGCGTTAGCAGGAAAATAGATCCCTTTAGCAGGAGTTTAGAAAGTATGATGGTTAAATTATTCGGTACTCACGAACTGAAAGACGACTGCGCTAAGGGTTTCGAAATCGAGGGGAAACGGCTTTTTGCGGTGCGTAAAAAAGGTGAAATTCACCTCTATTGGAATCGCTGCCCGCATTTGGGCACGCCGCTCGAATGGGAAGAGGACAAGTTTCTCGACGGAGACAACGCCCTCATTCAGTGCGCAACTCACGGTGCTTTATTTCAGATAGATTCTGGCAAATGCTTAGTAGGCCCCTGCCGTGGAAAGCATTTGCAGCCGGTTCCATTCGAACTAGCAGACGGCGTTGTCTCCGTTGCCGAAGCCGTGCTTAAACGCCCGTCGGCTATTTAGCGGCGCGGGACATGCAAACAAGCCGTGCGCTTCAAAGCAAAACCGGCAGCGAATTTGTAAGGATGAGTGTGTTTTGAGCAGGGTCGATAGCGACTCCGTAAGCGATGACCTCAACGCCTTCTGCCACGGCCTCATCGATCAACCGCGCATACTCGGGGTCGATCCCCCTCGCCACGCTCACCCGTTCGATGCCTGTATGTTGCACACAGAAGAGCAGCACCGCGCGCTTACCATGCGCCACTTCCGCCATTAACTCTTGCAGATGTTTTTGGCCCCTCGTCGTTACAGCATCCGGAAAAACACCTACGCCGTTCTCCGTTTTGAGCGTCAGACTCTTGACCTCGACGTAGCACTCTTCCCTGCCTTCGCAAGAGAGCAAAAAGTCGATGCGGCTGCGCCGCTCTCCGTAAGCCACCTCTGTGCGCCGAGAAGAATAGCCGGCGAGTTCCTCTATTATCCCCTTGTCTAAAGCCTCGGCAACAAGCTTATTCGCTAGCGCCGAATTAATGCCAATGAGACATCCGTCAGCGTCCTCAACGAGCTGCCACGTACAGGCATATTTACGCTTGGGATTCTGCGAGTCGGTGTACCAAACTCTCCAGCCTTTCCCCTGGCAATGGGTCATTGACCCCGTATTCGGACAATGCAGGGTAAATTCGCTTCCATCGGGCCGCTTAACGTCGGCAAGGAAGCGTTTATAGCGCTGGAGTAAAGTCGCCTCTTGTAACGGCTGCTCAAAAATCACGGTAGCTCCCTGCCTATGCCCAACACGCTGCGTCGCTACGCAAGTGCAGCGCGGAGCCGGGCGATAGCGACCTGCAGCTGAGCCATACTTGTCGTGAATGAGAGTCGCAGCATTGTTCGCGCCGAGGCATCGCCAAAATCGGTACCCGGAGTCATCGCCACACCATGCTCTTCGAGCATCCGCCTGCAGAAATCCTCACTGTCGTTTGAGAATTTTGAACAGTCGGCATACACATAAAATGCGCCGGCTATTTCTTCCGGCAAGACGAACCCAAGGGCTGTAAGCTCTTCGACCATATAATCACGGCGCCGCCTAAACTCCTGCCGCCGCGACTCGAGAATAACTTCGGTCGCCGGGTCGAATGCGGCCAGCGCGGCATACTGAGCGAGCGACGATGCTGAGATATACATATTCTGCGCGAGGGTTCGTGCGGTTTCTATAAACGCGTCGGGAACAACTATCCAGCCAAGCCGCCAGCCGGTCATGCCGAAGTATTTCGAGAAACTATTGACGACAAAGGCAGAGTCATCAACCTCGAGCACGCTGGGCAGGTCGTCGACAAAGTGCAGGCCGTGGTAAATTTCATCGACAAGCAGATGCAGCCCCTCACGCCGAGTCCACGTTGACAAAGCCTCGAGCTGAGCGCGATCCAGTATCGTCCCTGTGGGATTATTGGGCGACGCCAACCATACCCCTCGCGTGATATCTGTCCGCTGAGCAATCAGATCATCCACGCTCGGCTGATAGGCTTGAGCGCGCACTACTGGAACCAATTGCGGTGAGGCGTCGCGGAGCTTGATGAAATTACGTACACAAGGATAGGCGGGGTCGGTGATAAGAATGCCGTCGCCCTGCCCAACCAAGAGATGGGCCAACAGCAACAATCCCCCGCTTGCGCCCGGCGTGATCAGTATTCTCTCTGGAGAGATCTCGAGCCCGTGCTGTTTGCGGTAGCGCTCGCTGATTTTGTTTCTCAACGCCTCTAGTCCTGTCGCTGCTGTGTATTGGGTTCGCCCCGCATCTAATGCAGCTTTCCCAGCATCGATAATCGGTTGAGCTGTAGAAAAGTCGGGTTCGCCGACCTCTAGATGAACAATATCTTTTCCGGCTCGCTCTAATTCGTGCGCTCGCTGCATCACGCTCATGACCCTAAAAGGCGTAACACTCGCGAGTGCAGCTCGGGGTTGCATGAACTCAGCCACTTGTTCTTCCTGCATTACTGTCACCTGATTTCTATCGTCTGCGGTCGCCTCGCGTTGCGAGGAATAGAGCCGAATTGTACTCGCTGCTAGGCCAGTTAACAGCGGCAATCGACAATGGCTTATTCGCCCAGCGTTGCACCTACTAATAGCTCAGGATGAAACGCAGGCAGGCCGAATTTTTCACTCGCCCAATAACGCGTGCATAAGGGGGGGAAATCTGCTAGTTTACCGACCCCTTAAAAGTCCTCCGCCAGAGGTGGGGCTGTAATACGCGTGTAGCTTCAATGATCTACTGTGATTTACTATGATCGACTTTTACAGTTCTAGGTGTTCAAGGTCTTAGGTGAAAGACCAGAGCCAACAGCAAGCAAGAGGCAAGTGCATGAGAGAAGCAGTGCATGCGCCATTTAACAGTGCGTTACCTTTCAACTATGTAGGCCAAGGGCCTGTAGAGGCATAAAGAAACACATGTCCAAGACCGCTACCCCAGATACGCAACCCGTTCTAAAGAACTTCGTCCCGTATAAGCCCAAGCGCGGCGAAGAGTACATGAATGAGAAACAGCGCGAGCATTTCAAGCAGATTCTGCTCGATTGGCGCAACCAGCTCATGCAAGAAGTGGATCGCACTGTGCATCACATGCAGGACGACGCGGCGAACTATCCCGATCCGGCCGACCGCGCCACACAGGAAGAAGAGTTTAGCCTCGAGCTGCGGACGCGCGATCGTGAACGCAAGCTGATCAAGAAAATCGACAGTACTATTGAGCTAATCGCTCAAGACGATTACGGCTTCTGTGATTCTTGTGGCATCGAAATCGGCATTCGTCGCCTCGAAGCACGCCCAACCGCAAACAAGTGCATCGACTGCAAGACGCTAGACGAAATCAAAGAGAAGCAGCTAGGCAGCCTCTAGGCTGACTAGTCGCACGGCTGCCATGACCGGCTCTTCCTACGTCGGCAGGTTCGCCCCCTCCCCCTCAGGCCCACTTCACCTCGGCTCGCTTCTGGCAGCGGTGGCCAGCTTTCTCGATGCGCGCGCCAATGAGGGTCTTTGGCTAGTGCGCATAGAAGATATTGACCCACCTCGCGAACCCGCCGGCGCTGCAGACGAAATTCTTACACAGCTTCACCATTTCGGTCTTACTTGGGATGGCGAGGTGCTCTATCAAAGCCAGAGACTCGATGCCTACGCCGCAGCCCTGATGATCCTCGCCAACGAAGGTCTCTGCTTTCGCTGCGAATGCACGCGATCGGCATTGCGCGAACAAGGCACTGTTTACAGTGGTCACTGCCGTATTCACGGGCTTAGCGCGCGCGACCTTCAATACGCCGACAAACATCCCGACAGCAGCGATGCCGCCGTCAGATTGCGTGTCGGGTCTGACACCTATTCCCTGCACGATAGAGTCCAAGGCGCCTATGCCCAAACCCTCAACACAGATGTCGGCGACTTTGTCGTCCGCCGAAAAGATGGCTTAATCGCCTACCAACTCGCCGTTGTTGTAGACGATGCCTTTCAGGGTATTACCGACATAGTTCGCGGCATAGACCTACTCGACTCGACTCCTCGTCAACTCTATTTGCAGGACCGCCTAGGCTACAACGCTCCGCGCTATGCGCACCTTCCAGTCATTGTTGACGCAGCCGGCGACAAACTGAGCAAACAAAGTTTCGCACCGGCGCTTGAGTTAAGACGCTCAAATCAGCAGTTGTATCAATGCCTCACACTGCTCGGTCTATCACCTCCTAAAAATCTAGTTACAGGCGGTGTCGAAGCAATCCTTGCGTGGGGCATCGAGCATTGGGATATACAGGCTGTGCCGAAATTGGCTACACTCATCGCTCCTTCGTCAGTCTAACGAGAACACCCCTGTGTACATCCCGCGCTCAATACTCATGCTGCTGGTCATTATCTACCTGCTGTTTTTATTGTCAGTCGACTGGATTAATGCCGCAGGGGAACTTTGGTATCGCCCTTTTATTGTAGCCTTCATTGTTGTTTTGGTCGCAAGCTGGGCTCATCGCGACCAAGAGACTGACGAACCCGAATGAATTTCGAGCTACTCACACTTATTGCGCTCGGAAGCGCGTATCTTTCGCTTTTATTTGGCATTGCCTACATAACCGAGCGCGGCTGGATCCCTCAACGCATTGTTCGGCACCCAGTTGTCTTCGTGTTGTCGCTCGGCGTTTTTGCGAGCATCTGGGCCTATTACGGCGTCGTTGGAAGCGCACAGCGCGAAGGCTATGGGTATCTCGCAAACTCTATCGGTATCTCTTTGGCCTTTATGCTCTCGCCTTTGTTGCTGCGGCCGTTACTCGAACTCACCAGAACCTATCAGCTAAGCTCCCTCGCTGACCTCTTAGCGTTTCGGTATCGCTCCCCGTGGGTAGGCACGGTCACCACGCTGGTTATTCTAGTAGGCGTCACACCGCTTATCGCTCTGCAGATCCGCGCGGTTGCTGACACCGCTGACCTTTTATCGCCGGCCGCATCCCACGGCTCAATCGCGGTTGGCTTTTGCGTGCTGATCACGTTGTTCGCGATACTTTTTGGCACATCGAGACGCCCAGGGCGCACGCAACACGACGGACTGATGATGGCCATCGCGTTTGAGTCCCTGATTAAACTCTTTGCCTTTTTAGTAGTAGGCGGGTTCGCCATCTTTGGCGGCTTTGGCGGCTTCGAAGAGATGCAGGACTGGCTAGTCACACAGCCCGAATTATTGGGCAGCCTCGAAGACACCAATTACTTCAGCTCATTCCATGTCATGGCGCTTTTGTTCTTCTCTGCGGCCGTCGCGATGCCCCATATGTTTTATGTCACGTTTAACGGTAACGCGGGCCGCGGCGCGCTCTCGTTTGCGAGTTGGGGCCTGCCGCTCTATTTCCTTCTGATGAGCCTGCCTGTGCTCCCCATACTCTGGGCGGGTATCCATAGCGGCAGCACCATTCCGGTTGAGTATTTTCCAGTAGCCATTGGCGCGGCGTTCGACAGGCCAGGCATTAGCCTGCTTGCCTATCTTGGCGGCCTCTCTGCTGCGAGTGGACTAATCATCGTGACCACACTGGCACTGTCTAATATGTGCCTGAACCACCTTATTCTTCCTTTGCAACAGCCAGCGGCGAGCAAGGATATTTACCGCTGGCTTATGCAGCGGCGCCGGGTACTGATTACCGCGCTGATTTGGGCAGGCTTCGCCTTCCACTACCTGCCTAGTGATAAAATTAGCATACAGCTAATGGGCACGGTTGCCTTCGCAGCGGGCCTTCAATTCCTGCCGGGCATCGTTGCCATTCTCTATTGGCCGCAGGCTAATAAACGGGGATTTTTCGTTGGCCTCGCTTCGGGCGTAGGCATTTGGTTTCCGCTGTTCATGTTGCCGCTTCTGTCCGAGACTTACAGCTTCAGTGATATCGTGATTAATTGGCGCGAGACCGCAGCGCTGTCGCTTATCATCAACTGCCTCGCCTTCATTTTTGGCTCACTCTATTTTGGCAGTAGTGACGAAGAACGCAGCTCGGCAGACCTTTGCACGCTCGACACAATTAAGCGCCGTAAACGTAGCGGCTTGGTCGCCAAGTCTGCTGGGGATTTCATCAAAAGTCTGAGCAAGCCGCTAGGCGAGCGCACCGCAACCCGAGAAGTCGGGCAGGCGTTGCAAGATCTTGGCCTCAAAAAGGATGACCGCCGGCCTTACGCAATGCGGCTATTACGAGGGCGCCTCGAGGCAAATCTCTCAGGGCTTCTAGGCCCGTCTATCGCACGCGAAATTATCGACAGTTATCTGCCTTACAGCATCGTCTCACAACACGGGAGTTCGGATGTCACGGTGATCGAAAATCGAATCGAGGCTTACCGCAGCAACCTGTCGGGCATGGCTGCCGACCTCGATAATCTGCGCCGCTATCACCGCCAGATCCTCTTAGACTTACCGCTCGGTGTCTGCTCGCTTAGCTCCGACCGCGAGATCATCATGTGGAATCGCGCGCTCGAAGAGTTCACCGAAATCAGCAGCGCCGACGTGGTTGGCTCGCAGCTAGATGACCTGCCCGAGCCCTGGCTCACTGTGCTTGAAGAATTCATCGGTGAAGACATCGATCACTCTTATAAACAGAGCTTCGAACTCGCGGCAACTAAGCGCACCGTTAATCTGCACAAGGCGCTCATCGAAGAAAGCGGCGAGACAGGCAGCAGCAACGAAGGCCTAATCATATTGATGGAGGATATGACGGAGACTGAAATCCTCGAAGCCGGACTTACCCACAGCGAAAGACTCGCGTCTATCGGCCGCCTCGCCGCGGGTGTCGCGCATGAAATAGGCAATCCCATAACGGGTATCGCCTGTCTCGCACAGATTATTCGAGACGAGTACAAAGACAGCGAGCTTACCGGACTCGCCCAGCAGATAATCGAGCAGACAGACCGTACTTCAAAGATTCTCCAGTCGCTCGTTAATTTTGCGCATGCCGGCACCAACAAACTGATGCACGAGAACGAACGCGTCTTAATAAGCGAATGTATTGCTCAGGCACAGACCCTCGTCTCACTCGACAAGAAAAACAAGGACATGCAGCTTGAGATCGATTGCGATCCGGAGGCTGCAATCCTGGGTGACTCACAGCGGCTGCTGCAAGTCCTCATCAATCTTATTAACAACGCGCGCGATGCCTCGCAAGAGGGTGGAACAATCGTCCTCGCCGCAAAAAACATGGGCACTCACATCAATATTAGTGTCACCGATTTCGGCATAGGCATACCAAACGCCATAAAGAGTCGCGTCTTTGATCCCTTCTTCACAACCAAAGAGGCCGGCGAAGGCACAGGATTAGGCCTCTCGCTCGTATTCAGCATTGTTGAAGATTTGAATGGAAATATTGATATAATCAGCCCAGTCGACAGGGCACGGGGCACGGGGACACAGGTATTACTCAAATTTCCCTGCTATGATCCGTTCTCTCAAGGATGATTACTGCGCGTAAATCGCTAAAGAATGATCGCGAATCATTTCTGAGGACCTAACCCGAGTAAACTCTGGACAATGACCACAGGCCGAGATTGGCCCATCCACACCATCTTAAGATCCTATTTAGAGCAGGCTCATGACAGCAGCAAATCACATTCTAGTCGTAGAAGACGAAGCGGTTATTCGCAGCTCACTCCGCCGCCTACTCGAACGCCATGAATATAAGGTGAGCGAGGCCGGCAGCGTTCAAGAGGCGTTAGATAATTTCGACATCAACAGCTTTGATGTTGTGCTCAGCGACCTAAGATTACCGGGCGCACCGGGTACCGACCTCATTAAAGCGACGACTCGCCCCGTGCTCATAATGACGAGCTATTCGAGCATCCGTTCAGCTATCGACTCAATGAAACTGGGCGCGGTTGATTACATTGCCAAGCCTTTCGAGCACTCCGAGCTTCTTGAGTCTGTAGCGAAAGTCCTGCGGGACCACGCGGGTGGGATAGAGCTCGCTACTGCAGACGAATTCGAGCCTCCCGTGCATGGCATGATTGGTAGCTGCCCGCAGATGATGGAACTTTTCCGCCGCATACGCAAAGTCGCGCTGACCAACTCAACCGTGTTAATTAACGGCGAGTCAGGGACAGGCAAAGAACTCGTCGCAAAGGCAATCCATAAATTAAGCAGCCGCTGTGACAATGAGATGATTTCTGTTAACTGCGCGGCAATTCCCGAAAATCTTATCGAGTCAGAACTGTTCGGTCATGAGAAAGGCGCTTTTACCGGCGCGACTGCGACAAGGACTGGGCTGGTCGAAGCTGCCCACGGCAGCACACTCTTCCTTGACGAGATCGGAGAACTGCCATTGGAAGCACAGGCGCGATTGCTGCGTGTCCTCCAAGAGAGCGAAATACGGAAAGTCGGCTCGGTGCAGTCAAAGAAGGTTGACGTCAGGCTCGTGGTCGCCACCCACCGCGATCTCAAGCAACTCGTCGTTGATGGCCTTTTTAGAGAAGACCTTTACTACCGCATCAATGTGATGACCCTGCTCATTCCACCGCTACGCGATAGAGGCAACGATATACTCGAACTTGCAGACGCGATCCTTATCAGAACCTGCAAACGCCTCAAGACCCCAGTGTTGAGCTTCGCAGACAGCGCGAGCCAGGCAATCGCTAAATACCCTTGGCCAGGTAACGTACGCGAGCTCGAGAATGCTATAGAGCGTGCAGTTGTCCTTGCCGAGGACGCGGTGATTGGCGAAGAGCTACTTGCGATTGAGACTGAGAAGCCCCGACTCACCGAAATCGTCGCCGAAGCACCGATCGCTGCCAGTGCTGCAATAGAAGAGCTCTCGCTGGAGGACTATTTTCAGCGCTTCGTTGTAGAGCACGAGGACATGATGAACGAAACCCAGCTTGCAAAGAAACTGGGCATAAGTCGAAAGTGCCTCTGGGAGCGTCGCCAACGCTTCGGCATTCCACGAAAGAAGAAGCAAGAAGCGTAACGTTTGTTACCGCTACCTATCTACACACTTTTTAGCGCTGAATAGTAACAGTGTGACAGTTTCGGCCGACTGAATTCAAAGAAGAAAACAACTAACTGATTGAATTTTAGGTAATTGAATTTTGTGGCACAGTTACTGCAACCCTTCTACGCACAATAACAATAAATACTAATAATAAGAGTCAAAAAAATAAAAATGGCACGTAAAAGCTTCTGATTTGAGCGAAACTAGGTTGGTGCACAACAAAAACACTGTTAGAAAACAATAAGAAAGGCGGTCTAAAAACAAAAGAAAATAGGACTACCAACAACATTACTGAGCGCTCCGATTGCTCGACCTTTGGGTCATGAGTGATCATATTTGATAAAATCGGAGAGGCAATTCAGACGAATTGGGGGATGCTTTGCATCCCTTTTTCAATTCTGAGATTCCTTGTTCTATTCCTGATTATCCTCATTATGCAGGAGTGTGTTTCTAGGCCTATTTAAGCCCACCCTCTTAAGTTTCCTTTCTTAAGCCCTCTTTCTGCGGCGTGTTTACCGGTTCACGCGCTTACGTCAGACACCCTCCTCACCTCCCCTCTCTTTTAATCTCAGCATATCAGTGTATTATGCCGTCTTTAGCCGCTGCAGCATGGTATTCAGCGGGTCATCATTACCTCGCCTCGCTGAACCTCATCTCGATAATTACAGCGCAAGGCCTGAAAGCGAGCTACGCCGTTAGCAATGCACAAAGAAGATCATCCTCTAGGCCTAGATAAGGCAACCCTGATTCCCCGCGACGAGCACACTGTGTCGCGGCGCCATATATCTGACAACGCATTGAGCGTTCTGCGCAAACTCGACTCCGCGGGCTTCCAAGGCTATCTCGTCGGCGGTGGCGTGCGCGACCTGCTCCTCGAGAAGCGCCCAAAAGACTTCGACATTGCTACCGATGCGACACCCGAAGAGCTACGCAGCTTATTTCGCAACTCCCGCATTATCGGGCGTAGGTTTAAGATCGTGCATCTGCGCTATGGCCGAGAAATTATCGAAGCAACTACCTTTCGCGCGCCACATGATGTCGCTGTCGAGCTCGGCGAAAACAGCTCGCGCAAAGGCATACGCAACCTTGATTCGGCGCATTCGACCGCAGGCATGATTCTGCGTGACAACGTTTATGGCAATGTCGACGAAGACGCGTTGCGCAGAGATTTCACCGTCAATGCTTTGTATTACAGAACTACTGATTTTGCGATTCTCGATTTCAGCACTGGGATGCAGGACTTAAAAGACCGCAAGATCCGCATGATTGGCGACCCAGCAGAACGTTATAAAGAAGACCCCGTGCGGATGCTGCGCGCACTGCGCTTCAGCGCCAAACTCGATTTTGATATCGAAGAAGAAACGCTCAAGCCTATAAATGAGCTCGCTTACTTGCTCGAGTCTATTTCCCCCGCCCGTCTGTTCGACGAAACGATCAAGCTTCTCGCGAGCGGCCAGGCAGAAGCAACGTTTGCTTTGTTACAAAAATACCAGCCAGGTAATTACCTCTTTGCGCCGACACTTCGTGCACTGCTGACGCGATTTAAAGCGCGAGACAACGCAGCAGAGCTGCTGCAACTCGCGTTAAAGAACACCGACAACCGCTTAGCCGAGGGCAAGTCAGTCACCCCAGCTTTTCTGTATGCCGCCCTTCTTTGGCCTGTGGTGAAGCTTAAACTCGAGCTGAACTCCCTGCCAAAGCTCAATGCTGCTCAGCAATTCAATGTCGCTGCTAACAGCGCATTGGCCGAACAGCTTACCTACACCTCTATTCCGAAGCGTTTCACTCAGGTGACTAAAGAAATTTGGGAGATGCAGGCGCGGCTCGAAACCCGCAACCGCAGAGCCGCCGAGGGCGCCTATGATCACCCGCGATTCCGCGCTGCTTACGACTTCCTGCTTCTGCGAGAAGACGGTGGCGAAAACCTCGGTGGGGTGGGCTCATGGTGGACGGAATTCCAAGAGGCGAGCGCCGAAGAACGCGAAAATATGCTCGAGCAGCTGCCGCGTGAACAAAAGCCCAAACGCAAAGCTCGCCGCCGCAAGCCCGCGCGCAAAGAAAACTAGCGTCGGAAAAATCAACAAAGATGGCTATTCGCCAGACTCTAAGGGTCGTAAACTAGCCTTTCAAGAGAAGGCGGACAGCGAATTGTTCGCGCTCCTTCACCCGACAACTTTACCCGACAACTCTACCCGACAACCTCACCCGACAATGCGGACCCTTCGACATCATGAGCAGCCAAAGCCAGATTAAAAACGTCACCCTCACTACTCTGCATAAGATCAAGGCGCGCGGCGAAAAATTCGCCTGTCTCACCGCTTACGACGCCTGCTTTGCTGGTATCGCGAGCGAGGCCGGCGTCGAAGTTTTGCTCGTAGGCGACTCGCTAGGCATGGTCTTACAGGGTCATGACAGCACGCTCCCCGTCACGATGGATGACATGGTGTATCACATGCAGTGCGTGAAGCGCGGCAACCGCGGCGCGCTTCTGGTAGCAGACTTGCCGTTCATGAGCTATGCCTCAGAGACACAAACACTTGAAAACGCTGCAGCGTTAATGCGTGCAGGCGCCCATATGGTGAAACTAGAGGGCGGGGCTTGGATCGAAAATACTACGCGCCTGCTCGCCGAACGCGGCATTCCTGTTTGCGCGCATATGGGACTGACGCCGCAGTCAGTCAATCGCATCGGTGGTTTCCATGTGCAAGGGCGCGATACCGCTCAGGCGCAAGCGATACTCCAAGAAGCGAAGCTACTGCAGGACGCAGGCGCGAGCGTCTTACTTCTCGAATGCGTTCCGCGCGAGCTCGCAAAACTGGTTACCGATAGCCTCGAAATCCCTGTCATAGGTATTGGCGCAGGCCCCGATACGACAGGCCAAATTATGGTGCTGCATGACGTGCTAGGCGTCTCGCCAATCACGCCAAAGTTTGTCAAAAACTTCTTAACCGATTCTACCGACGGCATTCCTGGCGCGCTGCGCAATTATGTAGCGGACGTGAAATCACAAAAATTCCCTGCAGAAGAACACTGCTTTAACTAGCCGGCGCTTATTCGACCATGCAAATATTTGAGACTATCGAGTCACTGCAGTCGGCCCTCAGTGGCGCCGCGGCCAACACACTTGGCTTTGTCCCAACCATGGGCAATCTGCACGCGGGGCACCTATCCCTCGTTTCTCGCGCACGCGGCGAACATGACCTTGTCGTCGTGAGTATTTTTGTCAATCCACTGCAGTTCGGCGCTAACGAAGACCTCGACTCCTATCCGCGCACGCTCGATGCCGATACCGCCGCGCTCATTGCTGCCGGCTGTGACTTCCTGTTTTTGCCGAGCGCCGCCGAGCTCTATGGCGACGACATGCAGGCCAGCACGCGAGTGCAGGTACCAGAACTTGGCACTCACTACTGCGGCGCGAGCCGTCCGGGGCACTTCGACGGCGTTACCACGGTGGTCACCAAACTGTTTAATATTGTGCAGCCCGACGCCGCCTATTTTGGCCTCAAAGACTATCAGCAGTTCTCGATTATTCGAAAAATGGTCGACGACCTTGCGCTGCCCGTCAGCGTTCACGGTATCGAAACAGCGCGCGAGGCAAGTGGACTCGCTCTCTCTTCTCGTAACGGTTACCTGTCAGCCGAACAGAAGGCAGTCGCACCGCTGCTCTACCAAACCATTAAGGGCATCGGCGACGCACTCGCAGCGGGCGATCAAGATTTCAAACGCCTAATCCAGGCGGGAAAACAACAGCTACAGGACGCTGGTCTGCAACCCGATTACCTCGCCATTGCCAATTCAGCAACCTTGCGGCCGGCGACACGGGAAGACTCCCACCTCGTTATACTCGCCGCTGCTTTCCTAGGCAGCACCCGGCTGATCGACAACCTCAGAGTGTCGGTTTAGTCGCCCTATAAACCCTAGTCTTTTTCTTTCTTAGGCTTTTAGTCCAGCGATTTATTCGGCTTCACCCGCGCGCCAAACACTCATGCCACAGCCCGAGACTGCGTTGAGATGGGGGTGCCTTTGCGGCATACTCGGAACGTGAGTTAACTTCGGCCGTTACGCCCTTCGGCGACCCTGGAATCCCTTTCTATGTCTAGCAGCAAGCGCTATCCCGTGACAGAACAAGCCGCCGCTCAAAGCCATCTCGACAAGGCTCAGTACGAGGCGATGTACACCCAGTCTATCGAAAACCCCGAGGAATTCTGGGCCGAACAGGCTGGCAGCCTGCTGCATTGGCATGAGCCATGGCGTCATGTGAGCGGCGGTAATTTCGCCACCGCCGACTCTAAATGGTTCGAGGGCGCGCGACTTAATGTCGCCTACAACTGCATCGACAGACACCTAGAGCATCGCTCGGCGCAGACAGCGATTATTTGGGAAGGCGACGACCCCAATGACGATGCTCACATCACCTACAAGGCGCTGCATGAAGCGGTCGGCAGGCTTGCCAACGCACTCAAAGCGCGCGGCGTTAAGAAAGGCGACAGGGTCTGCATTTACATGCCAATGATTCCCGAGGCGAGCTATGCAATGCTCGCCTGCGCACGCATAGGTGCTGTACATTCGGTTGTCTTCGGGGGCTTTTCTCCAGAGTCACTTAAAGACCGGATTCTGGACTCGGACTGTCAGGTGGTTATTACCGCAGACGAGGGCATGCGCGGCGGACGCGCGATACCGCTAAAAGCGAATGTTGACCTAGCAGTCGCCGACTGCCCAGCTGTGCACACAGTACTCGTCGTGCGCCGCACCCACGCAAAAGTGGCATGGGACGACGCCCGTGACGTGTGCTATCACCAAAGTACGAGTGCGCAGTCAGCCGACTGCCCAATAGAATTAATGGCAGCAGAGGACCCCCTGTTTATCCTCTACACCTCGGGATCGACCGGCAAGCCCAAGGGCGTTCTTCACACCACCGCCGGCTATTTACTTGGGGCGAGCATAACCCACAAATACGTGTTCGATTATCACGAAGGCGATATCTACTGGTGTACCGCCGACGTTGGCTGGGTTACCGGCCATAGCTACATTGTGTATGGGCCGCTGGCCAATGGTGCCACGACCCTTATGTTTGAAGGTGTGCCAACCTACCCAGATGTCTCGCGCTTCTGGCAGGTGATCGATAAGCACAAAGTGAATATTTTCTATACCGCACCCACCGCAATCCGCGCACTCATGGCGTCTGGCGACGAGCCCGTAACCCGTACCTCGCGATCCTCACTCAGACTTTTGGGCAGCGTCGGCGAGCCAATTAATCCCGAAGCATGGGAATGGTACTACCGCGTTGTGGGCGAGAACCGCTGCGCCATCGTCGACACGTGGTGGCAAACCGAAACCGGCGCTATCATGATTACACCGCTGCCGGGGGTAACCGACTTAAAGCCAGGCTCGGCCTCACTCCCGTTTTTTGGCGTAAAACCTGCGCTGCTCGATGCCGACGGTAACGAACTCGACGGTGTCGCTACCGGCAATCTAGTCCTCGGGCAGACCTGGCCAAGTCAGCTTCGCAGTATCTACGGCGACCACCAGCGCTGTATCGACACGTATTTCACGGCGTATCCGGGGTATTACTTTACCGGCGACAGCGCGCACCGCGATGCCGATGGCTACTACTGGGTAACCGGCCGCGTCGACGATGTCATCAATGTTTCTGGACACCGTTTGGGCACTGCCGAGATTGAAAGTGCGCTGGTATTGCACGCAAGCGTCGCCGAAGCGGCGGTGGTTGGCTATCCGCACGACATCAAAGGGCAAGCGATCTATGCCTATGTCACCCTTATGGACGGGGTCGATGAATCGAGCGATCTCAATGCGGCTCTTCGCGCGTTCGTGGCTACCGAGATTGGTGCTTTCGCGCGCCCCGAGATTATTCAATTCGCCCCGGGGCTGCCGAAGACGCGTTCTGGCAAAATCATGCGCCGCATTCTTCGTAAGATCGCGGCCAACGAACTCGATTCGCTCGGCGATACAACGACTCTCGCAGAACCGGCTGTGGTTGAACAACTGGTTGCAAACCGCGCGAACAAATAGACTCGTCTTCGAGACACCCCATGCAAGAAGTACTCCGCAGTGAAGGCTCCCGGTTAACCCTCAACTTAAGGAGAGCGCGCGCGTTCGTCTCTGCGCTGCTGTCACATTTTCCCTTAACGCTACAGGGCAGCCTCGCGCTAGTTTTATCGGCAGGCGCGCTGCGCCTAATTGGCTATGGCAGCATGGACCTTGTGGTTTTCGCCCTCTGCCTGTGCGCACTGTTCGTTGTTATCCTTTCTCTTTTCGCCACGGTCATCGGTGGGCTAGTCGTGCAGCGCAAAGTGATGCGCGCATTGGAGTGTCAACCGAGCTCACGATCGAGTGCGGCAGCATTCGAGGCGGGGTATCACAACAGCACCGAGTTCTCGCTGCCCGCAATAACCTGGCTTCCGCTCGTACGCTTAAACTGGCGAATCGTTTCGCCAGCCAATACTGAAACGCTAAACGAACGGCGACGAGATAATCGCCTTCATGAAACCATCGTCCCCGCTCACCGAGGGAAAAACGATGCCGTAATCCGTCGCTTCGAGGTTCGAGATGCACTCGGGCTGTGTAGTTACAGTTGGCTCGCCACCCAGCCTCTTGCACACATGATTTTGCCCCGACTCGGCGCTTATCACCCTTTTACCTTGCAGCGCGCCCGCATAACCGCCGACGGTTTGCCAGAGACAAACGGTGAGCCTTTGGGGGATCGGATGGAAATCCGGCCCTACGCACCCGGCGATTCGGTGCGCGATATTATGTGGAAGGGCTTCGCCCGCAATCGCCAGCTTAATGTCCGGTTACCCGAGCGGAGCGTCGCGTTCGACGACAAAGCCTGTGCCTATTTGGTTAGCGGGACGGGCGACGAAGCCGCGGCTGCCTTAGCAAGACTGACTCTAGAAAGCGGCTTGCTCGGGGACGATTGGCGCTTTGGCGCCGACGGCGCAGGCAATGATAATGGTCGCGCAAACGAATACCGGAACCTGGCCGACGCGCTTGTCGCGATTGCTGACTCTGCCGCGCCAGAGGAGTTAGCTCCTCACAGCTATGGCTTAGACAGGTTTCTAGCCGCTCAGCACTGCAGCCACTGCCTCGTCTTCGCGAGCGCCCGCGACTCAGAGGTGTTGGCTAGGCTCGCCGCGACTGCTCAATCACGCGCGTGTCGTCTTAATCTGGTTATCGGAGTCGACATAGTCGGCAGGCGCACACCAAAGTCGCGCCTGCACAGGGCGCTGTGGAAAGATTCGGACGTGCGCTCTTCGAACGTGCTCTCTTCGAACGTGCTAGCGAAGACACTCAAGGCTTCCCCAGTATTGGATTTGACCACCCTGAGCCAGCGCGTAGAATCGATCGTATTAGTGGACAGGACTAGCGGAGATTTAGTAAAAATCTCTGACCTTAAGGATGCGATTCTTGGCTAAGCCACCCCCTCTCTTTCACACCAACGGCGGCCCGACACAGTCGGCGACCAACAACCTTGTGCGTCGTTTCGGCCTAACTCAGCTATTTCGCCTCGGGGCTGTCGCGTTCGCCGCTTGGCTTATAAGCCTGCCGCTCACGATAGCGAGCGGTTCACTTGGCACCATACTTGGCGCACTGCTTGGCCCGCTTATTCTCTGCG
>LICD01000015.1 GCA_001438145.1 OM182 bacterium BACL3 MAG-120619-bin3 | reverse complement strand
CATGGCGCGGCAGATAGCCTATATCAATTACCAAGACGTCATCGCAATTGGCAAATTATTTGCGACAGGATTGCTTGATCCGAGTCGAGTGATTTCACTGGCAGGTCCGCAAGTGACTGCGCCGCGGCTCGTTCGTTCGCGATTGGGTGTTAGTCTCGATGAGCTATGCGCCGGCGAGCTGAAGGGTAACGACAACCGTGTTGTTACCGGGTCAGTGTTAGGCGGTCGCACCGCGGCCGGAAGCGAAGCGTATCTCGGCCGTTACCATTCACAAGTCACGGTTATCAGAGAAGGGCGTGACAGGCCTCTTTTCGGCTACCTGTCGCCAGGCAAAGAACGTCACTCAGTGATGGGTATCTATATAAGTAGTTTTTTCAAGTCAGCCCCTCTGCCCTTGAGTACAAGCACGCAGGGTAGCGATAGGGCGATGGTGCCGATTGGCGCCTATGAGAAAGTCATGCCGCTCGACATTCTGCCGACACAGCTGCTGCGTGCGCTGATTGTAGGGGACATAGAAACGGCCATTAGCCTCGGCGCGCTCGAGCTCGACGAAGAAGATTTGGCGTTATGCAGCTACGTGTGCCCGGGCAAATACGAGTACGGAACCTTACTGCGCGAGAATCTAACGCGCATCGAAAAAGAAGCCTAGCCGCGAGGCCTGCGCGTGTGCAACTGCAGCTTTGCTGCTAATTACAGTTTGCTCTTAGTGGAATACTGATGGGATTAAGACGAGTACTAGATGACCTCGAGCCGCACTTTAATCAAGGTGGGCGCTTTAGCAAGTTCTACGCATTGTATGAAGCCGTTGACACGATTTTCTACAGCCCGAGTAAAATAACGGTTTCGCAGCCGCATGTGCGCGACGGTATCGATCTCAAACGCGTGATGATTACGGTGTGGATCGCCGCTTTCTTCCCTATGTTTTACGGCATGGCGAACCTTGGTTACCAAGCGAACAGCGCTATCCTGAACCTCGGGCTGACCGGAACGGGCGACTGGCATGAAGTAATCATTTCGCTTATCGCCGGGCATAATCCAGAGAGTCTCTGGGACAATATGATTTATGGCGCGGCGCATTATCTGCCAATCTACTTCGTCGTTTTCATGGCGGGTGGTTTCTGGGAAGTGCTGTTTGCTATTAAGCGTAAACACGAGATTAACGAAGGGTTTTTCGTCACGTCGATACTTTTCACCCTCATCGTGCCACCCGATATTCCTCTCTGGCAGGCTGCGCTCGGGATTAGTTTTGGTATCGTAATCGGCAAAGAGGTGTTTGGCGGTACTGGGAAAAACTTCTTGAACCCTGCGCTCACGGCGCGTGCGTTCCTCTATTTTGCTTATGCGCCACAGATGTCCGGCGACTCGGTCTGGACTGCAGTAGACGGATTCAGTGGTGCAACTGCGCTCAGTCAAATGGCGACCGATGGGCTGCCAGTCATTGCCGCCGCGACAGGCGAAGTTCTGACCTGGACCGACGCTTTTTTTGGGCAAATGCAAGGCTCAATTGGTGAGACGTCGACCTTCGCTATTCTCTTAGGCGGAGCGATGCTACTCATCACTCGAATCGCCTCGTGGCGAACCATGCTCGGTGTGTTTATAGGAATGGCTGCGACAGCGACGATGTTCAATTTGATTGGCTCAGACACCAATCCACATTTCGCCACGCCATGGTACTGGCACGCAGTCGTGGGTGGCTTCGCTTTCGGTATGGTTTACATGGCGACGGATCCAGTGTCGTCATCGATGACCAACACGGGCAAGTGGTTTTACGGTGCGCTTATCGGCTTTATGACAATCATTATCCGAGTCGTGAACCCTGCTTACCCAGAGGGCATTATGCTCGCCATCTTGTTCGCCAACCTTTTTGCGCCACTGATCGATTTCAGCGTCATCAGAGCAAACATTAACAGGAGGCGCGCGCGCGGTGTCATCTAAAGATACAGTTACAAAGACTCTAGTCGTTGCATTCTTCTTATGCGTCGTCTGTTCGATTCTCGTGTCCGGCACGGCGGTTATTCTTAAGCCGATGCAGGACGAGAATAGGATTCTCGACCGTAATAAGAACATTCTCAGCGCTGCTGGGCTTTACGATTCAGCTATTCATTCAGACAGCGAGGTCGCGGAGCTATTCAGTCGCTTCACGCCGCGACTCGTAGATATTAATGCTGGACGCTTCCTCGAGGCAGACGAGGCCTTAGCACTCGGTATCGATATCGTTAATTACGATCAGCGTAAAGTCATTACTGACCCTGCGTTGTCGGAAGCGCTAACGAGTGAGGAAGATCTCGCCGACGTTAAACGGCGCGCTCTTTACCAGATGGTTTACCTGATGGAAGGTAATTCGGAGGACGAACTCGACACGATCGTGCTGCCGGTTAGCGGCTATGGCTTATGGGGCATTCTCTACGGTTTCATGGCTCTCGAAGGCGACGCTAATACCGTGAAAGGGCTCGCCTTTTACGAGCTAAAAGAGACGCCTGGGCTTGGCGCAGAGGTTCGTAACCCGCGTTGGACAGCCCTGTGGCCGGGTAAAAAAGTGTATGCCGAAGATGGTGGCGTTGGCCTAACCGTCGTGAAAGGCGCGGGCACAGGCGACTATGAAATAGATGGTCTGTCTGGCGCGACGTTAACGAGTCGTGGTGTGGCCAATCTTGTGCAGTACTGGCTTGGCGATGATGCATTTGGGCCGTTGCTCAAGCAATTGGGCGGCATGCAGAATCAAGCTATTGCGGTTTTAGGCAACGATTAGTGCGGCAAGTAACGCGCTAAGTAGTGCGGTAAATAGCCGGATTTAGCCGGCTGTACCGAGATTTTAATGAGATTACGCAGCGATACGCTGAGGGGAATGGGAAACTAAATGACGAGCGCTAAAGAAGTCGTCTTTAAACCTTTATTTGATAATAATCCGATCGCTCTACAGATACTTGGTGTTTGTTCGGCGCTGGCGGTGACCACGCAGTTGAGCGTAACGCTGGTGATGTGTATCGCCCTAACAAGCGTTACTGCGTTTTCTAATCTGTTTATTTCTATGATTCGCAACTACATGCCTTCGAGCATCCGGATCATCGTGCAGATGACGATCATAGCGTCACTGGTTATTGCGGTAGATCAGTTTTTGCAGGCCTTTGCTTATGAGATCAGCAAGAGCCTTAGTGTGTTCGTTGGACTCATTATTACTAACTGCATCGTGATGGGACGTGCCGAAGCGTTTGCGATGAAGAATCCGCCTGTCCTCAGTTTTCTCGACGGCATCGGCAATGGGTTGGGCTATAGCGTTGTGCTTATCGTCGTGGCTGTCTTTCGCGAGCTGTTAGGATCAGGCTCGCTTCTGGGCTACGAAATTTTGCCGTTAGTCGGTAACGGTGGGTGGTATCAGGGTAATGGCTTAATGCTTTTAGCCCCTAGCGCATTCTTTATTATTGGCTTGTTTGTTTGGGTGTTGAGAAGCGTGAAAACTGAACAGGTAGAAAACGCAGAGTTTCGTATTGCCCCGCATGCTTCTCACTCTCATGAAGGAGCATTCTAGATGGAAGCTTTGCTCAGTCTGTTTGTGAAAGCTGTTTTCATCGAGAATATGGCTCTCCAGATGTTCCTTGGCATGTGTACCTTTCTCGCCGTATCGAAGAAAGTCGAGACTGCGATTGGCCTCGGCGTCGCGGTTGTTGTGGTTCAGGTCATCACAGTGCCGGTTAATAATTTGATTTTCAATTTACTGCTGCGCGAAGGGGCGCTCAGTTGGATGGGGCTTCCCGATCTGTCTTTAGATTTTCTTGGCTTCCTCTGTTACATCGGCGTCATCGCCGCGATGGTGCAGATACTCGAAATGTTTCTCGATAAATTCGTCCCAGCACTCTACAGCGCTCTCGGGGTGTTCTTGCCATTGATCACGGTTAACTGCGCGATTTTGGGCGCGACGCTGTTTATGGTTGAGCGTGATTACACCTTTCCGGAAAGTGTCGCCTTCGGGCTCGGGTCTGGATTCGGGTGGGCGCTAGCTATTGTTGCGCTCGCGGGTATTCGGGAAAAGCTCAAGTACAGCGACGTGCCGGAAGGATTACGCGGACTAGGTATCACTTTCATTACTGTCGGGCTCATGTCTCTCGGCTTTATGTCTCTAAGCGGTGTATCGCTGTAATCACAATTGTCGATTCGGGGCGAGCTAAAACCTTGGTCGCTGCGTACTACTCATTGATAAAGTAACTCATTAAGCGAAGCTAAAATGGTCGATTTTGCAACAATTATAGGTGGGGTGGCGTTGTTCACCGTTGTGGTGATGCTGCTCGTGTCGCTTATCCTCGTCGCGCGTGCGCGTCTCGTCAGCAGTGGCGACGTGCAAATAGAAATCAATGGTGACCCTGAGCGTACGCTCACTGTGCCGGCAGGTGGCAAACTTCTCAACACGCTCGCCGATGCTGGAATATTTCTTTCCTCAGCCTGTGGTGGCGGCGGGACTTGTGCTCAGTGTAAATGCCAGATCGTGGATGGCGGCGGCTCGATGCTGCCAACTGAGGAAGGCCATTTTACACGCGGGCAGCGCCGAGATAATTGGCGTCTCTCGTGCCAAGTTGCTGTTAAACAAGACATGAAAATTGAGGTGGCGCCCGAGTTCTTCGGCGTTAAGCAGTGGGAAACTACCGTGCTTTCTAACGATAACGTAGCCACGTTTATTAAAGAACTCGTATTAGAAATCCCTGCTGGAGAGAGCGTCGACTTCCGCGCTGGTGGCTATGTTCAGTTAGAAGTGCCGCCGCATGAAGTGCGCTATGCCGATTACGAAATCGATGAGCAGTATCGAGGCGACTGGGAACACTTCGGCCTCTTCAAAAAAGTATCAAAGGTGAATGACACGACGATACGCGCGTACTCGATGGCAAACTACCCCGAAGAGAAAGGCGTGATTAAATTCAATATTCGAATTGCGACGCCACCTCCTGGTACCGATTTCCCGCCCGGAAAAATGTCGTCCTATGTCTTTGGCCTCAAGCCAGGAGACAAGGTAAAAGTATTTGGCCCTTACGGGGAATTCTTCGCAAAAGACACAGACGCTGAGATGGTGTTTATCGGTGGCGGCGCGGGAATGGCACCAATGCGATCGCATATTTTCGATCAGCTTCGCCGACTCAACAGCAAGCGTAAGATCAGTTTTTGGTACGGCGCTCGCAGCTTACGCGAAATGTTCTATGAAGATGATTACAACACTCTCGCTGCCGAGAACGATAATTTCGATTGGCATGTCGCTCTGTCTGATCCGCAGCCGGAAGATAATTGGACAGGAATGACTGGGTTTATTCACAACGTGGTACTCGAGAATTATCTCAAGAATCACCCAGCGCCCGAAGACTGCGAATATTATATGTGCGGGCCACCGATGATGAATGCGGCGGTTGTTAAGATGCTTAAGGATCTAGGCGTCGAAGACGAGAACATCGCACTCGACGAGTTCTCGTGATCGGCAATTTGCGCCGAGTCTCCCTTACTCTTTTCGTTATTCTACTCGCGCTTGGCTTTTTTGCCTCGCGCGAGGACCCCGAAGTCACCGTCTACTCCGATCCAAGTCGTTTCGATGGCTTCACGATGGGCACCACCTACAGCGTTCAGTTTGCAGCCAAAGTGCCCCCCGACGTTGCGGTGGCTCTCGAGAAAGACACAGCGCGGCTTCTTGGCAAATTAGACAAAGAAATATTCTCGACCTATGTGCGATCCTCAGAGATCTCTCGGCTAAGTCAGTCGAGCCTCGATGCGCCGGTTCAAATTTCCACCGAGATGGCTGAGGTATTGCAAGAAGCCTTAAAGGTTGCCGCCGAAACCGACGGGGCGTTTGATGTAACTATCGCGCCGTTGGTGAATCTCTGGGGTTTTGGCCCGCAAAGAAACAATGCAGATGGCGCAGCGCCGTCACAGTCAAGTCTGCGAGAGGCATTAGATAGAGTCGACTATCGCGCGCTCGTTCTAGACATGTCAGCACTCACCCTTGCACGAACAAGCGACGTTGAGATCGACCTAAGCGCTATCGCAAAAGGATACGCGGTCGATAGAGTGGCTGAGCTGTTGGAAGCCTATGAAATACATGATTTCTTCGTCGAAGTGGGTGGAGAGTTAAGGATTTCAGGCCATAAGGACGAAAGTAAGCGCGGATGGGTTCCCGCGATTGAGGCGCCGCTCAGCGGGCTTTCGCAAATCTATGAAATCTTTTTGAGCCGAGGGGACTCCATTGCCGTTGCCGGCTCAGGTGATTACCGCAACTACTTCGAGGTCGATGGCGTGCGTTATTCGCACGAAATTGATCCGAGGAGTGGTCGGCCAATAGAGCACACCTTGGCGGCAGTCACCGTTATAGATGAATCGGCGATGAGGGCTGACGCGCTTGCAACAGCCTATATGATTATGGGCGTAGAGGCTGCCAAACAAACGGCAGACGCTGCAGGTCAAGCGGCCTACTTTATTGTGCGTTCTGGGCTCGGCGCAAGCGGCGAGCCCAGGTTTGAGGCTCAACATACTGAGGCATTTGCACGTTATCTAGTACGCTAGTTGAAAGAAAGTTAGCGTGAAGAAACTCGCGATTAGAATGCGCTAAGATAGCCGTAGGGAGAGAAGTGAAATGTCAGTCTTACTAGGTACTTTTGTCGCAATGGCCTGCTTCATTGTCCTGATGTCGGTCGGCGTGCTGTTTGGCCGCAAGCCTATTCAGGGATCCTGCGGCGGGCTTAACAAGATTAACGGCATGGACGAGTGTGAGCTGTGCGGCGGCAGTGTTCAAAAATGTGACGAGCTTAGCACTCAGAACAAGGCTGTTAAGACAGTAGATGCAACGCGGCGATAAATAGGCAATAGAATGAAAGGTAAGAACCATTACGACATAATTGTTATTGGCGCTGGCCCCGCGGGTGAGGCGGCGGCGATGAATGCAAAGAAGAAAGGCCACTCAGTTGCCGTAATCAACGATCTCAAGCATGTCGGCGGCAATTGCACGCACTGGGCAACTATTCCTTCCAAGGCATTAAGGCACGCGGTAAATCAGGTGATGCAGTTCAATGCGAATCCAATGTTCAGAGACGTTGGCGAAGCGAAAAAGTTGAGCTTCCAGCAAATACTGAAGCAAGCGCAGCGCGCTGTGTCGGAACAGGTATCCATGCGGACTGATTTTTATGATCGCAATCATATTCCTGTGATCGCAGGCCGCGGCACGTTCATCGACAAGAACACATTAAAACTGGCAGGCAAACGTACCCAATTGACTGCTGATTACTTTATTATCGCTACGGGCTCCCGTCCTTATCACCCGCCAGATGTAGATTTCGATCACCCGCGTATATTCGATAGCGATACGATACTGTCGCTAGACTTTTCCCCGCGTAAGGTGACCATCATAGGCGCCGGCGTTATTGGCTGTGAGTATGCGTCCATATTCGGCGGTCTCGGTGCCAAAGTTGAGCTGATAAATCCCGCGGCATCGCTGTTGAGTTTCCTCGATAACGAAATATCGGGTGCGCTAAGCTACCACCTACGAGACCTCGGTGTGCGTAGTCGCCATAACGAAGAATATGAGGAAATCGAATACCACGACGACTTTATTGTCACGTATTTGAAGTCGGGCAAAAAAATCAAAAGCGACATTGTTCTCTGGGCGAACGGCAGGGCCGGCAATACCGATGGTTTAGGGCTGGAAAACGTTGGCGTAGAGGCTAACAGCCGCGGGCAAATCGCTGTCGACCGCGCCTATAAAACCGAAGCGGAGAACATCTATGCCGCTGGCGATGTTATCGGTTGGCCGGCCTTAGCAGGCGCCGCTTATGACCAGGGGAGAGCGGCAAGCAATGCCATTGTCGCCCCAGAGGAATGCACTCACGTGGATGAGGTCGCCACGGGTATCTACACGATTCCGGAGATTTCGACGCTTGGAGCTACGGAGGCTGAGCTTTCCGCTGCCCGCATTCCCTACGAGGTGGGTAAAGCGTTTTTCAAGAACACAGCGAGAGCGCAAATCACTGGGGAAGAGGTGGGCATGCTTAAGCTGATCTTCCATTTTGAGACCCTTGAGCTGCTAGGTATTCATTGCTTTGGAGACCAAGCGTCTGAGATCGTGCATATCGGACAGGCGATAATGCGACAGCCTGCACCTGCCAATTCAATGAAATACTTCATAGACACAACGTTCAACTATCCCACCATGGCCGAAGCCTACCGCACCGCTGCGCTCGATGGTCTGAATCGAGTCTTCTAGCTTTACTCAAAATGGCTCTTGCCAAGATGGCGCTACAAGGTTAATTTCAAACCTTGGGCGCTGTCATCTGAACCTTACAGAGCATTGCCCGAGCGTCGACAATAATACGCGCGTGTAGCACTGTGTATTGGCACAGCGCCATACTGCTTTTACCTAGAGAGATCGGTGAGCTAAAAAGGTCCGGGGGATAACAATTATGATGCGAACAGCGAGAGATATACTTAACGATAAGGGCGGCCACATGGTTACGGTTGCCTTCGATGCCACAGTGCATCAAGCACTCACGATTATGACGCAGCATAGGGTAGGTTCAATCGTCGTTGTTGATGGTGAAAAAATTAAGGGCATTTGGACCGAAAGAGACCTGATGTTTCGCGCGCTAGAAGAAGGTTTCGATGCCCGCACAGCGCTCCTCAAAGACAAGATTTCAGAAAACCTCATTTCTGCTAACGCAGACGAAGTCGTCTATCAGTTATACGATAAATTTCTTGGCAAGCGTATTCGCCACTTATTGATCGAAGACGGGGGAGAATTCATCGGTCTCATCTCGGTCGGCGATGTCATGAAAGCAAACCTTCAGCAAAAGGCCGAGGAGTTTGCAGACCTCAATCATAAAGTCAGCTTGGAGTACTACGAGAATTGGAAGCAAATTCAAGCAGAACGATAGTCCGCTTGCTTGAATGAGAACTGGCTCACAATTACTTGCGTGAGGCAGGCGCTCCATGTTAACTTTTTCACAGATATTGAATAGCTAGTCGATTAAGCAGTACACGAAAAATAGAAGTGCTAGATAGGTCAAGAAAGACGGTAGATCAACTGAGTTTTGGTAAGGTGCCTTGCGGCTATTACCAAAAAACAGTGAAGACGATAGAAAGAGCCGATTTCTTTAACTGATTCCACTTGATTTCGAATGTTCGCGCATTCGTAGTGTTCAGCTCAAAGGGCTCCCCGAGATGAGTAATAACGATTCGATGGGTAGTTTTTCTGTAGTTATATACCCCTCGATCGCAAAGTGCAGACGCATTTTGCACACTCTCTGTTTCGTCTCTCCAGTTTTTCCCACACCAGTGCTCTGTTTTATGGCCACTCATTAAAGAGCGTGTTGACTTCAACTCCTCTCTTTTTTGAATTTATGTTCGCGAGAGCGCTTAACTAGTGACACTCGCAGTCTAAATTAAGGCCAAGTAGTAGGCTGATAGCTGAGTGTTCGAAAGTGAGAGTGAGTTGAAATAGTCTTAAATCGAGGGGGTGCGATGATCGAATCTGCAGTCGATGTAGGTGTTAATAACGACCTGCGAGCGTTTTTAATCTACGGATTTGCTGTTGTCGCTGTTGTCGGAACGATGCTCGGGTTGTCATTTGTTCTTGGTCAACGCAAAAATGCGCACTCTAAAAATCTACCGTTCGAGTCTGGCATCGTCTCAGTTGGTAGCGCTCAGTTTCACACCACGATTCACTTTTACCTCCCCGCTATTCTCTTCATCATTTTCGATCTCGAAGTGGTTTTCCTATTTTCGTGGGCCCTCGTAGTCCGTGAAGCTGGGTGGGCTGGTTTTATTGAGATCGCAATTTTCATCTCCGTCCTTTTGATCGCGCTACTGTATCTGGCTCGGGTAGGCGCGCTCGACTGGCGCACACAGATTCAGAAGCGCGAGTTGCGAACGATGGTTGGACCTGGCGGCGTCACTAATCGGAAGGAGTTTAAATTATGAATTGGAGCCTAGAGTCAGCTGAGACGGCGGCTGCACCGCAGCGCGGCGGCAGTGAGATGGACGAATTTATTCGCCGCAATGTAATGATGGTAAAACTTGAAGACATGGTTGCTTGGGGACGCAAAAATTCGATATGGCCGTTTAATTTTGGTCTTTCTTGCTGTTATGTCGAAATGGCCACCGCGTTTACCAGTAGGCACGATCTCGCGAGATTTGGTGCAGAGGTGATACGCGGAACTCCTCGCCAAGCCGATATGATCGTGATCGCAGGCACGGTATTCCGAAAAATGGCGCCGGTTGTGAAGCAGCTTTACGATCAGTTGCTCGAGCCCAAATGGGTTATCTCCATGGGTTCCTGCGCGAACTCCGGGGGCATGTACGATATCTATTCGGTTGTCCAAGGTGTCGATAAATTTCTGCCCGTCGACGTCTATGTTTCCGGCTGCCCGCCGCGGCCTGAAGCACTTCTGCAAGGCCTGCTCTTATTGCAAGAATCGATTGGTAATCAGCGGCGTCCGCTGAGTTGGGTGATCAATGAGCAGGGGATTATTCAGCGAGAAGAAAACGAAGTACAACGTGTTATCAGAGGCCCCGAAAGAATCGCAGCGACCGAACTCAGATCACCGGACGAGGTCTAGATAAACGATGCGAGTCCCCTCAACAGTATCCGTCACAGAGAATTTAAACGCGCCGGTGGGACTAGCGGCTGTAGAGCATCTCCGTGCTGTTTTCGGCGATCGCATCTTGCATGAACAACTTACTTGCGACGAAATTCCAACGCTCTGGTTTGCCCGAGAAAGCATTCAGCAGGCTCTAACCCTCGTGCGCGAGCAGACCTTTGCGGGGCAACGGTTCGAGATGCTACTCGATCTCACCGCGATAGATGAGCGCGTGCGCGTTAATCGTGCGGGTCAGCCTGCGAGCGAATTTACCGTCGTCTATCACCTCATGTCATTCAGCGGAAATGCTGATCTTCGGTTCAAAGTCCCCTTGTTCGACGATGACCTGCATCTTCCAACAGCGACGTTCCTTTGGCCCAATGCCAATTGGTATGAGCGCGAAGTGTGGGACATGTTTGGCATTCGATTCGACGGTCACCCCAACCTCTACAGACTGGTTTTGCCACCAACTTGGGAAGGGCATGCGTTGCGCAAAGAGCATCCTGCGCGGGCAACAGAGATGGAACCCTTTACCCTTGATGATGCCCAAACTGATATTGAGCAAGAGGCGTTAAAATTTAAGCCCGAAGAATGGGGAATGAAACGCGCGTCCGAAGATTCGGAATTTATGTTTCTAAATCTTGGTCCAAATCACCCAAGTGTTCATGGTGCGTTTCGTATAGCCGTGCAACTCGACGGCGAAATCTTAGTCGACGCTGTTCCCGACATTGGCTATCACCATCGCGGCGCAGAAAAGATGGGCGAGAGGCAGTCGTGGCACACCTTTATTCCCTACACCGATCGAATAGATTACCTGGGTGGGGTAATGAACAATCTGCCTTACGTTATGGCAGTTGAGAAAATGGCTGGGATAGAGGTGCCCGAACGGGTCAAAGTTATTCGCGTCATGCTGTCCGAAATGTTTCGAATTTGTAGCCATCTTCTATTCTATGGCACGTTTGCTCAGGACGTGGGCCAACTCTCGCCTATCTTCTATATGTTTGTAGAGCGAGAAAGGATTTTCAATATCATTGAGTCGATTTGCGGCGCGAGGATGCATCCGGGCTGGTTCCGCATTGGCGGCGTCGCGCAAGATCTCCCGCAAGGCTGGGAAGTGCGGATTCGAGAGTTGCTCGATTTTATGCCTGCGCGACTCGATGAGTACGACAGCATGGTGCTCAACAACGGCATTCTTAAACGCCGTACACAGGGCGTTGGCGCCTATACCACTCAAGACGCGTTTGACTGGGGCGTAACTGGTGCTGGTCTACGAGCGACAGGCTATGAATGGGATATGCGTAAACAGCGGCCCTATAGCGGCTACGAGAATTTCGAATTTGATATTCCGATCGCGGCTAACGGAGATTGCTACGACCGTTGCGCAGTGCGTGTGGAAGAGATGCGGCAGAGCCTTCGAATTATTAAGCAGTGTGTCGATAATATGCCTTCTGGAGACTATAAGTCTTCGCATCCATTAACGACACCTCCGCGTAAAGAAAAATCGATGCAAGATATCGAGACACTCATCAATCACTTTTTGAGTGTGAGTTGGGGGCCAGTGATTCCCCCCAACGAAGTGTCTATGTCGATTGAAGCCACCAAAGGTATCAACTCTTACTACTTAATTAGCGATGGCAATACGGCCTCTTATCGCACGCGGATCCGCACCCCGTCTTTTGCGCACCTGCAGATGATTCCGGCGATTTCCCGCGGCTTTATGGTGTCCGATTTGATCGCCATTATAGCCAGTATCGATTTTGTCATGGCGGATGTAGATAGATGATGTTTTTCACTCGAGTATAGAGAGACGCACCGATGCAGCAACACGTTATAGCTAGCTCAAGTCCGAACCCGCGTCCACGCGCACGCGACTTATCGGCTGAAGAGATCGCTGAAATCGAACACGAATTAACTCTCTATCCGACCAAGCAGGCTGTTGGACTCGAAGCGTTAAAGATTGTGCAACGGCATCAAGGTTGGGTATCCGACGAGAGCATGCTCGCCATAGCCGATTACTTATCAGTGCCGGTGAGTGAGCTTGAGGGCGTGGCGACATTTTTTAATTTGATTTATCGGCGGCCAGTAGGTGAGAAGGTTATCCTTTTTTGCGATAGCGTAAGCTGCTGGATTATGGGCTGCGACAAGGTCAAAGCACAGCTAAGTGCGCATCTTGGTATCGACTATGGTGAAACAACTGCCGATGGAGAATACACGCTAATTCCAGTCCCGTGTTTGGGCGACTGTGATAAAGCACCCGTGATGATGGTTGGTGAAGCGATGCATCGTCACCTCTGTGTTGACACAATCGCTTCGGTTTTACCGCTTAAAAATGTGCGAGGTGACAAATGACCGATCGCCCGCTGACTAAGAATATTGACCTTGCTAGGGGTGCGCTTAACCTCACGGATTACGAGGCAGCAGGCGGCTATGCTGGCGCGCGTGCAATTGCTAACGGGTTGGAGCCAAGCGACGTACTCGAGCGGGTAAAGAACTCTGGGCTAAAGGGGCGAGGTGGAGCAGGCTTTCCTACGGGTCTTAAATGGAGTTTCGTGCCGAAAAGCGATGATGCAACTATTCAGCGCTATCTGGTAGTTAACGCCGACGAAATGGAGCCAGGCACTTTTAAAGACCGGATGTTAATGGAAGGCGATCCCCATTTATTGATCGAAGGGATGATCATCGCGGCCTACACGATTCAAGCGAGTCGTGCGTTTATTTTCTTACGTGGAGAATACTTTGATGCAGAGCGTAGCCTTGCTAAGGCGATTGCTGAGGCACGCGAATCGGGCCATTTAGGACGCGACATATTTGGCACAGGATTCGATTTCGATATAGTGCTTCACACTAGCGCGGGTCGCTACATCTGTGGCGAAGAGA
The DNA here is from genome assembly GCA_001438145.1 of OM182 bacterium BACL3 MAG-120619-bin3. Lineage (GTDB taxonomy): Bacteria > Pseudomonadota > Gammaproteobacteria > Pseudomonadales > Pseudohongiellaceae > UBA9145. Next base: position 11,626 of record LICD01000015.1, on the reverse strand, counting down.
CCGCTCTGCTTAATGCGCTTGAAGGTAAGCGCGCTAATCCTCGCGCGAAACCGCCTTTTCCTCAGGTTAGTGGCCTTTGGGGCAAACCCACTATCGTTAACAATGTCGAAACGCTCTGTAACCTTCCTGGCATTCTGGCTCATGGCGTTGAGTGGTATCAGTCGCTTGGCAGCGGTGGGGACTTTGGAACGAAATTGTTTGGCGTCAGTGGACGTGTCAAAAATCCAGGCTGTTGGGAACTTCCGTTTGGGGTGAGTATCCGAGAAGTGATTGAGGGTTACGGGGGAGGTATGCAGGAGGGCTTTACGCTTAAGGCGTTTCTCCCGGGCGGGGGTTCTACCGACTTTCTCACCCCAGCGCATCTCGACACGCCTCTCACCTACGCAGCAATCGGCGAACTTGGCAGCAGGCTTGCCACCGGCACAATGATTTTACTCGATGATAAAACGTGCCCCATTGGCATGATTGGCAATCTCATGAAATTTTTCGCGCACGAGTCCTGTGGATTCTGCACGCCTTGCCGTGATGGCCTGCCCTGGGTAGACACGATATTTCGTGACCTCGAGACAGGAAAAGGCTCGTTTAAAGACATCGACATTTTAAAAGATCACGTCGAATACCTTGGGCCAGGTCGTACCTTTTGCGCACTTGCCCCCGGCGCGACGGCCCCATTGGGTAGTGGACTTACGTTATTCGCAGAAGAATTTGCAGCGCATGTGTCGGGGGCGAAGTGTCCTTATCACTAAACTGTGATGGAGGCGTCAAGTATTGGAGAGTAACGCGATGGTGAAAATTACGGTCGACGGGATTTGCTACGAAGTAGACCCAGCCAATAATCTATTGCAAGAGTGTCTCTCGCAGGGGCTCGACCTCCCTTATTTCTGCTGGCATCCCTCAATGGGTTCGGTTGGCGCCTGTCGTCAATGTGCGGTCATTCAGTACCGCGATGCAGAGGATAAAAAGGGCACGCTAGTGATGTCTTGTATGACGCCTGTCACCGAGGGCGGAATTTATTCACTGGCGAGCGAGCAGGCGTCAAATTTTCGAGCCGACGTAATCGAAAGCTTGATGACAAGCCATCCCCATGATTGCCCCGTGTGCGAGGAGGGAGGCGAGTGTCATCTTCAAGACATGACTCAAATGTCTGGCCACAACTATCGACGGTTTGATAAACAGAAAGTAACCCACCGTAATCAAAATTTAGGCCCCTTTATTAATCACGAGATGAATCGCTGCATCACCTGTTACCGCTGCGTTCGGTTTTATGACGACTATGCAGGCGGGACCGATTTATCCGCTCAGGCGTCTCATCATCATACTTATTTTGGTCGTTTCGAAGAGGGCTCGCTTGAAAGTGAATTTAGCGGCAATCTCGTTGAGGTTTGCCCTACGGGCGTGTTCACCGATAAACCCTTTAGTGCGCACTACGCGCGCAAGTGGGATTTGCAATCTGCGCCGTCGATTTGCAGCGGCTGTTCGGTTGGCTGCAATATAACGCCGGGCGAGCGCTACGGTTCTTTACGCCGTGTCGTCAATCGTTATCACAATGACATCAATGGTTACTTTTTATGCGATCGCGGCCGGTTTGGTGCTCATTATGTTAATAGTGAGTCTCGTCTTCGCGGCGCTAAGGATGCCTCTGGCTTGTCGGTTAGCACGCGCGAGGTGGAAGAGCGGATCACCGCTTTCGCAAGCGAGGCGGTTATTGGTATTGGCTCGCCGCGCGCGTCAAACGAGGCAAACTTTGCTCTGCGCTGTTTCGTCGGCGCTGAGAATTTTTTTGCAGGCCATTCCGATGCCGACCACGAGGCATTGCAAGTGTTGGTCGAGTGTTTACGTGACTCGTCTTTTCATAGTCCGAGCGTGCGAGAGATAGAACAGGCTGACGCAATAATTGTATTAGGCGAGGACGTGACTAACACTGCGCCGCGGATTGCGCTCGCGCTGCGCCAAAGCGTGCGGAACGCGGCGAAAGATCTCGCCGAGGCGAATCGAATACCAAGTTGGCAAGACGCTGCAGTACGCGAATTAGCACAAGACTCGCTGAGTCCTTTAGCTGTGTTCGCGTCAGGCTCGACGCGGCTCGATGACGTTGTGTCGATCAAGCTCAACGTCGATGGGGTGTCGCTTATCAATGCTGCTAATGCCTTGGTGGAGCGTTTGTCGGGTCGTTCGCCTAACTACTCGGATGAAACGTTGGGTACAACGATGCAGAGTGTAGAGGCGACCTATTCGGCCCTAGTTGGCGCAAAAAGACCCCTAATAGTCAGTGGCAGCGGCGCAGGGGTTGCCCTGATGCGCTGCGCTGCGAATATCGCGCGCGCGCTGAGTGATCTTCGTTCGCAATCCTGTGATTTGGTGCTTTTGCCTGCAGAGGATAATAGTGTTGGACACGCGTTACTTGCAGCGGGTGAAAACACGCTAACCACCGCGTTAGCGAAGTTGGCGACGGGTGAGATTAAGCGGGCTATCGTAATCGAGAACGATCTGTTCGAACGCGCACCGACAGAAAGCGTAAGGGCTGCGCTGACCGCGGCTGAGCTGCTCGTGATCGATCAGATCGAAACGCCTACGCAACGCTTTGCGACGCTAACTATTCCCAGTGCAACTTTTAACGAATGTGAAACCACCAAGGTTAACTACGAAGGACGAGCACAGCTAAGTTTCCAAGTGGGTGAGGGTAGCGAGGCGGCAAAACCAGTTGAAAAATGGCTCAATGTGGAAGCCTCTGCTCATTCAGATTCGTTGATTGCACGCTGTGCGGCCGAGGCAAATGATTTCGCACGGCTTGGCGAGTGTCTACCGAATCCGACAGGTCGAATCGCTGGCTTGAAAGTGCCGCGCCAGTCGCATCGCTACAGCGGCCGAACTGCGATGAATGCCGATAAAAATGTGCACGAAGGCAAGCAGCCTGTCGATGATAATTCGGTCATGTCCTTTTCGATGGAGGGGATGCTCACACAGAAAGACTCTTCGCTTCTCGCCACTGCTTGGGCTCCTCGCTGGAATTCGAATCAAGCGATCAGTAAATTTCAAGCGGAGGTCAACGGTGAACTTAAACAGGGGCATGCAGGCGTGCATCTGATCGCTCGCAGTAACAAAGGGTCGCCCTATAACACAGAGCAGCTTATCGGGATGGACGGGCCTTTCGAGATTCGACTTGTCAGGCAGATCTTCGGGAGCGATTCGCTTTCCTCGCATTCGGCAGCAATACAGAAGCGTATGTGCGATGCCTATCTGTCACTGTGTCCCAGTGATGCGCGCGAGATGGGGGTAGTTAATGGCGATCTTGTGTCGATCGGAGGTAACGAGGATGGCAGCATAGAGGGTGGCGCTACCCTGCCTCTCTATATACGAAAGGAGACGCCTATAGGCGTTGCCTTAGTGTATGCCGGAAGCAGTGCGTTGGGCGCTCGGATAAATCCCCATGATCTGCCCCGGTATGCGTCTTTAGCGCCTTCTAAAGCTGTGTACGATGCCATTCAGTCGCGGCTCGGGCTGACCAATCTAGTCGTGAACGATGCCGCGGCAGGAGCTCACTAATATGCAATGGGAAGTCGGCTCAGCGCTTAATATTGCCAGTATCCTCGTCGTAGTAATCGTTTTTGCTGCGATGCTTATTTGGGTCGAAAGACGCTTGCTTGGATTCTGGCAAGACAGGCTCGGACCAAATCGAGTAGGTCCCTTTGGTCTTCTGCAAGTGGTTGCTGACATGATCAAGATTTTTACCAAAGAAGATTGGATCCCTCCTTTTGCCGACCGATTTGGTTTTGTTCTTGCACCGACCATCATCATGATCGTCATACTGCTCAGTTTTTCTGTAGTGCCATTCGCGCCCGGAGTGGGCATTGTCGATTCAAATATCGGCGTTCTTTTTGTCTTAGCTATGGCCTCTCTCGGCGCCTATTCGGTAATGCTTGGCGGGCTCTCATCTGATAACAAATACGCGCTACTCGGCAGTCTGCGCGCTGCGGCGCAGATGGTTAGTTATGAAGTGTTTATGGGTATTTCTCTGTTAGGGGTTGTCGCGCTGACCGGCAGTTTTGATTTGCGCGAAATCGTCTTGGCGCAGGAAGGAGGGTGGTTCGTCGTACCCCAATTTATAGGCTTCGTCATTTTTCTGATTGCAGGTGTAGCAGAAAGTCACCGTCTTCCTTTCGATATCCCCGAGGCTGAACAAGAGATTTGTGCGGGCTATCACACAGAGTATTCGGGCATGAAGTTTGGCATGTTCTTCGTTGGCGAATACCTCGGTTTGGTGCTGATATCTTCGCTTATTACGGTGCTCTTTTTTGGCGGTTGGCAGGGTCCTCTATTGCCTCCGCTAGCATGGTTTTTCATTAAGGCGTCGTGCTTCATTGCCTTTTTTATTTTGCTGCGTGCCGCAATTCCAAGGCCGCGCTACGATCAGTTGATGAGCTACGGGTGGCTATTTCTATTACCCCTGTCGCTTCTGAATTTGTTGATTACCGGCGTTGTGATCCTGTCGGCTAATTAGGTGTCATTAAGCGCTGTGGAGAGGAGGAGGTTGAAGTGAGTGATCCCATTGTCAGACCCCATTCCAAGTCTTGGTTGGCTAAATTTGGCGAACTGGTAAAAGACACGTTAACGAGTCAGGTAGTGACACTCTGGCGAGTGTTTAGGCATTTGTTTGTTGCGACAGACACTGTTCAATACCCAGAGCAACAGCCACACATGTTTTCACGTTGGCGTGGTCGAATTATTCTCACGCGCGATCCCGACGGCGAAGAGCGCTGCGTCGCTTGTAATCTTTGTGCAGTCGCCTGTCCGGTCGATTGTATCGCTCTGCAAAAAACCGAGGACGAGGAGGGGCGTTGGTATCCGGAGTTTTTCCGCATTAATTTTTCGCGCTGCATAATGTGCGGATTCTGTGAAGAGGCCTGTCCTACGAATGCAATTCAGTTAACGCCTGATTTCGAGATGGCTGAATACAAGCGGCAAGACATGGTTTGGGAGAAAGCCGATTTGCTGATAGCTGGCACGGGTAAATACCACGAGACCAATTTCTACCGTGTCGCTGGCAAGTCTATTGGGGGCAAGGATAAAGGCGAAGCGAGAAATGAGCTGCCGCCGGTTGATGTGCGGAGTCTGCTTCCATGACCGAATTATTCTACTCAGGAGCACTGGTTGCAGTAATAGCCACGCTATTGGTAATCGTGCAGACCAACGTGGTGCATGCTCTCATCTATTTAGTGCTTTCGCTGCTTGCAGTTGCAGTTGTTTTTTTTAGCCTCGGAGCTCCTTTCGTCGCAATTCTCGAGGCGATCGTTTACGCCGGCGCGATCATGGTGCTCTTTTTGTTTGTGGTAATGATGCTCAATCTAGGACAGAGAAGCCGTGATCAGGAGAAAGAATGGTTGCCCGCACGGACGTGGTTTGTTCCTAGCGTCTTAGCGCTTCTCTTGCTCATTCAGCTCGTCGCGTCTATACCGACAGCAGGCCTTAACATTGAGGAAATCGGCGCTCGTGCAGTAAGTGAACTTTTATTTGGGCCGTATGTTCTCGCGGTGGAACTCGCGTCTTTCTTGTTGTTGGCAGGGTTGGTATCCGCCTACCACATAGCTAAAAGATAGTCTCAGTACCGACAGCCCTCAGCGGGTTGCGGCGATAAAAAAGGAAAAGGTGTTATGGAAAGCATTCCCTTAGAGCATGGACTTATGCTCGCAGCTACTCTCTTTTGCCTCGGTTTGGTTGGTGTGATGACCAGGCGCAACATTGTCTTCGTTTTAATGTCCTTAGAAATCATGCTGAATGCCTCGGGGCTCGCTTTTATCGTTGCAGGCGCGCGCTGGGGTAGCGCCGATGGTCAAGTGATGTTCCTCATGATTCTGACGCTTGCCGCTGCGGAAGTGGCTGTCGGACTGGGGCTTATCATTGCGTTATACAAGCACTTTAAGACAATCGACATAGACGTGCTCAGTGCACTAAAGGGCTAGGCTCACGCTAGGAGTAACTTGTGTTCGAATCACTTGGATGGTTACCAACATTTCCGCTACTCGGTTTTTTAACTCTCTTTCTGAGTGGCGGAGGCTTGCCGAAGAAATTAGTCGCGGTAATTGGTGCGGGTAGCATAGGGCTCGCCTTTTGCGCTGCAGTGTTGGTTTCTCTGCCGATTATCAATGGCGATGCTCAAGTCATCGTTCACGAGGTCTACACGTGGATGGCTGTTGGTTCATTTGACGCGGCATTTGGTCTGTATTTAGACGGACTGAGCGTTGTGATGATCTTGGTTATAACCGGGGTTGGCTTTTTAATTCACCTGTATTCGACCGGATTCATGATTGACGATCCGAGTTACAGTCGTTTCTTTGCCATCATGAATCTATTCGTAGCTGCGATGCTCGTGTTGGTGCTTGCCGATAATTTGCTTCTCCTGTACCTAGGCTGGGAGGGTGTTGGACTTTGCAGTTACTTGCTTATTGGATTTTGGTATCAGGATCCAGCCAACGGCTATGCTGCGCGCAAGGCTTTTGTCACCACGCGTGTTGGTGACACCTCAATGGCCATAGGGCTTTTCTTGATTTTCAGCCAACTCGGTTCACTCGACATTCAAGAGTCAATGGATTTGGCCCAAGGCGAATGGACCATCGGTTCAGGCTATGCAGTTGCCGCAGCGTTACTTCTTCTGGGTGGCGCGGTAGGCAAATCCGCGCAGCTGCCGTTACAAACCTGGCTTCCGGATGCAATGGCGGGTCCTACACCAATCAGCGCACTTATACATGCTGCAACAATGGTGACCGCGGGCGTTTACCTTATTGCTCGCACTCATGCCTTGTTCGAGCTTGCGCCTAATGTACAGCTTTTGGTGGCGCTCATCGGCTTGGCGACCCTGCTAATTGCAGGTTTCACAGCGATGACACAACACGATATTAAGCGGATTCTTGCCTATTCTACGATCAGCCAGATCGGCTATATGTTTCTTGGTTTAGGTGTCGGTGCTTGGTCGGCATCGGTATTTCATCTAATGACCCACGCGTTCTTTAAGGCGCTGCTTTTCCTTGCTGCTGGCACCGTGATTCTTAGCCTTCACCATGAGCACGATATCTTTAAGATGGGCGGCAAGTGGCGTCAACTACCTTTGGCATTTGCGTCTTTCCTTATCGGTAGTTTGGCACTTGCTGCGTTTCCCTTTACCTCGGGTTACTTCAGCAAAGATGAAATCCTACTGGCCGCGCTCGAGTTAGAACACTATGGGTTCTGGCTATGGCTTGGAGGCGTTATTGGGGCCTTCTTTACCGGTATTTACAGCTTTAGATTAGTGTTTGTCGTCTTCTTTGGCGAAAGCGTAGATCATCACAAGGCGCGGGAAGTGACTGGTTTCAGTATGGCGGCGCCGCTGCTAGTGCTTATGGTGCTGGCATTAGCAGGCGGGCTAATTCATGTCCCCACCGATTCGGTTTTCTCAGCAGCGGGAGAGCACGGCGAGCATACGGTCTCAGCATTGATGCACGCGATTATGATCGCTGTTCCTCTGATTGGCATCGGGATAAGTTATTTGTTTTATGGATCGCGCACCCTGTCGGTTAGCCGATTAATGGCGAGCGACTTGGCGCAGTGGCTGCACAGATTCTGGTTTACAGGTTGGGGCTTTGACGGTCTTTACCGAAGGCTTTTTATTACGCCTTATCTGTGGCTAGCAGCTATTAATAGACATGATTTTATTGATGGTGCTGCAGGGCTGCTAGTCGCCTTGAGTGAGGCAGGAAATACGTTACTTGTGAGATCGCAGTCAGGCTCGCTGCGCTGGTACATTCTGAGCGTGGTTTTCGGCACAGTGTTGCTTCTCACCTTAGGAGGCGTTCTATGATTTTGCTCTGGATTCTCCTCATTCTATTTTTTGGCGGCTTGCTTGCTTGGCTTTCCGAATGGTTTGACTCTCGTCTTCCGCGATGGATTGCCCTTTTCTCTGTTGCGGCTACCCTCATTCCATTAGTGCTGCTTTATCAGGGATATGACGCTGACAGTGAATCTAAATGGATTGTAGAATTCAGCCGCAGTTGGATTCCAAGTCTAGGCATAAAGTTTACGCTTGCAGTTGATGGGCTCAGTCTTCTGTTGGTTGGGTTAACGAGCTTTCTTGGGCTTATCTCAATTGGCGCTGCTTGGGAAGAGATGCGCGAGAGAGTAGGCTTTTTCTATTTTAATCTCCTTTGGACGCTCGCGGGTGTTGTCGGTGTGTTCACTGCCATCGATTTATTTCTGTTCTTTTTCTTTTGGGAAGTAATGCTCATTCCGATGTATTTCATCATCGCGATTTGGGGTCACGAAAATAAGCGCTATGCGGCGACAAAGTTTTTTCTCTTCACGCAATTCACAGGCATGTTGCTTTTGGTCTCGCTGCTTTGCCTTGTGTATTTTTTCAAGATTCAGTATGGCTATCTCAGTTTTGCCTACGAGGATCTCTTGCGCACAGAGGTAGATGGCGCTTTAGAGATAGGGCTAATGCTCGGATTTTTTATCGCATTTGCCACCAAGCTACCTAGCGTTCCATTCCATTCGTGGTTGCCCGATGCGCATTCGCAAGCGCCTACTGCGGGTAGCGTGTTGCTAGCTGGAGTATTGCTCAAGACTGGCGCCTATGGGCTTATCAGATTCACGCTGCCCTTTTTTCCAGAGGCGTCGGCGCAGTTTACGCCTGTCGCACTGGCCCTCGCGGTGATTAGTATTTTGTATTGCGCGAAGGTAGCGCTCGCGCAATCTGATATTAAGCGCTTGATCGCTTATACCAGCGTGAGTCACATGGGGTTTGTGTTGCTCGGTATATACGCATGGAACCTTATAGGATTGCAGGGTGCAGTGATGACTATGCTCGCGCATGGTCTCAGTGCAGCGGCTCTATTCAGTCTTGCAGGTGGATTGCAGGGGCGACTGCATACCCGAGATATGCGCCTCATGGGAGGGTTTTGGGCGCTCGCACCGCGGATGGCCGTCGTTGCACTATTCTTCTCTGTCGCCGCGCTTGGCATGCCGGGTCTCGGCAATTTTGTCGGCGAATTTTTGTCTTTGCTCGGCGTCTTTTCGGTGAGCATCTGGGCTGCAGCGCTGGCAGCCTTGGGCATGATCGTCGCGTCAGTTTATTCGCTCTGGGTAATGCAGGCGGTTTTCCAAGGGGCTCAAAACTCTGAAGCGGATCATTCTTCACTGCCCGATCTAGATAATCGTGAACTCTTTATTTACGCATTGATGATGATCGGCCTGGTGGTAATGGGGCTTTTCCCGAATGCCTTTCTGGACCTTTCTTCGGGAGTGCTTGAAAGGCTGTCTAGCGCTAGCGATGCCTTCGCTGCTGTAGGGGAGAGTCGATAATGGAAAAGGAGTTCGCCACAATGCCAATTACTCCAGCAGTAGATTTAGACGGCCTTTTGCTGCTGCTTCCGCATGAACTAATGGGGCTTGCGATAATCGTCGGTATGCTCGCTATTGCTATTGGGCGCAATCACTTCGTAAGCACGGTTATCGCAACCTCAGGCATGCTTGCTGCAGGGATCGCAGGAGCAATGCAGTTTTATGAATTAACGCTGGGCGCTGCGCCGAGTATGGTCACAGCTCTTTTTGTGCTCGATGCGTTATCTGCCTTGTTCATCGCATTGCTAGCCTTTAGCGCGATGGGTGTCGCGATTATGAGCTTCGCCTATTTTCATAAGCTCGCGGATGCGCGCGATGAATTTCAATTGCTGCTGTCACTAGCAACGCTTGGGGCGATCACGCTTGTCAGCAGTGCGCACTTTATCACCGTGGTTATAGGCCTTGAGATGTTGAGCATGGCGCTGTATGGCATGATTGCTTATCCCATTCATAGCGGAGCATGGGCTGCTAAAAGTCTAGAGTCTGCCATTAAATACCTTGTTCTTTCCGCCGTCGCATCCGCAACGATGCTGTTTGGTATGGCATTGATTTACGCAGCGACTGGCTCGCTCGGGTTTCTCGATATCTCTGTGTCGACGGGGTCGCTTTTTTATCTTGGATTGCTGATGCTATTCGTCGGAGCAGCGTTTAAATTGTCGCTGGTGCCTTTTCATCTATGGACGCCCGATGTGTATCAGGGCGGTCCGCTACCGGCAGTGGCCTTTCTTGCGACACTTGGCAAGGTCGCAGTAGCTGTGTTCGCGATTCGCCTGTTTAGCCAGCCGCAAATAGGGCAGCTGCCCGTTGTGACAAGTGTCATCGCACTCGTCGCGGTGGCGTCAATTTTAGTAGGCAATTTATTGGCGTTACGACAAACCAATTTGAAAAGGCTATTGGCCTATTCTTCGATTGCGCATATGGGCTATCTTCTCGTGGCGATGCTATCGATCTCGGCGGCTACCGCGATCTCCGAAGTGGAAGACTCAGCGTTTGCTCTAGAGTCGGCGTTGTTCTACCTCCTTGTGTACAGCCTTCTTTCACTCGGCGCATTTGGCTGCGCGTTGCTCGTGTCATCGAGCGAAGACGAGGCCGCAGGGGTGGGGGACTATCGTGGCCTTTTCTGGCGATCTCCGTGGCTTGCTAGTGTGCTGCTGGTGATGGTTCTAGGTTTGGCAGGAATCCCCCTGACTGCCGGCTTTATCGCAAAATTTCAGGTCTTTTTTGCCGCCGTAGGCGATTCTCAATGGGGATTATTGGCAGCGATGGTTCTTGGTAGCGCGATTGGTCTTTTTTACTATTTACGCATCGTCTACCAGATGCTTATGCCTGTTCTCGACACAGATGAGTCTTTTGCGTTGAGAGAAATAGGGATAGAGAATCTGGGCGTGTTGGCGGTGCTTGCAGTGCTTACCGTCGCCGTTCTTTGGGTCGGCGTCTACCCTGAGCCACTGTTCGCGCTTATTGCGTTCGCTGCGTCCAATTTCTAAGCACTCGCTTCTTCTCACTTCACGCTAATGAGTCTTCGCCCTCGGCCCTCAAACTGTCTATTATAGCAGTCGTTGATTGTGCCTACAGGTACTACGCCTAAGTGATGGGAGAGTAAGAGTGGCAGAAGTGATGAAAGTAGCGGTCGTCGGTGGCGGCAGCTTCGGCACGGTAATGGCGAATATTGCTGCAGGCAATGGTTATCCTGTGAGCTTTTGGATGCGCAGCGATTTTCTCGCCGCAGCGATTAACCGCGATCACGTCAATGAATCTTACTTGCCAGGTTATGTACTGAATGAACGTGTAGTTGCAACGCATGACATGGCTGCAGCAGTATCTGGCGCGCAGCTGATTTTTGTCGCTGTGCCAAGCAGTTCTTTCAGGGCGGTGGTGTCGGAGTTGGTGAAGTCGGCAGATCCAGGCGCGATGTTTGTTAGCACGACAAAAGGAATAGAAGCGGGCTCCTTTTTGTTGATGAGTCAGATACTCGGTGAACTCGCTCCCGAGTCGCCTATTGGCGTCCTAAGCGGTCCAAATTTGGCGAAGGAGATAGCGGCACGGCAACTCACGGGTACGGTGATTGCGAGCGCCGACCTCGAGGTTCGTGACGCGGTGCAAACAGTCCTTAAGTCACGATATTTTAGGGTTTACACGAATGACGATATGTTCGGCGTTGAACTCGGCGGCTCACTAAAAAATATTTATGCCATCGTTGCGGGCATGGCGGCAGCACTTGGTATGGGTCACAATACGAACAGCATGTTAGTAACGCGAG
>LICD01000014.1 GCA_001438145.1 OM182 bacterium BACL3 MAG-120619-bin3 | reverse complement strand
TTCTTCGGGCAGCTCTTCTGTCTCTTCTGTCTCTTCTGTCTCTTCTGACTCTTCTGTCTCTTCTGACTCTTCTGTCTCTTTAGGCCATTCAGACTCTCTGGACTCTTCAGACTCTTCCGCCCCCTCAAACTCTACTGGCGCCTCAGAACCCTCTGTTTCTAATGACTCTTCAAACTCTAGTGGCAGAATTTCTGGACTCGCGGGCACAGGTTTTGACACGGGGATATTTAGAGGAGCGTCAGCCTTACTCTCTGTGTTCGCTGCATGAAGCTCATCGGGGGAGCGGCGAACAACGCGAGCGCCGCCGCTAGGAAGCTCCGCTAATTCGATTGCCTCGAGGTCGATGTCTTTAGGAATATTCTTGTCGATCGCAAGCCTGAGCTGGCTTTTTCTCGCTTTCAAAGCGACGAGAAGGCCTCTCACGACGACGCCAACAATAGTTAGGCCAAGGACTAGAATGACGAGTTCGCGTAAATCCATAAGATATTTTAGACAGGCTAATGAAAGAGTATTATCTAAAGAGTTATCAGCCAGGTGACAGCAGATCTTTAGCCAACTGCGGGCTTAAGTCGAAAATACTTTCCCCTCATCAGCCATACGCTCAGTTTGGCTGGTGAGGAGGCGCTTAGGCAAGCCACCCTACATTGCAGCGAGTTCTGCTGCCTCTTCAATATCGACCGCCACAATACGTGACACGCCCGGCTCGTGCATGGTGACGCCCAACAGTTGGTTTGCCATTTCCATCGTTATTTTATTGTGTGTAATGAAGATAAATTGCACGGACTTCGACATCTCTTTGACCAAATTTGCGTAGCGGCCAACGTTGGCATCATCGAGCGGTGCGTCAACCTCATCGAGCATACAAAACGGCGACGGGTTTAATTGGAATATAGAGAATACTAGCGCGATCGCCGTCATCGCTTTCTCACCGCCCGACAAAAGATGAATAGTGCTATTTCTCTTTCCAGGGGGCCTCGCCATAATTGCCACACCCGTATCGAGCAAGTCTTCACCGGTCATATCAAGATACGCGTGGCCACCACCGAACACTCTAGGGAATAATGCCTGAAGACCAGCGTTTACTTTGTCGAAGGTCTCTTTGAAGCGCGCGCGCGTTTCTTGATCGATTTTCTTGATAGCGTTCTGCAGCGTAGTCAATGCGCGTTCGAGGTCGTCGTTCTGTTTATCTAAATAGACTTTTCGCTCAGACTGCTGCGCATATTCATCAATAGCCGCAAGGTTAATTGGCCCTAAGCGTTGAATGCGATTAGCGAGTCGCTCCAACTCTGTGTCACATTGCGCTATATCCATCTCTTCAGGCAAGGCATTGAGCACCGCTTCTAGATTGAACTTGGCGTCAGTAAGCTGCTCGAGAATGGACTCCTGCTTTACTGAAGCGCCTTCGCTTTTAAGCCTCGCCTGCATAAGCACTTCGCGAATTTGATTACTACGCTCCTGAATACTATTGCGCTCGGCTTCAAGACCCCTTATGGCATGCTCGTTAGCGTCGACCTGAGCCTTAGCCTGTGCGAGTTCTTGCTCGACCTCTAAGCGCTTTTCGAGAAGCGACTCTAGCTCCAAGCGCATGTCAGCGACGGGCTCTTCGGAGGTCGCTATTTGTGCGGTTAAAGTTTCTATACGTTCTTGGCTACGTTTTACCTGCGACGACATTCGATCCATTGTTTCTCGAGTCGACTGCATCTGCGACTGCAACGTTTGTTGTCGCAGCGCGAGAGCATGAGCAGTGTCCTTATCATGCCGCGACTTTTCGCGAGACTCTTGCTGCGAGCGCATATGCTGCTCTCGCCTGTGCTCGAGTAGCTCGCGAGCCTCGATATTCTCTTCCATAGAATCGAGCGCCACCTGAAGTCGCTGCCGTGATTCCGCTATATTTTCTTGCTCAAGCTCTATCTGGCGCTTGAGTTCTTCGAGCTCTTGATGGATCCTCTGACGTCGAAGTCCTGCTTCCTCAACTTTTGCTTGTTGTGCGCTCAACTGTGATTTGAGGTTGCCGAACGCTTTGCTGTTATTAGCAATATCCAGCTGAAGTTGTTCACGGGCTTGTTCGGCTTCTGCAATGGCTTCTTTCAGTTCGGCCTGACGCTCGTTTAGTTTATTCGACAGCACAAGACGCGCATCAATCGATTCATTTAACTCTTCGATAAGCCCGCGCCTCTTCACTATCGAGCCTTCTTTGTCAGCGGTCTTTAATTGAATCCAAGATCTACCGATCCACAACCCATCGAACGTCACAATCGACTCATGCGAGGCCAAGGCTTGCCTCTGCGCCAGTGCTTCGGTAAGTGATTCGGCCGCGTAAATGCTCTGGAGCAAATCGCGAATACCGCTGTCGGCCTCGACGTAACCGGCTAGCGGCTTCAAGGTCAATTTCGTTTGCAGGATATCTGTCGCTAAGGAACTTACATCAACAAGGGCAATACGCCCCTCTGGAAGCTCGGCGAGGAGCGATTCGATATCGTCGAGCCCCTCGACACAAATACTTTGTAGCGTTTCGCCCAAGACTGATTCGACGGCCTGTTCCCATCCTGATTGGATGCGGATGCTTTGAGCGAGTCGCTGCCTGTCTCCAAGACCATTATTTCGAAGCCAAGCGTTTACCTCTTCGTTGTCCAGACCTAAGGCAGCTTGTTGCAGCGCATCTAATGATGCAAGCTTGCCCCGAGCCGTTTGCAATTCACTTCGTGCCGCGTCCAACTGATCTGCGCACTCACCATATTCGGACCGACGCAGCGCGATTTCACTGCCTGCGAGTTGGCTTTGCCCCTGCAGCGTCTCGATGGTTTCCTCTAAAAGCGCAAGCTCCTCTCTGGCCTCAATAACTGTATCGTCTTCATCTGATTGTAAAAGCTGCTCGCGCTCTTCCTCGAGCCGCCGGCTGCGTTCGAGCCCACGCTGCACAATGTTTTCAAGTTGCTGAATACGGGCTTGTTCTACCTCGGCGACTTGCCTCGGACGTTCCGCACCTTTGTTAAATTCATCCCACTCGGTTTGCCATTGCCGCAGGCCACTTTCAGCCTCTTCGAGAATGGCCGCCGATTCCGCTGCAAGTTCTAGTGCAGAATCGAGTTCAGGCGTCACTTCCTCGAGCTCACTTTCGATCTCGACTATTCGAGCTAAGTCGGTATCGAGTTCATCTTTCGTTTGTTCATAGGCCTGCTGAGTTTCGTTAAGATCGAAACGCATTTGATCAGCGCGCTCAAGATGGTGCTCGATCGACTGCTCGAGTCGTGCGATGTCGTTTCCTAAGCTATAAAATCGCGCCTGTACCTCGCCAAGCTTATCGCCAAGCTCAGTGCCATCGACTAAGCGTTGCTCGATCTTCGCATCCGCTTCGCGTTGGTCGGCAATAGTCGCCTCTAACCGTATTTCCTGATCGCCAATTGCTGCCTTGTTCTGCCTAATATCGACGTCTAATGCCTGCCATTTTAATGCGTTCAAAAAAGCAGTCGTTTGCCTCTCTTGCGTCTTGTATTCACCGTATTTCTCAGCCGCAACTGATTGCCTGTGAAGGTGTGCGAGTTGCCTGCCCAACTCATCGCGGATATCTGACAACCGCTCAAGGTTCTCTCGCGTACGCTTGATTCTGCTCTCGGTTTCTCTTCGGCGCTCTTTGTACTTTGATATTCCTGCCGCTTCCTCGATAAACACGCGCAATTCTTCGGGCTTCGACTCGATAAGCCGAGACACCATACCCTGCTCAATAATCGAATAACTTCGCGCGCCCAAGCCGGTGCCGAGAAAAATATCAGTGACATCTTTACGGCGGCACTTGGTGCCATTGAGCGAATAGGTAGACTGCGCGTCGCGATCCACCTTACGCTTTATCGAGACCTCATCAAAATTGGCATATTCGCCTGTCAGTTTGTGATCATGATTATCGAACACCAACTCAACGCTTGCTTGACCCACCGGCTTTCGTCCGCCGGACCCATTGAATATGACATCCGTCATATTCTCGCCACGCAGGTTTTTCGCAGAGCTCTCTCCCATTACCCAACGCACGGCATCGATTACATTCGATTTGCCGCAGCCATTAGGACCAACGACAGAGCATAGGTTCGAGGGGAAATCGATTGTTGTAGGATCAACGAAAGACTTGAATCCGGCTAACTTAATACATTTGAGGCGCATCGTTTTCTGATTCTGATAGTTATTATTGTCGTGATGTGAGTTAAACGTACTGTAGAGTAGCGCCTTGCTCGTTGCTACGCTCTACTTGAGCAGCGCTGGCTTAAGCGACATCGCCGCGCCCAAGTGACGAGGCATCTGCTGACTCGTAATATTAACGATTTTAAACGATAGATGACCGCAATAACACTACCAATAGTGGTTTATGGTAACGATCATTACCTCATATTGATCGCGAACCACTCAGCTGGCCTCAATCAATTCCATTGTCACTGTAAACCACCAGTAACCTTGCGCATAGAATTGCGACAGCTAGACTTAGTTTCAGTCTGTATCAGTTAGGTGCTCGATCTAAATTGGCTAGCGAACAAAGCGCACAAACCATCTAAGTAGTCGGTAAGCGCCTGCAAACCTATTAAAAGGGTTACAAATTAAATGCCCAGACTCATTCTCTAAACCGTAAGAGAGAAAGAACTCACGTAACATAACAAGAGAAGCAAAGCATGTTCACTATCGATCTGCCACAGCAAATAGAAACACGTCTTTTGATCCTGGCCATGAGTACCGGCCGAACAATCGAATACTGTGCCCGAGAGGCGATTCTAGATTATATCGACGAGATAGAAGAGCGGTGTCTGGCGAGGCAAAGGGCCGAAGCTATATTGGCGCTACGCGCATCCAAGCTTGATGGTCCGGGCTAGAGAGGTATTAACTTTAGAGGATATTCGGAGAAACACGAGGGAGAATTTGGTCGGGACGGCAAGATTTGAACTTGCGACCACTACACCCCCAGTGTAGTGCGCTACCAGGCTGCGCTACGCCCCGATTTTTCATGATTTTAACTACTTTCACGGAAAGATGACAGCGCTGCGAGGCCTAATCTTTTCTACAAGGTGGCGATTACAGCTTCCAACTCATTGATGATTGTTTTTAGCGCCACGTCGGAGACCGCAGAGACAGCTACGGGTTCGCTTTTGTCATTCATCTTTAACCGTGCGCCGCCTATCGTATAACCTTGTTCGTAGAGGAGGCTTTTAATCTGACGAATGAGAATAACATCTCCTCGCTGATAGTAACGGCGATTGCCGCGTCTCTTTACGGGTTTGAGCTGTGGGAATTCTGCTTCCCAATAACGCAGGACGTGGGGCTTCACCAAACACAGTTCGCCTACCTCACCAATCGTAAAATAGCGCTTCGGCGGTA
Source organism: OM182 bacterium BACL3 MAG-120619-bin3 (assembly GCA_001438145.1). Lineage (GTDB taxonomy): Bacteria > Pseudomonadota > Gammaproteobacteria > Pseudomonadales > Pseudohongiellaceae > UBA9145. The sequence continues at coordinate 19,829 of LICD01000014.1, read as the reverse complement.
TTTCAGGCAGCTCGTCGTTATTCTTCGCTTCCAGCATAGCCCTCTACCCGTGCTTTAAGTTTTTGACCCGGACGGAAAGTGACCACCCGCCGCGCATTGATAGGAATTTCTTCGCCGGTTTTCGGGTTTCGGCCAGGACGCTCTTTCTTGTCGCGTAAATCGAAATTACCGAATCCTGAAAGTTTTACCTGTTCGTTAGACTCAAGTGAGGCACGAATTTCTTCGAAAAACTGCTCGACCACTTCTTTCGCTTCGCGCTTGTTCAACCCAAGCTCTTCGAACAGGCGTTCTGCCATGTCGGCCTTGGTTAGTGCACCGTCTGTCATATCAAACCCTCGTGTCGGTTTGTTTTGTGTAAAAACACACTAAAAATGTTAAATCGCTGCAGCGATAAAGCTATAAAAGCAGAATTTAGATGCGTAATTCCGCTTTAAAATCGCTCTCTAGCACCTTGATGCAATTAGTAATAATAGCAGATATTTCTTCATCGCTAAGCGTGCGGGAAGGATGCTGCCAGGTCAAGCCAAATGCGATGGATTTTTTACCCTCACCCACACCAGCGCCGTCGTAAACATCAAACGTCGTCAACTCTGTCAGGTCACTACCGGCATTCGCACGGATACTAGCTGCAATATCGCCTGCGGCGGTATCGACACCGACCACGATCGCGAGGTCACGACTGACTTCTGGGTATCGCGACAATACAGATGCGGCGGGCAACTGCCGCGTAACAAGCGCCTCGGTATTCAGTTCGAACAAATAAGCAGCGCTCGCAAAGCCAAACTGACGCTGCAGACGCGGGTGAATAGCGCCTAGATGGCCTACACACTTTCCGGAAAAACGCACCTCTGCGCATTGCCCTGAATGCATCGCGGGGTGCTCGCTTTTCACAAATTCGACAGGCTCAGCATGCTCCCCTTTATTAGCTAACGATTCGACAATGCCTTTGATGTCATAGAAATCGACCGGCTTTTTCGGCTGATTCCAATTGATCGGCTCTGCGCTGCCATATATAAGCCCGGCGAGACAGCGGGTCTGCTTAATTTCACCCGCCACTTTCTCAAAAACCAGGCCCTCTTCGAACAAACGCACCCGTTCGCGCTGTCGATTCAGGTTGTAACTCAAAGTGGACAATAAACCGGGGAGGATGCTCGGGCGCATTACGGACATTTCAGCCGAGATCGGATTTTTAAGCACTACGGTCTGGCTCTCTGGGCAGACGCTACTAACTAATTCTGGATCGATAAAGCTGTAGTTGATTGCTTCTTGATAACCGTCGGCAACCAACCGCTGCTTTAATGCTGCGACCGGACGGATACGCTCGGGTATCCTTGGCAATCGCTGAGCAGTCATACCCGGTGTTTCTGGCAAATTGTTGTAGCCGAATACGCGCGCTATCTCCTCGATCAAATCGGCTTCGATAGACACGTCGAAACGGAAAGAAGGCACGGTGAACACTATACCCTCGGCGTCTGAACTCTCTTCAACAAATCCCAACCGAGTAAGGATATCTACAGATTCAGCCTGCGGCACATCGACGCCCAATAGGCGCTTAACATTCGCGAACTTGAGTCGTACTTGCCGAGTCTTCGGCAAATTGCCAATGGCAGTGCTTACAGGGCCCGCGTCCCCTCCTACTATCTCGAGCAATAACGCCGTTGCGCGCTCGAGCGCGCCTGCTTGTAACGCGTAATCTACACCGCGCTCATAGCGATGAGAGGCATCGGTATGCAGGCCATAGCCTCTTGCCTTACCCGCTATCGCGAGTGGCGAGAAAAACGCGCACTCAAGGAAAATCGACTTAGTCTGACTCGTAACAGAGCTTGATAATCCGCCCATAATGCCCGCCATAGCGAGACCCTGCGTATCATCCGCTATCAGGAGGGTAGCCGAATCAAGAACAACCTCGCGGTCGTCTAAGAGTGTTAATTTCTCGCCCTCTTTCGCCAATCGAGCAGTCACTGTACCGTGCAGCTTGTCGGCGTCGAAAGCGTGCATCGGATGACCTAATTCCAACAGCATAAGATTAGTGACATCTACGACCGGATCGATGCTTCTTAGCCCGCTGCGGCGCAGCCGTTCCTGCAACCAATAAGGGCTGGGGGTAGCGATATTAATATTCTCAATGACCCGACCCAAGTATTTCGGACACTCATCAGGTGCGGCTGTTGCTACCGGAATTTTGCGCTCAGTCGTGATTTTAACGGTTGGATAGTCGATCTCGTTGACCTGAGTGCGAGCGAGAACCCCCACTTCTCTTGCGAGACCGATCATGCCAAGACAATCGCCGCGATTGGGTGTCAGGTCTAGCTCAATAAGCTGATCGTCTAATGAAAGTGCTGATCGAATATCTGCGCCTAGTGAAAGCGTCTCAGGAAGCTCGAGCAGGCCGTCCGATGATTCAGCAAGACCGAGCTCTTCAGCGGAGCAAAGCATGCCATTAGACTCGACACCTCGCAGTTTAGCGGCCTTGATTTTGAAGGGCTTGTCGCCGCCGTCTAGAACCGCACCGACCCTAGCAAACGGCACCAACAGGCCCGCTCGTACATTGGGCGCGCCACAGACAACTTGAAATTCAGTCGTGCCATCACTTACTCGGCAAACAGACAGCTTGTCGGCATCTGGATGCTGCTCAGCACTCTCGACACGCCCAACCACTATGCCGCTGAACTGCGAAGCTGCGGGTGTTACACCGTCAACTTCGAGACCTGCCATCGTCAGCGTTTCAACGAGCTCAGCCGTCGCCATGCCCGGATCGACAAATTCTCGTAACCAGCTTTCGCTAAAAATCATGTTGAACTCACATTCGTTTGGTGGTCGTGCAGAACGAATACCCTTGGGGTCGACTCCCACCAAGGGCAATAACGACTAATTAAATTGCTGAAGGAAGCGAAGGTCATTCTCGAAATAGGTGCGCAAATCGCCTACTCCATATCGCAGCATCGCCAGGCGCTCGACACCCATGCCGAAGGCAAAACCGTTATGTGTTTCTGGATCTATATTAGACATCTCGAGCACACTAGGATGAACCATGCCGCAACCCATCACTTCGAGCCACCCAGTGTGGCCACAAATTCTGCAGCCTTTTCCACCGCAGCTCACACACCCCATATCAACCTCAGCCGACGGCTCGGTAAAGGGAAAATACGATGGCCTAAAACGCACGGGAAGGTCTGCTTCAAAATAAGCTTGGAGAAATTCGATTACCGTGCCTTTTAGATCGGCGAAACTGACGTCTCTATCTATTAGCAGGCCTTCAACTTGATGGAACATCGGCGTGTGAGTCAGATCGGAATCGCAGCGATAAACTCGCCCCGGACAGATCATCTTGAAAGGAGGAGAACCGCCTTCCATCACCCGCACCTGAACCGGCGACGTATGCGTCCGTAAAACAGTCGCAGGGTCTATATAAAAAGTGTCGTGCATCGCACGCGCAGGATGGTGCGCGGGAATATTGAGCGCTTCGAAGTTATGATAATCATCTTCGATTTCGGGGCCCTCGGCCACTTCATAACCGCTGCCTGCGAATATGGCAGAGATGCGCTCTATAGTTTGCGTAATTGGGTGCAGACCGCCTTGATTCTGGCGTCGCCCTGGGAGGGTCACATCGATTGTTTCTGCTGCGAGTTGCGCGTTGAGGCTCTGCTCTACGATCGCTGTTTTACGCGCCGCGAGGGCTGCGTCGATTGCGCGTTTGACGACATTAATACGCTCGCCAGCCGCAGGTCGTTCGTCGGCAGGAAGTTGGCCTAGCGCCTTCAACTGCGCGGTTACCTCCCCCTTCTTACCTATATAATGGACACGCAAAGACTCCAGCGACTTTTCGTCGCTAGAGTCTTGTATTGCATCGAGTGCCTCTGTTAGGAGGCTATCTGGAGTTGCCATCAATCAGCCCTTGTCGAATCTTAATTCGACTCTATGGTGAGACTCTTCGCGGTGCCCTACTCTCGAACGAGAGGCACCGGTAGGAGATTCAGCGCAGAATTAGGCTGCGAGGCTAGCTTTCGCCTGATTGAGAATCGCATTGAATGCCGGCTTATCATGAACAGCCAGATCAGCCAATACACGACGGTCAACTTCGATGTTTGCCTTCTTTAAGCCAGCAATTAATCGGCTGTAAGTCATGCCATTAACACGTGCTTGGGCATTGATACGCGTAATCCAAAGAGCGCGGAATACACGCTTCTTAACGCGACGGTCACGGTAGGCATATTGGCCTGCTTTTGTCACTGCCTGAACCGCTACGCGGTAGATACGACTACGGGCACCGTAGTAGCCTTTTGCTTGCTTTAAAACTTTTTTGTGACGACGATTAGCGACGACGCCGCGTTTAACTCGAGCCATGTGAGATCTCCTTTGACCTTAGATTAGATTTCGCGAAGCATGCGTTTTACCGCAGGCATGTCGGACGCATGAACGGCACTCGTGCCGCGCAGCTGACGCTTTCGCTTAGTCGTCATCTTGGTGAGGATGTGACTCTTATAGGCGCTTTTACGCTTGTAACCGGAGGCGGTTTTCTTGAACCGCTTCGCAGCACCACTGTGGGTTTTTAACTTTCCAGCCATTGTCTAACTCCGCATTTGCTCCCATAGGTCATTGCCTTGGGGCTAAAAGTATCGATACCTGCACAAACAAAGGGAGTCAGTTTCTAGTGATAATCGAGCATACTCGACTAGTCTAGACGCTGACCCTCAGCTTATTGCGGGCGCTTTTTGACCGGCGCTAAGACCATTACGATCTGCCGACCTTCCATCTTGGGCTCCTGCTCCACGGTACCGAATTCCTCTAAATCCTTGCGGATTCGATTCACTAGTTCCATGCCAAGATGTTGATGGGCCATTTCCCGACCGCGGAATCGTAACGATACCTTGGCCTTGTCCCCATCTTCGAGAAAACGTGTCAGGTTGCGTAGTTTTACCTGATAGTCTCCTACTTCCGTCCCTGGTCTAAACTTAATCTCCTTAACCTGAGTCCGACGCTGCTTCTTCTTGCTTGCAGCCTTTTGCTTCTTCAGTTCGAAGATATGCTTACCGTAGTCCATTAGCTTACAGACTACCGGATCTGCATCTGGTGCGATTAACACGAGATCGTGTTTTATCGCCGCGGCGGCTTCTCTTGCCTCCGCTATCGACACGATGCCCAACTGCTCTCCCTCGACTCCTACTAGGCGGACCTGCTCGGCTTCGATGTGCTCATTAATTATGGGCTTTTTAGAACTGCTCCTCATGGCTTGCGCGAACGCTCATCCCTCGTGTCAATTAATTTGGATATCGCATATCAGCTTAAATTGCTGATTTTGCTAAATAAAATAGTACTCGGCTGCCTGCAACCGGCTAGCTAGCGGATTGTGTACGGCCGAAAAGGGCGACATCATCGCTCAAATGAGAGCAAAAGTCATCCACTGTCATCACTCCGAGGTCTTCACCTCCTCGCGTGCGCACCGCTACCGAGCCAGAGTCGACCTCTTTGTCGCCGACGACTAATAAATAGGGCACTTTCTGCATTGCATGCTCACGAATCTTAAAACCAACCTTTTCATTGCGCAGATCCGAACTAACCCGAATGCCTTTCGCCGCAAGCTTCGCTTCAACCTCACGAACATAGTCAGCTTGCTTGTCGGTGATGTTCATTATAATCGCCTGCTCTGGGGCGAGCCAGGTTGGCATCGCGCCGGCGTAATGTTCTATCAACACGCCAATGAAACGTTCGAACGAACCAAGAATCGCGCGGTGTAACATTACCGGTTCTTTTCGGCTGCTGTCTTCGGCAACATAGCTCGCGCCGAGGCGCCCCGGCGTGTTGAAGTCGACTTGAATAGTGCCGCATTGCAGAATGCGCCCCATGCAGTCTTTCAACGAACACTCAATTTTGGGGCCATAAAACGCACCCTCGCCTGGCACCAATTCCCATGGCAGGCCTGTCGCATTGAGCGCGTCTTTCAACGACTGCTCTGACTGATCCCAGATCTCGTCAGATCCTACTCGCTTTTCTGGGCGCGTCGACAAGCGCAGGATAACCTCATCGAAGCCGAAGTCTTTATAGACGGCGAATAGCAAGTCCATGAACTTGGCCACTTCGCTTTGAATCTGGTCTTCGGTGCAGAAAATATGCCCGTCGTCTTGAACAAACGCTCTCACCCGCATCAATCCATGCATGCTGCCAGAAGGCTCATAGCGATGGCATGAACCAAATTCGGCTAAGCGCATCGGCAGGTCGCGATAGCTTTTGAGGCCTTGGTTAAATACCTGAATATGGCAAGGGCAGTTCATTGGCTTGATCGCGTACATGCGGCTCTCAGACTCAACGCTGAACATCTCATCGGAGAACTTCGCGGCGTGACCCGAACGCTCCCAAAGGCTGTAATCGACGAGCTGCGGGGTATTGATCTCGAGATAACCGTTGTCGTTCTGAACCTTGCGCATGTACTGCTGAACGGCTTGATAAACACCCCAACCCTTAGGATGCCAGAACACCATACCAGGCGCTTCTTCTTGGAAATGAAAGAGATTAAGCTGCTTACCTAGCTTGCGGTGATCGCGCTTCTCTGCTTCTTCGATGCGCTGCAAATATTGCTTTAGGTCTTTAGGCGTTGCCCACGCGGTGCCATAAATTCGTTGCAGCATGGCGTTGCTAGAATCGCCGCGCCAATAAGCACCGGCGACCGAGGTCAATTTGAAGGCTTTAAATTTATTGGTATTCGGAACGTGTGGACCGCGGCAGAGGTCGATGAAATCACCCTGCTTGTAAAAAGAAAGATCCTCGTCGCCAGGAATACTCTCGATAATTTCGACTTTATACTCTTCGCCCATCGCTTTGAACATCGACACTGCTTCGTCGCGGCTCATGACTGAGCGATGAACCTCAAGCCCCTCTTTGACGATGTCACCCATCGCTTTCTCGATAGCCTCGAGATCTTCTGGAGTAAAGGGACGCTCGAACGCGAAATCGTAGAAGAAACCATCTTCGATCACCGGACCGATAGTTACCTGAGCTGCCGGGAATAAACGCTGTACAGCTTGCGCCATGAGATGGGCGCAGCTGTGGCGGATGACCTCGAGGCCATCGCTGTCGCGCTCGGTGATAATTGCTATTTCGGCATCACGCTCAACCATCGTCGAGAGGTCAACTAGCTCGCCGTTTATGCGCCCAGCTAGCGCTGCTTTGGCAAGGCCCGCGCCGATTGATTCTGCGATTTGTGCAACGCTTAAGGCTGCGTCATATTGGCGCTTGCTGCCGTCTGGCAAGGTAACTTCGAGCATGGGATTCACTTTAAAGAGTTGGAGTTATTAGTAAGAGAAGTGCTGTCGCTCGCCTATCAATACTATTCCGGCGGCTTGCGGCGCGGGTGTCGAAGCGCTCTCGAGAAGCCCTATCAAAAAGACTCCGCTGACACCTCCACCCGAAACACCCCACCGAGCAACTCAGTGCAGATTTTATGGAAGATCTCGTTGAAGATCCTACTGAAAATCTTACCGACGATCAGAGAGCGGTCTGTAGAATGGTAGGCACGACCAGATTCGAACTGGTGACCTCTACCATGTCAAGGTAGCGCTCTAACCAACTGAGCTACGCGCCTATTTCACCCTACAGAAGGATCGCAGATTATACGGAATGGCATGCAGTCCTGTCGATCCTTTTCTCACTATTCATTGCCCTGTCTCGACCAGCCATTCGAGCCAAGAACACCGTTAGGCGATCAGACGATGTCTTAATTCGGCGATGCGATCGCGCGTTTGCGCCGCCTCTTCGAAAGACAGATTTTTAGCGTGCTCATACATCTGCCCTTCGAGTACCGTGATTTCCTTAGCAATCGCTTTCGGATCATTAAAGTCTAATTGCGCATAGGCACCGGACTTCTCAGCTATCCCCCTACCCTTTGTTCGTTCCCGGGTAGCAGGATTCGCGTAAGCGCCCTCCATCACGTCGAGAATGCGCTTACTCACGCCAATCGGCGTGATGTTGTGCTCTTTGTTGTAAGCGACCTGCACTTCTCGGCGTCGATTAGATTCATCCATCGCGCGCTGCATCGAACCCGTTATCTTATCGGCATAAAGAATCGCTTTTCCGTTGAGATTTCGCGCGGCGCGTCCTATCGTCTGAATAAGTGAGCGATCGGAGCGAAGGAAGCCTTCTTTGTCGGCATCGAGGATAGTGACAAGGGCGACTTCCGGAATATCTAAGCCTTCGCGTAACAAGTTAATGCCTATCAAAACATCAAACTTACCGAGACGCAGGTCACGGAGAATCTCAGAACGTTCAACGGTATCGATATCGGAGTGCAGATAGCGTACGCGAACGCCATGCTCGGCGAGGTAATCTGTCAGATCCTCCGCCATACGTTTCGTTAAGACAGTCACGAGGACGCGCTCGCCATCCGCGGTCACACGAGTGACCTCAGATAATAAGTCGTCTACCTGCGTTGTCGCAGGACGCACCTCAAGCACCGGATCAAGCAAGCCCGTTGGGCGAACGACCTGCTCAACCCTCGCGCCCTCGTTCGCTTCCTCGTATTTACCCGGGGTCGCCGACACGAATATTATTTGCGGGGTAAGATCCTCCCATTCCTCAAATTTTAGGGGCCGGTTATCGAGTGCGGAGGGCAATCTAAATCCGTATTCCACCAAAGTCTCTTTACGCGACCTGTCTCCTTTAAACATCGCTCCAAGCTGCGGAATCGAGACATGCGATTCATCCGACACGATAATCGCGTTGTTCGGCAGGTAGTCGTAAAGTGTGGGGGGTGGCGCGCCCGCTGGGCGGCCGGAAAGATATCGAGAGTAGTTTTCGATACCGTTGCAGTAGCCAAGTTCTTGAATCATCTCTAAGTCGAATTTGGTGCGCTGCTCCAACCGCTGCGCTTCGACTAGACGATTATTAGCGTTGAGAAAGCCCAACCTATCTTTAAGTTCAACTTTTATGTGATCAAGCGCATTGAGCAGGGTATCGCGCGGTGTGACGTAATGAGACTTAGGGAAGACCGTAAGCCTTGGCACCTCCTTTACCACTGCGCCTGTGAGTGGGTCAAAATAGGACAGCTTTTCAATCTCATCATCAAACAACTGAATTCGAATAGCGTTTCTTTCGGACTCTGCTGGATAGATATCGATAACATCGCCTCTCACTCGATAGGTCGCGCGCTTAAGCTCCATGTCGTTTCGTGTGTATTGCAGCTCTGCAAGACGCTTAAGCAGCGTTCGCTGCTCAATTTTATCTCCCCGGTCTAGATGAACGACCATCTTTAGATAAGCCGAAGGATCGCCGAGTCCGTAAATCGCCGAGACGGTAGCAACAACGATCACATCGGATCGCTCCATAAGCGCTTTCGTCGCAGACAGCCGCATCTGCTCGATGTGATCATTGATCGAGGAGTCCTTTTCAATAAAGAGATCAGACGCGGGGACATACGCCTCAGGCTGATAGTAATCGTAGTAGGAAACGAAATACTCGACGGCATTGTTAGGAAAAAATTCCTTAAATTCTCCGTAGAGTTGCGCCGCAAGCGTTTTATTCGGCGCCATAACCAGAGCCGGTCTTTGCGATCGCTCAATTACATTCGCAATCGTAAACGTCTTGCCTGACCCGGTCACGCCCAGCAGAGTTTGCGCACGCAGACCGTCGTCTAATCCCTCGAGAAGCCCCTCAATGGCTTGAGGTTGATGACCGGCGGGCTTGAAGTGTGAATGAATCTCAAATTTTTCGCTCATGGATGGGGAGAAATCCTTTTTCTTTTACCGAGTTTATTGACACGCACTTCAGGCGACAAAAAAGGCTAAATAGCCCGACAAATCGTCGATTGGGGACGTAGCCTACACTAGAATCGCATCAACTGCTTAGTGAGTGTTGACCCTCAACTCATTTCTCATTACTATACGCGCGGTTCGACGGGAATCGATCGCGATTAGCCGTAGAATTTTTGCCCAATAGCTCAATGGTAGAGTAGGTGACTGTTAATCACTTGGTTCGTGGTTCGAGTCCACGTTGGGCAGCCAATTTTGTGAAATCGAACTCTCGCATCCCCAGTGGTGCGAGAGCTTCACAAACCCTTCTTTCCAACTATTGTTTCTTCGCTCAGGTTTCTTCAGCTAGGGTCTCTTCAGCTAGGGTCTCTTCAGCCAAGCTATTTCCAACCAACGCCTTTCGAAGCAAGATCTCTTTATCCGAATTCTCTCCCACTAGACTTTCTTATCCTTTATTCCTCCTGATGCTGAACATTCCCCCCCCCGCTGAGCTTCGCTGGATAATTATTCCTCATCGTAGCTCTTACTGTTTAGGATTTGGATAAGGTGCGATATAGTCTGCTCTCGCAGAAATTTAGCGTACACGGCGCACACTCACGCACGCTTTACTTAGCCCATTGCGTAGCGCGCGAATCGCCATCTAACTTTCGTATCAAACGCTTATCAGGGAGCTCAACATGCGCAAAATGGTTGCCGCATTAAGTTTGTTTATAGTCACACTATTCGCCTCAGCAATAGCGAGCGCCCAAGACAATCCCGTGGTTGTAATGGAAACCAACAAAGGCACGATTAAAATTGAAGTCTGGCAAGATAAAGCGCCATTATCAGCGGCGAACTTTTTGCGTTATGTAGACGAAAACTACTATGACGGACTGATATTCCATCGCGTAATTCCTGGTTTTATGGCACAAGGCGGCGGCTTTGATGAAGACATGGTGCAAAAGTCGACATTCGAAACCATTAAGAATGAGGCAAGCGCTGCTGCGCCTAATAACCGTGGGACACTCGCCATGGCGAGGACTAACGTTATTGATAGCGCGACAAGTCAGTTCTTCATTAATCTGGTCGACAATGACTTTTTAAACCACACAGATGAAACGCCACGTGGCTTTGGTTACGCCGTGTTCGCTGAGGTTATTGAGGGAATGGACGTTGTTGATGCGATGGCCACGGTTAAGACAGCCAACAAGCGCGGTCATCAGAATGTCCCTGTGGATCCGATCATAATGACGCGTGTGACTCGCCAAGACTAAATTGACGCCGCCTACTCTCGATTGTTTTCGGATTGTTTTCGGATTGTTTTCCATCGATGCCGGCTCTACTGCTGGCATCGACTTTTACTTCTTCTTACCCGCTCTAGCACCGAATAACGCGGTGACCTTCGCACCAGTAGCGCCCTCTTCGAGTGCAGCCTCAAGCGATTTTTCGGGACTCCCCTGCTTTCTTCCCTGCACTTCAGAATCAAGTTCGGGTTTAAAACCCGCAACAGCTGACAGTAAAACCTGTCTTATCTCTTCGCTATCAGCTGACTCACACGCCTGCGCAAGTCTGTCGATGAGCGGCTTAAGCTCTTGCCAACTGAGGGTCTCTTCCTCGGCACGCATGATTTTAGGATGATCTGTCCCCGTCACTGACTCGCCAATCAGCAGTTCCTCGTAAAGTTTTTCCCCGGGCCGCAATCCAGTGTATTCGATAGCGATATCGCCCCGATAAGAATTCTCATCGCGCACATCATAGCCCATTAAATGAACCATTTTTTTCGCTAAATCGACGATCCGAATCGGGTCATGCATATCGAGCACAAAAACATCGCCCCCCGTCGCCATCGATCCTGCCTGAATAACGAGCTGCGCCGCTTCCTGAACAGTCATGAAATAACGGGTAACCTCTGGGTGCGTAACAGTAACCGGGCCGCCCATGCTTATCTGCCGGCGGAACAGTGGCACAACAGACCCCGAAGACCCGAGCACATTGCCAAACCGAACCATGCTAAACAGCGTGGGCGCTTTATCGCTATCGCCAACTCCTGCTGCCGTCTCAATTCCCCGCTGCGCGAGCGCTTGCAACACCTGCTCTGTAAAGCGCTTAGTCGCTCCCATGTAGTTAGTTGGACGCACGGCTTTATCGGTGGAGATGAAAACGAAATCCTTTACTCCGTTCTCCTGTGCTGCCTGCGCGGTAGCGAGCGTGCCGAAAATATTATTTCTTACTCCTTCTACAATATTGTTCTCCACCATAGGCACCTGCTTGTAGGCTGCCACATGGTAGACGGTCTCAATCTTATATCGCTGCATGACATCACGCACAAAGCTCTCGCTACCCACTGAACCGAGGGCAGCATGCAATGTGACAGAATTACCTGCACTTGACTCCAGCCGCATCAGCTCAAGCTTAGTTAGCAATTCTTGTTCAAGCTCGTAAAGCCCGTATTCGAACGAATCCAGCAGCACAAGACGAGACGGACCGATTGCTAAAATTTGCCGGCACAATTCCGAGCCGATAGACCCCGCGGCGCCGGTAACTAAAACCGACCGAGATTTAATACAAGCCCCGAGCAACTCTGGGTCCGGAGGAACAATATCCCGACCTAGGAGGTCTTCGATATCGATATCTCTAATCTCATCAACTCCAACTTTGCCGGAGACCATATCAAACAAATCAGGGACTGTTTTTACATGAACAGGCAAATGTTCGAGTTTATTAAGTATCTCTTTACGTTCGGCGTGTGTCGCAGAAGGAATAGCCAACAGAATCTGTCTCACTGAGAAGGCTTCGACCAGTTCGTATAGTGAGTTGGGCCCGTACACCCTGACCCCGTGGACCGTGCTGCCAAGCAGCTTATGCCCGTCGTCTACAAACGCGACGGGGAGATACTGGTCGCCACTTTGGAGCGCTGCCAGTAGCTGCATACCAGAGCTGCCGGCACCGTAGATGATAACTGGCTCTTTAGGCCGGAAATTCTGAATCAAACTGATAATCAATAATTTACCGAGTAGCCTAGAACCACCCATTAGCAAAAGCGCTAACATCCAAAAAATCGGCAGTATGGCTAATCGCGCCTCACCTTGTGCGGAGGAAAGGCTGTAAGCCACGGCGAGAATGAAGGTTGCTATAGTGACACACTGTGCTATCAGGAGACTGGATTGCAGTCCCATATAAAGCACGAGAACGCGATAGAGCCCGACGCGGATAAATGCGAGCAGGCTGAGAATAAGGGCTACGCTTAAGAAAATGAGCGTCTTCTGCTCCTGCTGAAAAAACGCCGCTCCAGACAGTCCGTACGCAAACACTAGCGAGGCACCAAGCAGCACGGCATCCCAGCACCCGGTGATGGCGCGCTTCAAGGGTCTCGAAATAGGAATCGAATAGACCTGCATTTTGCGTCCTTAATTAAGTTGAATCGGCGCCTCACCGGCGTCTGCCCTGCCAGCGCCTAGTCGATAGCAACCAAGCAATAGCGGCGCAAGGCCGATTGTGGCAAATAGTACACCGTAATGGGGAAGAATACCCGCCACCCATGCGAGAGGTAGCAACCAACAAATATTGATAAGAATGACACCCCCTACCACACGCGGATGGCTATTTAGGCGCCGGGAGAGAATCTGGTAGGCGTGCTGCGAGTGCCCTTCATACCATCGCTCGCCTCTTATTATTCTAACCAGGAGTGTCACCGCTGTGTCTGCGATAAACACGCCAAGCAGCAACACCCATGACCACACCGACATTCTCTGCGTAACGAGAGATTCCAGCGCCAGAAGGCCTAGCGCGAACCCTATAAAGCCGCTACCCGCATCGCCCATAAACAACGAAGCAGGCGACCAGTTCCAGAGAAGGAAGCCTGCGGCTGATGCGGCTAGAACGACCGACAGAGTGAGCACCACATCGTGCTCACCCGATTCGCCGGCCGCCGCGTCCAGCCCGACTAGAAGCACCACACAGCTTAGCGACGTTACCAGTAACTGCGAGGCTGCGATCCCGTCTATTCCATCCATGAAATTGGTGAGATTACATAACCAGACTAGCGATAGCACTGCGAGCAAGCTTAGCGTAAGCGGCTCTGAAAGCGAGAAGAAGCCAAAGTCCACTGAGTCGACCCCAATCGCTCGGACCGCTGCCAAGCTCACTATGAACTGCACTGGCAACCGTACTTTAGAAGAAAGCTGCCATCTGTCATCGCTAAACCCTAAGACCACAATGAATAGACAGCCTAGATACGCGAGCGCGCTTTCAGAGATCGCAGCAGACGCGACGAACCAGATCACGCAGAGAAAATAAGGAGCAGCAAGCGCAGCACCGCCTCCTAATGGCTTAGGTGCCACATGGGCGCTGCGAGCGACGGGTGTGTCCAAGAGCCCAAAGCGAGGCCCATACCTAATCACACCCGCCGACAGCACAGCAACAAGCGCGAAACTACTCAGCGACACGATAAACAAAAACATGACGTCAATCGCCCCCATCCTGAAACGCTACTGCGCATATTGCGGATTTTCAATTTATGAAAGCCGGTTAACACCCGTCCATCGCGGGTGCGACAACTAAAACAAGATGACGATTCTTCTCAACTGTAGCAAGACCGATGCCCTTAACTTCCGCCAGTTCTTCGATCGCAACAAAATCACCGTGTAGCTCTCTATAACGAACAATTTCCCGGGCCTTGGTTAATCCAATGCCAACTAAACTTGCCGCTAAACTTTCGGCATCTGCTAGATTAATATCCAACTTAGCCGCTTCAGCGGAGGCCAAAGCACCCGTTTCATCTGTCTGCGCCAATGCTGAATTAATTCCAACAAGCGACGTTAAAGCCAAAAAGAACAGCGCGGTTAGAACGCCCAAAGGCATCGAACAATATTGCCCGCGAGGGCTACTACTCGTCTCTAAACCTGACGTTGGCTGATCCGAGCTCAGAATTTCTTTTGTAAGAATCATTTCCTTCTCCTTTTACTGAGTATTGAGTAGGCCGCTGCTGGCACCTCACTCGAGGTCGGAAAGCGACCTCTTCAGTAAAAAGTCTAGCAGCCGATTCAGCGAGCGCCAGAAACGGCTTGATTAAAGGCTGCGAGCTCAGAGGTTGGCTCGGCTGCCTGTGTTATTGGTCGCCCTACGACGAGATAGTCACTGCCGTTCGCGACCGCATCGGCTGGCCCAACAACTCGTTTTTGATCACCGACAGCGTCCTCCTGGCGACGAATACCAGGGGTCACTAAACAGAAATCGGCGCCCATCACCGCGCGGAGCGCCGCTGTTTCTGCAGCCGAGCAAACCACTCCATCAAGCCCTGCGTCTTGAGCTAAGCGCGCCAAATTAAGCACCTGTTCAGCAGGTGAGGCCGATACACCAATTGCCTGAAGATCTGCTGCTGCGAGACTTGTGAGCACCGTAACCGCGATGACAAGCGGTCTATCGCCAGGGTTCAATGTCGCCACCGCGTCTCGCGCTGCAACCATCATTTCACGACCACCGGAGGCGTGAACATTCGTCATCCAGACGCCGAGGTCTGCCGCTGCGGCAACCGCATGCGCAACCGTATTGGGTATGTCATGGAATTTTAAATCTAAGAATACGTCGAAGTTTCGTGCGACTAATTGTTTGACTAACGCAGGTCCACATCGAGTAAACAGCTCTTTGCCAACTTTGACTCGACACTGGGTGGGATCAACGCGGTCGACAAACGCGAGCGTCTTTGACTCCGAATCGAAATCTAGAGCGACAATAATTTTACTTTCCAACTCATTTCCCTCCTGGTCGTAACCTTCGATTCGGCAGCCGGCTCTCAGCCTTCCGTGATTACTTTATTTCCTTAGATAACACTTTCGTTTTTTCACTCATGGACTCATTCACAGCCTCGAGCTTAGCAACCCGGCTGCGAAGGCGCGCGATTTCCAAGCGTCCAAACAGGCTCGAAAAGAGCCTTAACCCCGCCATCAAACCGAGCAATCCGCCCAACACAAACGAAGCTGCAATCCACAGCCCAACAGGTCTGTCTTGCGACTGCAGCGCACCAAAAGATAGGCTTATGAGCGTGTCGTTCGCGCTCATAAAGCCCAAACTCAATACCAGCACAGCGAGAAGAAACAGTCCCGTTAGTATTCTTAGAATCTTTCTCATTGATCTATCCAGCGGTGAACTCTTGTCATGACACCGTCTATCATAGCTTATCGGCGCGGAATACGATTCGGTGAGGTTGATTCACGAAGCAGCTGATGCAAATTTAAAGCAAAAAAAAGGCAAAACCTTAAGGATTTTGCCTTTTTTAAAGAGTATTAGGTAACCTGAGTGATCGAGTCCAACGTTGGTCGAGCTAGTTACCAGACTCCATTCCCTTGTTTACGCGATCGCGTAGCTCTTTACCGGGCTTGAAGTGAGGCACGTGCTTGCCGCTCAACGCAACCGGAGCACCGGTCTTTGGGTTGCGACCAATACGTGGCACTCGATAATGCAGTGAGAAACTACCGAATCCACGAATCTCTATCCTACCACCCTCAGCGAGCACTTGAGACATTGTCTCTAACACGCCTTTCACGGCCAACTCTACGTCCTTCGCTGAGAGCTGGGATTGCTTTCCCGCGATACGTTCGATGAGTTCAGATTTGGTCATAACTGTACCTGTACTTGCAGAATTACCACTAAAGTTTGATCGAGAAATTGATACAGCTGACAACTCGACTTTCAATTTAGCCTCGCCCCAAGGCGGACGCAACAATCTCGTGCGCCTTGAGTTGAGAAGCGTTTAGGAACGAAGGGCTAGTTCTTTTCCATCTGTGCTTTAATCAAGTCGCCAATCGTACCAGGAGAGACTTCTGCTACGTCCTGATTCTTATGGTCTTTGATTGCCGCGCGTTCATCATCCATCTCGATCGCTTTGACAGAGAGGCTGAGGTTACGCGTCTTACGGTCGACATTAACAATCTTCGCTTCGATTTCGTCGCCTTCCTTGAGTACAGAGCGAACATCTTCCACTTTCTCGCGACCTAATTCGGTGCCGCGGAGATAGCCTTCGATGCCGTCAGCGATTGCGACAGTAGCGCCCTTCGCGTCAACTGCAGTGATAATGCCTTTAACGACACTACCGCGCTCGTATTCTGACGTGAAGCTAGCGAAGGGGTCTTCGCCAAGCTGCTTAACGCCGAGTGAGATGCGCTCACGCTCAGAATCGATTGACAGGATAACAGTCTCAATCTCGTCACCTTTCTTATACTCACGGACTGCTTCTTCGCCCGTTTCATCCCAAGAGATGTCTGAGAGGTGAACGAGGCCGTCGATGTTGCCGTCGAGACCAATGAAGATACCGAAATCGGTAATCGACTTGATGACGCCCGCAATCTTGTCGCCCTTCTGGAATTTTTCAGCAAAGCCATCCCATGGGTTCTGGAAGCACTGCTTAATGCCGAGGGAGATACGACGACGCTCTTCGTCGATATCAAGAATCATTACGTCTACTTCCTGCCCAAGTTGGACAACTTTTGACGGATGGATGTTCTTGTTAGTCCAATCCATTTCGGATACGTGAACAAGACCTTCGACGCCTTCTTCTAACTCGGCAAAACAGCCGTAGTCAGTGAGGTTTGTGACGACTGCCTTAACTCGTGCATCCTTAGGATAACGACCTTTGATCGCCAACCATGGATCTTCGCCTAGCTGCTTGAGGCCAAGAGACACGCGATTACGCTCACGATCATACTTGAGCACTTTCACGTTGATCTCATCGCCAACATTCACGATTTCGCTTGGGTGCTTAATGCGCTTCCACGACATATCAGTAATGTGGAGGAGACCATCTACACCGCCGAGATCGACGAACGCGCCATAGTCAGTGAGGTTCTTAACGATACCTTTAACAGCCATGCCTTCTTGTAGCTTAGCGAGTAAGGCATCACGCTCTTCTGTGCTAACAGACTCGAGTACTGCACGACGTGAAACAACCACGTTGTTGCGCTTTTGGTCGAGCTTGATAAGACGGAACTCGAGTTGCTGACCTTCGAGGTGGAGTGTGTCGCGTACTGGGCGAACGTCGACCAAAGAACCCGGAAGGAATGCACGGATGTTGTTGAGGTCGACAGTGAAACCGCCTTTAACCTTGCCATTAATAACACCGGTGACGATGTCATTCTTCTCGTATGCAGCTTCGAGCTCCATCCAAGATTCTGCACGCTTCGCTTTTTCGCGTGACAGTTTAGTCGCACCGAAACCATCTTCGACTGTCTCTAGTGCAACTTTTACTATGTGGCCTATCTCGAGAGCAAAATTACCCTGCTCGTCGAGGAATTCTGACTTAGCGATTACGCCCTCTGACTTAAGGCCAGCGTGGACAGTTACCCAATCCGAATCGATATCAATGACCGTACCGGCGACAATCGCGCCTGGGTTCATATCTATTTCGCTTAGGCTCGCTTCAAATAATTCTGCAAAACTTTCACTCATGCTTTATTCCATCTCAGTTGTGCTCGTCGTCGGTAGGCTTAGCCTGACACTCGACTCGCTTCTCCGCGCCCCAGCGGCGACGGTGTTATTGCTAAATTCGACAGCTCGCCACCAATGCTGGTGATGTGCCGGCTGTCGACTTATCGAATTCACTGCTCTCTGTGCACCGCCAAAGCTTTTTATAGACTGTGGAAATACGTGTCTCTCATCCAGAATCAACCAGAATCAACCAGATAAATTCAATCTTTCAGCCCTACCTATCTAGCTTTTCTCTAGCTAAATCAGTTATTTGGGCCATAACTTGTTCGATACTCATCATGGTAGAATCGATGATGACAGCATCTACTGCGGGCTTCAACGGCGACGCGCTACGCTGTGTATCGCGCGCATCTCGCTCCTCGAGCTCGCTCAAAAGGGCGGGCAGAATAGCATCAATACCCTTACCTATCAACTGCTTATATCGTCTGTCGGCGCGCGCCTCGACGCTCGCCGTGAGGAATACTTTGAGAGCGGCATCGGGGAAAACAGTCGTCCCCATATCACGCCCATCCGCGACAAGCCCGTTCGCGCCGAGAAAATCGCGCTGTCGCTGCAATAGCGCCGCCCGCACGGCGGGAATGGCGGCGACTTGAGAGGCCATCGCGCTGGCCTCATCGGTGCGTATCGCAAGGCTTACATCGTCGCTGCCAAGCCACACGGACCCTTCGACCCAAGGCGAATCAACATTCGGCTGGCCAAAGCCTATCTCTACTCTGCGAGCCAGCGCAGCTATCGTTTCACTGTCGCTACCCGGCGCGAGTCCCTCTCTGTCAGCCGCAAGACCAAGCACTCGATAAAGCGCACCACTGTCTAGCAGCGTGAAACCCAATAGTTTCGCGAGTCGAGAAGCGATTGTGCCTTTGCCGGAACCCGAAGGGCCATCGATAGTGATGACGGGGCTAGTATTACTCAACGCCAATCTCCAGACCGAGCTCGGCGCTGAGCTCAACAAAGTTAGGGAAGGAGGTGGCGACATTGGCGCAATCCAGAATTCTCAGGGGACCCGCTGCGCGCAGACTTGCGACGGCAAAAGCCATCGCGATGCGGTGATCGCCCTGCGAATCGATTTCAGCAGCAGTAAAACAAGCCTGCGGATCGCCCGAGATTCGAATCCCGTCAGCGTACATCTCACTCTTTACCCCGATCAGCGTGAGACCCGCAGCCATGGCGGCGAGCCTATCGCTTTCTTTCACGCGAAGTTCTTCGGCGCCGCGTAAAATCGTGTCGCCCTCAGCCACTGCTGCTGCAATAAACAATGCCGGAAATTCATCGATGGCGAGCGGTATCTGCGACTCGGGTATCGTAATACCATTGAGTTGCGCGTACTTGATAGCAAGTTCCGCGACAGGTTCCCCGCCCACTGAACGCGGATTAAGCACTTGGATATCGGCCCCCATGAGCTTGAGAATGTTAATCACGCCGATACGAGTTGGATTGATGCCAACATGCTCTAAAAGGACATCAGATCCAGGGCAAATCGCTGCGGCAACAAGAAAAAAAGTTGCCGAAGAAATATCGCTAGGCACGTCGATAGTTGTCGCTTTAAGCTGATGGCCGCCTTCAAGACTGACCGTGATACCGTCTGCCGAACGCTTAAGCGGATAGCCAAACCCTTCTAACATTCGCTCTGTGTGG
>LICD01000013.1 GCA_001438145.1 OM182 bacterium BACL3 MAG-120619-bin3 | reverse complement strand
CGGCCTCTATCCGGGTAACGTCTTTGGTCTGGATTTTGCAATTGTCGAAAATTCTGAGGCTTATCAAGGCGCTTCGCAGGGCACGCACTGGTGGTGGGGCATTGCCGGCTCTTGGTTCTGGATTGATCCGGTTGAGAATCTTGTCTTCATCGGCATGATTCAGAACGATGACATCCTCTACTCGCTGCAAACCCACGCGGCTGCGCGCGCGGCGATCTACCGGTAGTTTAGGACGCATTAAGCGCTAATCTGGCATCCAGTCGGGTAAGGGAATCGACTGGATGTCAGATTGGAAGCACCCCAGCAGCATTGCGGTTTTCAGCCAATTCCGGTTATAATGCGCACCCTGCCAAATTTGGCTAGGTAAGACGGTCGCGTTAGAGAAGTTGATTTCGTGCGATTGAGGCGCTTCGAGGCGTCATCTACATTCACTTTGCGTCGCCTCGCATGGGTCGGCGTCAAGGTATTTGAAGTGGGCCTTGAGCCCATTTTTTGTATGTGTTGTTTGTGCTCGCGACTCTTTGTCTTGATGGCGAGTTGTCTTGTGGCGAGTTGTCTTGATGGCGAGTTGTCTTGTTGGCGAGTTATCTTGTTAGCGAGAATGTTTCGTGACGAGAAGAACAGAGATTTTAGGGAATAACGAGTGAAGAACGCAGCCGTACAGATAGCCGAATTGATAGCGCCGACAGTAGAGGCGTTGGGGCTGATTCTGTGGGGAATCGAGCTACAGCAGCAGGGCAAATATTCACTGCTGCGCGTGTATATCGAGCACGAAGAAGGCATAGGGATCGAAGATTGCGAGAAAGTGAGCCGTCAGGTTAGCGCCTTGCTAGATGTCGAAGATCCGATCACCGGCGAATATACCCTCGAGGTGTCGTCGCCAGGGATGGATAGGCCGCTGTTTACCGCGGAGCAGTTTGCGTTGTATGTAGGCGAGAAGGTTAACGTACGCCTGCGCAGCGCGCTGCAGGGACGCCGCCGGTTTAAGGGCGTGATTAAAAAGGTAGTAGACGACAGGATTGGTCTGGCGATCGATGCCATCGATGCCGACGACGGCGAGCTGATCGAGATTACGCTCGCAGATATCGACAAGGCCAATATCGACTTTTAGCTATGGTTACTCTGTGCCCCGGTCTGGCCGGCGCAAGTTTCGAGTAAGGTGACACTGTTATGATGAGTAAAGAAATATTGATGGTTGTTGACGCGGTCTCTAACGAGAAGGGCGTTTCGCGCGAGGTGATTTTCGAGGCAATCGAATCAGCGCTTGCAATGGCAACTAGAAAGCTCAACGAAGAAGAAGAGATCGATTGCCGAGTTGCGGTAGACCGCAAAACTGGCGAATACGAGACCTTCCGCATCTGGACGGTGGTCGCCGACGACGAATACGTCAACGAATTTACTCAGTACATGCTCGAGCAGGTACAGGAGCGAGACGCGGCGCTTGAGGTAGGCAGCAAGATCGAAGAGAAGATCGATAATGTGCCTTTCGGCCGCATCGCTGCGCAGACTGCGAAGCAAGTGATTGTTCAAAAAGTACGAGACGCCGAACGCGAAATCGTTCTGAACGAATACAAAGACAAAATCGGCGAGCTGGTTACCGGTACAGTAAAGAAAGTAACTCGCGAGAGCATTATTGTAGACCTAGGCGGCAACGCCGAGGCCATTCTCATGCGCGATCAAATGATCCCGCGCGAAAATTTCCGTATGAGCGATCGCATCCGCGCATTGCTCATCGACGTGCGCCCCGAGCAGCGCGGACCTCAGCTGTTTTTGAGCCGCACCTCGCCGCAGATGCTAATCGAGCTCTTCAAAATAGAAGTGCCAGAGATCAACGAGCAAATTATTTCAATCCGCGCCGCGGCGCGCGATCCCGGCTCACGCGCGAAAATCGTTGTGTCGACTAACGACGGCCGTATCGACCCCGTGGGCGCCTGTGTGGGTATGCGCGGTTCGCGCGTGCAGGTTGTTTCTGGCGAGCTGTCGAACGAGCGTATCGACATCATTTTGTGGGACGATAATCCGGCGCAGCTCGTAATTAACGCGATGTCACCTGCCGAAGTCGCCTCCATCATAATGGACGAAGACAGCAACACAATGGACGTTGCGGTTGAAGAAGATAATCTCGCGCAGGCGATTGGGCGCAATGGTCAGAACGTGCGTTTGTCGGCCGAATTAACCGGCTGGACTATTAACGTCATGAGCGAAGAAGAAGCCGCCGAGAAACAAGAAAAAGAATCGGTTGGCCTCATCGACATGTTTATGGCCAAGCTCGATGTCGATGACGAGACTGCCGAGGTGCTCGTTAGCGAAGGCTTTACCTCTCTCGAAGAGATCGCGTATGTACCGATGGAAGAAATTCTGTCTATCGACGGATTCGACGAGGAGATTGCCGAAGAGCTACGCAACCGCGCGAAAGACGCGTTGTTAACTCAGGCGATTGCATCCGAGGAAGATCTGTCGTCGATGAATGTGGCAGACGATTTAATGAATATGGAAGGCATGGATAAAGAGCTCGCGCTAGAACTCGCGAAGCGCAGCATTCTGTGCATGGAAGACCTCGCGGAGCAGGCTACCGATGAGCTGATGGAAATCGAAGGCATGACAGAGGAAAGAGCGGGGCAATTGATTATGACCGCACGTGCGCCATGGTTCGAATAGTTGGTAGCTGGGCTGCGGACGAAAGTCGCGCGGCTCTGTGGTTCGAGGCCGAACCGATGAATTAGACATTTAGTGAGGGCTGCGAGGCAGCCGGCCGGTGAAGTTAAGAGAAACCGGCACAGAGCGCGCAAAGCGCGCAAGAAAACTGGAGTAGATTGAATGGCAGATGTAACCATAAGCGAACTCGCCAAAGTCGTCGGAGTCGATGTCGATAAGCTGCTGTCGCAAGTAAAGGACGCAGGCTTACCGCACAAGAAGGCCGACGAGATTATTTCTAATGACGATAAGAACACGCTGTTGCAGTCGTTGCGTGGAAGTCATGGGGAAGGTGAGGGCGCAGCTGCTCCAAGCAAGATTACGCTAAAGCGCAAAACGCTAGGCACGCTGAAGAGCGCGTCGAGTTCGGGTCGAGGTAAGACCGTTAACGTAGAGGTGCGTAAAAAGCGTACCTACGTTAAGCGCACCGAAGTCGAAGAAGAGGTCGTCCCCGAAGAGCCGGTTGCAGTCGAGCCCGCGATTATTACGCCAGATCCTGTCGTTGCCGCCGAAGCGGCGATTGCCGCAGCTGCAGAGGCAGCGAAAGCGCCTGCCGACGAACCGGCACCTGCTGCGCCGTCAGCCCCCGCAGCGCGAGCAGCGGCACCAATCGTCCCCGACGTTCCTTCCGAAGAAGCAGCCTCTGCCCGTGCCGATAAGCCTGGCGCTAAGCGCAAGCCTGCTACCAAGAAAGAGATTGACGACGAGGCCGAGAAGAAGCGTACGCAGGCTCGTACGACTAAGGGCAAGCCAGCTAAGCGTCAGAACCGCACGTTGCATGTAAACGACGCGTTTGTTCTCGAAGGCGGAGACAGCGAAGGTCGCCGCCGTGGTGGCCGTCGCGGCCGCAATCGGTTGTCGGGTTCTACTCAGGCATTCGAGATGCCAACTGAGGCGGTCGTTCGCGATATCAAAATTGGCGAAGCCAATAAGGTAACCGACCTTGCTCAACAGATGACTGTCAAAGCGGCAGCGGTTGTTAAAGCACTATTCAAGATGGGCGT
This sequence comes from OM182 bacterium BACL3 MAG-120619-bin3, assembly GCA_001438145.1. GTDB lineage: Bacteria > Pseudomonadota > Gammaproteobacteria > Pseudomonadales > Pseudohongiellaceae > UBA9145. Next base: position 22,376 of record LICD01000013.1, on the reverse strand, counting down.
GATGGCCAATATTAATCACGTTGTCGACGCCGACACAGCCACGCTGCTGGTCGAAGAAATGGGCCATCGTCCGAACTTCGTTTCCGAAGATGCACTCGAAGAGCAGCTCGCCGAGTCATTGGCCGCCGAAATTGGCGAAGAAAAAATTACGCGCGCGCCAGTTGTCACAGTGATGGGCCATGTTGACCACGGTAAAACCTCGCTGCTCGACTATATTCGTAAGTCGACAGTCGCGTCGCACGAAGCGGGCGGCATTACGCAGCATATCGGTGCCTACCATGTAGACACAGACCACGGCATGGTCAGCTTCCTCGACACCCCGGGACACGCGGCATTTAGCGCGATGCGTTCACGTGGTGCGAAAGCAACCGATGTCATCGTGTTGGTCGTAGCCGGCGACGACGGTGTGAAGCCGCAAACCGCCGAGGCCGTGCAGCATGCGAAGGCCGCTGGCGTGCCTTTAGTGGTAGCGATTAATAAGATGGACAAAGAGGGCGCAGACCCCGACCGCGTGAAGAACGAGCTTGCGGCGATGGAAGTAATTCCTGACGATTGGGGCGGCGACACACAGTTTATCCCTGTGTCTGCTCATACCGGTGACGGCGTTGACAAGCTTATCGAAGCTATTTTGCTGCAGGCCGAATTGATGGAGCTCACTGCCTATACCGACGTGCCTGGGCAGGGCGTTGTGGTTGAATCGCGTCTCGATAAAGGCCGCGGCGCGGTTGCGTCGGTACTTGTGCAGAACGGCACACTTCGTACAGGCGATATCGTACTGGTCGGTAAAGAATACGGACGCGTCCGCGCTTTAGTAGACGAGAACGGTGTGAACATTAAGTCGGCGGGCCCTTCTATTCCTGTCGAAATTCTTGGCCTTACTGGTGTGCCCGACGCAGGCGATGAGTTTGTTGTGCTCGCCGATGAGAAAAAAGCGAAAGAGGTGGCCGAGTTCCGCCGCACACGCCTAAAAGATTCAGTGCAAGCGATGCAGCAAGCTGCGCTTATCGATAATATGTTCGCAGGCATCGGCAAGCCGAACCTCAGCATTTTCAATATTATTCTCAAAACCGATGTGCGCGGCACGCTCGAGGCATTAACCGCTTCGCTCGTTGCAATGAACACGGACGAGGTGCAGGTAAAGGTCGTGTCCTCAGGTGTCGGTGGCATTTCCGAAAACGACGTTCACCTTGCAGCAACATCGAAAGCGATGATCGTTGGATTTAATGTGCGCGCCGACAAAACCTCAAAAGAAATCATCGACAACGAAGGCCTTCAGCTTCGCTATTACAACGTCATCTACAATGTGCTCGACGATGTGAAAGCGATTATGGGCGGTATGTTGTCGCCCGAAATCCGCGAAGAAATTCTCGGTGTTGCCGAAGTGCGCGACGTGTTTACTTCACCTAAGTTCGGCCAGATCGCCGGCTCGATGGTTATCGAAGGCACGATTCACCGCAACAAACCCATTCGCGTGCTACGCGATGACGTGGTGATTTATGAAGGTGAGCTTGAGTCATTGCGCCGCTTTAAAGACGACGCGAATGAGGTTAAGAACGGCGTCGAATGTGGTATCGGTGTGAAAAACTATACGGATGTGCGCGTCGGCGACAAAATCGAAGTGTACAAAACAACCGAGATCGCTCGTACGCTTTAACGCGTCGCAGTACTGCGAAACGCAGCAAGGAACTAGATGGCAAACATGACTCCAAGAGGCCAGCGCGTGGCGGATCAGATCCAGCGCGAATTGGCGACGTTGATCCAGCTCGAGGTGAGCGATCCACGCGTGGGCATGGTGTCGGTAACAGGCGTCGATGTAAGCCGCGATCTCGCGCATGCGAGAGTGTTCGTCACGGTGCTCAACACACCGAGCGCGAGCGACGAGGCGAACGATGCGCTGAGCAGCCCCGGCGATTTGGACAAGCTCGAGGTCGAAGAGAACCTCAAAGCGCTTAACCAAGCCGCGGGCTATCTTCGAACGCTTTTAGCGAAGCGCCTCGCGCTGCGTTCTGTGCCTAAGCTTCAGTTTCGCTACGACTCGAGCATCGAGAACGGCGCGCAGTTGTCGAGCCTTATCGACAGCGCGCTTAAGGCCGATATGGCCCAGCATGGCGACGATCTGCCTGCCGACGATAATAGCTAAGCGTGGCGCGCAGAAAGCAAAAAGGGCGACACATACACGGCATTGTCGTGTTGGATAAACCACTTGGTGGCAGCTCGAATCGAGCGCTTCAGGTAGTAAAGCGCTTGTTTGATGCCAACAAGGCGGGCCACACAGGCAGTCTAGACCCACTTGCGACCGGTGTTTTACCGCTGTGTTTGGGCGAGGCAACCAAGGTGTCGCAGTTCTTGCTCGATTCGGATAAAGCGTATCGCGCGCGGATAAAGCTGGGCGAGCGGACCGACACCGCCGACAGCGAGGGCGAGGTGATCGCCAAGGTCGAGGGTTTTACCATCGATGAGGCTGCAGTAAAGGCAGCGCTTAGAGGCTTCGAAGGCGAGATAGAGCAGGTGCCGCCTATGTATTCGGCGCTCAAGCAAGACGGCCAACCGCTGTATAAGCTAGCGCGGCAAGGCAAGACGGTAGAACGTAAGGCGCGCGCCATTACGATCTATTCGATCGAATTGACAGATGTTGATGCTGACGCAAACGTGATCGAGATCGAAGTCGATTGCAGTAAGGGGACTTACATAAGGACCATTGCCGACGATTTGGGGCAGATTCTTGGCTGCGGAGGGCATATAATCTCGCTCCGGCGACTTCGTGCCGGCGTCTTCTCGATCGAAGACAGTGTCACGCTCGAAGCGCTCGAGGCTAAAAAAGAGGCAGGAGGGTTCGACGCGATAGACGCGCACCTCATGCCAATGGACAAAGCGATAGACGATTTACCTGCCGTGCAGCTGCCGAGTTACACGGCGCAGTTTCTAAAGCATGGCCAGCCAGTTCAGGTTAGCCAAGCGCCAGCCGACGGGCTTGTGCGGCTTTACGAAGAAGGCGAGTTCATCGGCATTGGCTGCATAGACGATGACGGGAATGTCGCACCCAAGCGACTGGTGGTTGCATCGCCTGGCGAGTAACGAGTATTTAAAAATTCAGAGCGAGCGCTCAACAAGGCAGTAAAGAGCGACGCTTGGATAAGTGCATGAAGCACTCAGGGAAGACCTCAGCTAACTATTAATATGCATGGTTAGTCTGATTGAAAAGGATGTCGGCTACTAACAATTAATCGCATATTTATGGAGTAAGAAAATGGCTTTATCAGCTGAAGTAAAAGCAGGAATCATCAAGGACTATGCACAGGGCGAGGGCGACACTGGTTCACCCGAAGTTCAAGTTGCGCTACTGACAGCAAACATTAATGAGCTGCAGGGACACTTTAAAGAGCATATCCACGATCACCATTCGCGTCGCGGTCTCATTCGTATGGTTAACAGCCGTCGTAAGCTGCTTGACTACCTCAAGCGCAAGAGCGTCGATCGCTATTCCTCTCTGATCAAGCGTCTAGGCCTGCGTCGCTAATCAGCGTCGCGTGCTCGTAACGCAAATCAATTAACCGGATTAACTAGCGCATGGCCTGATGAGTTGGCCTGCGTTTTTTAAAGAAAATAGGAAAAACTATGTTTAATCCAGTCGTTAAAACATTCCAGTACGGCAATCAAACTGTCACGCTGGAAACAGGAAAAGTCGCACGCCAAGCTACAGGCTCGGTTATCGTGACAATGGGTAATAGCCAAGTACTCGCGACCGTTGTTGGCCGCAAAAAGGCAAACCCTGGCGCGGATTTCTTCCCGCTCACAGTTAACTATCAAGAAAAGACCTACGCAGTAGGCAAAATCCCTGGCGGCTTTTTCAAGCGCGAAGGACGTCCAACTGAGAAAGAGACGCTTACATCGCGCCTCATCGACCGTCCGATCCGTCCATTATTCCCTAAGGGTTTCATGAACGAAGTGCAGGTTGTCTGTACCGTTATCTCAGCCGACAAAAACGAAGACGCAGATATCGCAGCGCTCATTGGTGCCTCTGCTGCGCTCTCTATTTCGGGTATTCCTTTTGCTGAGCCTATCGGCGCGGCGCGCGTTGGTTACGACGCAGAAAAAGGCTATATGCTGAACCCTACTAACAGCGAGCTCCAATCGTCGCTACTCGACATGGTTGTTGCCGGCACAAAGTCTGCGGTACTTATGGTTGAGTCTGAGGCGAAAGAGCTCAGCGAAGACGAGATGCTTGGTGCCGTGTTGTTTGCACATCAAGAAATGCAGGCCGTTGTTACCGCTATCGAAGAGCTCAAGGCCGAAACTGGCAAGCCTTCATGGGAGTGGGTTGCCGCTGAAGAAAATGCTGCGCTTAAAGCGGCGCTTGCTGAAAAATTTGAAGCTGCTGTTATCGAAGCCTATCAGGTGTCCGACAAGATGGCGCGTTACGATCGCATCGGTGCGATTCAAACCGAAGCAGTCGAAGCACTAGCCGACGAAGAAGCAGGCATATCGGCTGCCGACGTGAAAGCGGCGTTTGGTAAGCTCGAGAAGAGCACCGTGCGTAATCGTATCCTCGACGGCGCGCCTCGCATCGACGGTCGCGACACGAAGACTGTCCGCGCAATCGAAGTAGAAACTGGCCTGCTGCCTCGCGCACACGGCTCGGCGCTCTTCACACGTGGCGAGACTCAGGCAATTGTTGTAACTACGCTTGGCGCGCTGCGCGATTCGCAAATCATCGAAGACCTCGGTGGTTCGCGCAAAGACCCGTTCATGTTGCATTACAACTTCCCTCCGTACTCGGTTGGCGAAACGGGCTTTATGAGTGGCCCTAAGCGCCGCGAAATTGGCCACGGCCGCCTCGCGCGTCGCGGCATCGCAGCGGTTATGCCACGCGAAGAAGACTTCCCTTACGCGATCCGCGTGGTGTCTGAGATCACCGAGTCAAACGGCTCGAGCTCAATGGCGTCAGTCTGCGGTAGCAGCCTTGCGATGATGGATGCGGGTGTGCCTCTTAAAGCACCTGTTGCCGGTATCGCTATGGGTTTGATCAAAGAAGGCGAGCGCTTTGCGGTACTTACTGACATCCTCGGCGACGAAGATCACCTCGGCGACATGGACTTTAAAGTAGCCGGCACAGCCGAAGGCGTTACTGCGCTGCAGATGGATATCAAAATCCAAGGCATCACCGAAGAGATCATGGAGATTGCGCTCGAGCAGGCTAACACTGCGCGTAATCACATCCTCGTTGAGATGAATAAAGTGCTCGCGAAGTCACGCGACAGCGTCTCTGAGAATGCGCCTTCGATGGCCATGCTCAAAATCGATCCAGACAAGATCCGCGACGTTATCGGTAAGGGTGGCGCGGTTATTCGCGGTATCACCGAGCAGACTGGCGCCTCGGTTGATATCGATGACGACGGTAACGTGCGCATCTACGGCGAAGACGCCTCTTCGCGCGACGCAGCAATCGACATGGTTAACGCCATTACTGCTGAAGCAGAAGTGGGTCGAATTTACCGCGGTAAAGTGGCGCGTATCGTAGACTTCGGAGCATTCGTCACAATTCTGCCTGGTAAAGACGGACTCGTGCATATCTCACAGATTTCTGATGAGCGTGTCGAGAGCGTTGAAGAATATCTCACCGAAGGCCAAGAAATTCTCGTTAAGTGTTTAGACCTCGATGCGCGTGGCCGTATCAAGCTCAGCATGAAAGAGATTTCTGACGAAGAGAAGCAAGAGATGGCTGCAGCAGACGCTGCTGAGTAAGTTATAGCCTTAGTCGGCGCGCGATTTATAGATTGATTGGTAAATTTTCGCGTGTGCCGAAGCGCAGCAAAAGCGCTTTAGCTGGCTTGGTTAAAAGGGGAAAGGGCTGTCCGAGAGGGCAGCCCTTTTTTCGTTTTCAACTGGGTAAATCACAACTAAGTCACGCCTAAGTCACAACTGTTACTGTTGATCTAAATCAATAGTGAGCGCTTTCTTCTTTTTAAACGGCCGATTGAGCCGGCAATCGCACGCTTGCCGTTTTTGGTTCTTGACCAGAAATTCATTCGGGACAACAATCGGGCATGGCGGTATAAATCTGCCTCGTCACTTGATGTCGTTCATCGCTCGATTATAAAAGCAAAACGGAGAAGGCAATGGAGAAGGTAATCGATAAGGCCAATGACAGCGCAATAAAAAGCACAAAAAGAATTGTCCAGAAATCCCATTCGATGTTCACAGGCGCGTTCGCGCTCTCAACCCTTGCGCTTTTGGGCTCAGCCCAGGCATTTGGCGCGGGTGAGGTTACCTTCCACAAAGACATAGAACCGATTCTGCAACGCAGTTGCCAGAACTGCCACAGACCCGGCGGCGCTGGTCCGATGTCGCTCGTGACCTACGAAGAGGTCGCGCCGTTTGCGGGACTCATCGAATATAAAACAGGCCTGCGTGATCGTGCGGGTGCTATGCCTCCATGGTATATGGAGAAAAGCATCGGCATTCAACGTTACAAGAACGATCCTTCCCTAAGCGATGCCGAGCTCGCCGCGATTTCTACGTGGGCGCGTAGCGGGACGCCGAAAGGTGACGTCGCAGATGCCCCCGAAGCGCTGGTGTTCGACGACAGCGTAAAATGGACTGCGGGGTTGCCCGATCTCGTTGTCACAACCAATTCGGTAACCAAACTTGCCGGCACCCCCGATTGGTGGGGCGAAATTGACCGCGTGCCAACGGGATTAACCGAAGACCGCTGGGTTAAATCGGTAGAAATTGTTGAGGTTAACGACGTCGATAACGAGCAGGGGACCGGACGCGATACGGTAGGCGGGCGCTATATCTTCCACCATATGATTTGGGGCACAGCGGATCTAGACGAGAACGGAGAGCGAATCCCGAGCACCAATACCAGTTGGCCTGTGCATGAGGTTGGGCGTAATCCCGATATATTCGATCCCGACGGCGGCAGATTACTCAAGGCTGGCACCTACATTGTCTCCGATTCGGTGCATCTGCATTCCAATGGCAAGGACACAACAGGTCACCTAGAGATCGGCTTTAGGTTTCACGAGAAAGGCTATGAGCCGAAATATGAGCGCGTGAACGTTGGGCTCGGCAACGGCGTCGATATTTCGATTGCCGGCAATCAGCGAGACCAAGAGCTCCATGCCTATTCGGTTTTGCAGCAACACACAAAAATCATCACCTTCGAGCCTCATTTACACGCGCCCGGCGAGCGCATGTGTCTCGAGGCGATCTGGGGTTATACGATAGAGACGCTGTCGTGTGTTGGCTACGACCATAACTGGGTGCGCGGCTACGCCTACGACGACGATGCCACGCCATTGCTGCCTAAGGGCACGATTCTTCATATAGTTGGGTATATGAATAACACGCAGACCAATCCCAATATTCCTGATCCGCGCAATTGGCAGGGGTCGGGTAATCGATCTGTCACGAATATGTTTATCGACCTAGGCATGCGGGTGTCGATGAGTGAGGAGCAGTTTTTTGATGAGATGGAGAAGAGGCGCTCAGATCTTGATCTGGGCCCGAATGATCATGTGATAGGATGCCCTTTGTGTTTAGCGCCGCTAGTCGCACCGATAGCACAGTCGGAGTCGCCGCTACCCGAGAGGGAGGCCGACTAAGACAACAACCATGCCCTTGGCATAAAACAGCGCTATAATGGACGACGCGAAACGCACAGCGTCACACTGCCTGCGCGAGAGCAATGGCAATGCAATAATGGAGAGAAAAGACTCATGCAGTATCAGACAATTACGATCCGCGCACAGATAGCTCGATTCGTCGCCCTCGGCGCCGCCGCGCTGATGACTTTAAGCCTTGCGCAGATCGCCAATGCTAATAGCTTTACTCGTGGCCAGCATATCGAGCCCGCCTACGAGGGGTGGCGTCCAAACGAAGACGGCACGTTTAGTTTCATGTTCGGGTATCAGAACGAGAATTGGGAAGAGGAGCCGAATGTAGAGGTTGGCCCCGAGAACATGTTCTCGCCAGGTGAGGCAGATCGCGGTCAGCCTACTCACTTCATGCCGCGTCGCAACCGCTTCACATTCGAAGTACAGGTTCCCGCCGATTGGGGCGACCGTGAACTTGTTTGGACGCTTAAAGTAAACGGCGTCGAGCGCAAAGCTTACGCAACCCTCAAGCCAGACTATCAGGTTGATAATATCGTTATAGCCTCAGAAACGGGCTCACTTGGCGCTGGCACAAGCAGCCCAGAATCGCGTTCAAATTTACCACCTGTCGTTGCAGTGCAAGGCGATGAAATACGTACGGTACGTGTGGGTGAGCCGATGAGCTTGAAGACATTGGTAACAGACGACGGCCTGCCAACGCCTGACGATGCTTTAGAAGACGCGCGCGAGTTGGCAGAGTTCGTCGCTGGCCCGCTTGCGGCAGCGTTAATCAACGCCGATAACGTCTATCAGCGTCGTCTCATGCGTCCGCCTATTCGCGTCACTGTTGGCAAGGTCAATGGCCTTTATCTCTCGTGGAATGTCTATCGCGGCGCTGGCAAGGTTACCTTCGATCCGCCAATGCCTAAGGTTTGGGAAGATACTCGCACAAGTGCTAACTCGCCTTGGGGTGCGCTCTGGACACCTCCACCGATTCCTGCAGACGGCATGTATGACGTGAATGTTACGTTCGAAGAGCCTGGCACGTATGTGCTTTGGGGCCGCGCCGATGACGGTGGTTTGTACCACGATGGCTACATAACAGTGAATGTGACCGAGTAATCGCGTCGAGCTCCTGCTGAAGCAGGAGCAATAAAAAAGGCAGCCTAGGCTGCCTTTTTTGTGCGCGCTCGAAAGGCAGCTTTACATGCTGCGCCGATACTGACCACCGACCTCAAAGAAGGTATCGGTGATTTGACCGAGCGAGCAAACTCTGACCGCGCTCATGAGTTCTTCAAACACGTTCTCGTTGTTGATCGCCGCGTCGCGCAGCCGCTGCAGGGCGGCAGCCGAAGCCTCTGCGTTTTTCTCTTTAAAGCTATTGAGCCGCGTAATTTGACTCTCTTTTTCTTCGGTCGTTGAGCGTGCGAGTTCAATTTCGACTTCGGGTTCTGGCTCGTCGCTCAAAAACGTGTTCACGCCAATAAGAGGTAGGCTGCCATCGTGTTTGCGATGCTCGTACAGCATCGATTCATCCTGAATCTTGCCGCGCTGATAGCCTGTCTCCATTGCGCCTAACACGCCGCCGCGCTCCGAGATTTTCTCGAACTCTTGCAGCACCGCCTCTTCAACAAGATCGGTCAGCTCTTCTATGATGAACGAGCCCTGACTCGAATTCTCGTTTACAGCCAAACCCCATTCTTTATTAATGATCAATTGAATCGCCATTGCGCGTCGCACACTCTCCTCGGTCGGCGTCGTTATCGCCTCGTCGTAGGCGTTGGTGTGAAGCGAATTGCAGTTATCGTACACCGCAATTAGCGCCTGCAGTGTGGTGCGAATATCATTGAACGACATCTCTTGGGCATGCAGCGAACGACCACTGGTCTGAATGTGATATTTGAGCTTCTGGCTACGTTCGTTGGCGCCATAGCGGAAACGCATCGCGGTTGCCCAAATGCGACGCGCGACGCGGCCTAGTACCGTGTACTCGGGGTCCATACCGTTCGAAAAGAAGAACGATAGATTATGGGCGAAATCATCTACCGCCATGCCGCGCGCGAGATAGGCCTCGACGAAGGTGAAGCCGTTAGAGAGTGTAAACGCGAGTTGGCTAATCGGATTCGCGCCGGCTTCGGCGATGTGATAGCCCGAGATCGAGACCGAATAGAAATTACGCACCTGATGTTGAGTAAAGTATTCCTGAATGTCGCCCATCACCTTGAGGCTAAATTCGGTAGAGAAAATGCAGGTATTCTGCCCTTGGTCTTCTTTTAAGATATCGGCCTGCACGGTGCCGCGCACTGTCGCAAGCGTCTGCGCCTTAATCGCTGCGTGTTCTTCGGCGCTTGGCTCGCGATTGTTAGCGCTAACAAAATTGGCAATCTGCTGATCGACCGCAGCATTCATATACATCGCGAGAATAGTTGGGGCAGGGCCGTTGATTGTCATCGATACCGATGTGCTCGGCGCGCAGAGATCAAAGCCCGCATAGAGCTCTTTCATGTCGTCGAGCGTGGCAATAGAGACGCCAGAATTACCCACCTTGCCATAAATATCGGGCTGATGATCCGGGTCGAAACCGTAGAGTGTCACCGAGTCGAAGGCGGTGCTAAGCCGCTTTGCCTCGGCGTGTTCCGACAACTGCTTAAAACGGCGGTTGGTGCGAAAAGCATCGCCTTCGCCTGCAAACATGCGGGTGGGATCTTCGGACTCGCGCTTAAACTGGAAAACGCCTGCAGTGAACGGGAAGCGCCCGGGCACGTTTTCGAGCAGAAGCCATTTGAGCAGATCGCCGTGGTCGCTATAGGTGGGTAGCGACACGCGCGACACCTTCGTGCCCGACAGCGAGGTGCGCGTGAGTGCGGTGCGCAGCTCTTTATCGCGGACTTTTACCACATACTCGTCGCCCGAATAGTCTTCTTTAAGCTGATCCCAGCTTGCTAATAATTTGTTAGCGCGGCTGTCGATAGCCGATTCGCGTTTCTCGATTAGCGCATCGAGATCGCTGCTGTTTGTGTTGGTTGCCGCAAGCATCGCTTTAGCCGCAACTAGCTGCTGCCGCTCACGCGCGATCTGAGCCTGCTCGCCCACTAGCTTGTGGTAACCGCGCACCTCTTCGGCGATCTCGGCAAGGTAGCGCTGATTCTGCGCGGGAATAATCACTGTGCGCTGTGTCGAGGTTTTTGTGTCGGTTCGTGCAAGGCTCGACGCATACTCGGGCAAGCCATGCTTGCGCAGCTGTGGTACGAGCGCCTGATAAAGCGCAGTGATGCCGTCGTCGTTAAACTTAGAGGCGATTGTGCCATAGACTGGCATGGCGTCTGGCATTTCGCTCCATGCTTCGCGGTTGCGCTGCACCTGTTTGCACACGTCGCGCAGGGCATCTTCGCTGCCTTTGCGATCGAACTTGTTGATCGCAAAAACGTCGGCGTAGTCGAGCATATCGATTTTTTCGAGCTGGCTCGCCGCGCCAAACTCCGGTGTCATGACATACAGCGAGGAGTCGACGTAGGGCACGATACCCGCGTCGCCCTGACCTATGCCCGGGGTCTCGACAATAATGAGATCGAAACCGCCGAGTTTAAAGGCGGCAATGAGGCTACTCAGGCGCGCAGGAATTTCCATCGCTGCATCGCGAGTCGCCACCGAACGCATCATAATGTTGGGGTGATTAATTGCATTCATGCGGATGCGGTCGCCGAGCAGCGCGCCGCCGGTCTTGCGCCTCGTCGGATCTATCGCCAATACCGCGACTTTAAGTGTATCGCCCGCGTCTTGCCGGAAACGTCTAATGATTTCGTCGGTTGTCGACGACTTGCCTGCCCCGCCAGTGCCGGTGATACCGAGCACGGGGGTGGCGCTGGTTTTTGCCTCGGCCTCTAACGCCTCAAGCTCTGCTGATGTGTAGTGATCGCTCTCGATAGCCGTGAGCGCACGCGTTAGAGTGATTCGATCACCCGGCGCCAACGCAGCAAGACTTGGCGGCGCTGGCCGGTCTGTCGCCTGCCTGCACTTCGCGATCATGTCGTCGATCATGCCCTGCAAGCCAATGGTCTGACCGTCGGCGGGAGAGTAAAGGCGAGTCACGCCGTAGCTGTGCAACTCGTCGATTTCGGCAGGGATAATCACGCCGCCACCACCGCCAAATATTTTGATATGCCCCGCGCCAAGCTCGCGCAGTTTGTCGACCAAATACTTAAAGTATTCGATGTGCCCACCCTGATAAGAACTGATTGCGATAGCGTCGGCGTCTTCTTGCACCGCCGCCTCAACGATCTCTTGCACCGAGCGGTTATGAGCGAGGTGAATGACCTCTACACCGCTGGCCTGCAGGATTCTGCGCATGATATTTATTGCCGCATCGTGGCCATCGAAGAGGCTTGCGGCGGTGACAAATCGGAGAGGGTGTTGGCTGTGTAGGGCTGGTTCGACGGCCTTGGCCGCGCTGGCGATAGAAGTCACGCTCATGCTGTTTTCTCGTCTGCTCTTTTTCGTGGAATACCCTGAGTCTAGCCGATTCTGGTTAATGAGGCACTCCCCAAAACAATGTTGGGAGGTCTCTTAATAATAGTCGCAGATCGAGGCAAGCAAATGCGTCTACTGCTAGAAAACTGTCACATGATGGTGCTAGATTGATAGGTGAGTTAGCCACATTCTCTTGGGGAGACACTGCATTACAACTTCAATTTCTAAGATCATTTCATTTTCTGTGTTCGGCTTTGGCGTAGCGGTATCCTTTGGCCTAAGTGCCGACGACTCTGCGCCGCAGTGGATCGCGGGCGATCATCACATTCATAGCCGCTACAGCACCGGCTGGGACCGTGAGCAAGAGCCGCCCGCGCCAATATTGGGTGGCGAAGCGATCTACCCAATACAGATGAATGCGCTAATGGCCAAATACTTTGGGCTTGGCTGGATGGTGGCGACCGATCATGGTGGGCCGAACCACAGTCAGGTGAATTTAGAGCAGGCGTATCCAGAGTTACAACAGTCGCGTTTAGTTGTTCCCGAGGTTGTGCAATTTTGGGGAATGGAATTTGATACCCCGGGTGCGGACCATTCGAGTTTGATCATTCCGCACAGCCACGAAGAGAGCGCGCAATTATTTGCCATCGAGTCGCGTTTTGCTAAGCGCGAGCCATGGCCTGCTGACCCCAGTTGGGATGCAGAGCCGCGCTTGCTCGAAGCACTTAAATTTATGACTACTCAGGAAAGGGCACCGATACTCATAGCCAATCATCCGTCGCGTTCGGCCAAAGACATTGGTGTGTACGGTCAATACACCCCTGCCGAACTGCGAGATTGGAACGATACGGCGCCTAACATTGCGGTTGGCATGGCAGGAGCGCCGGGGCATCAAGCGGCGGCGCTCAACAAGGATGGCGGCGCAGGCAATCCGCGCCCTAGGGGCTATTATGGCAACGCGAGAACCCTAGGCGGTTTCGATCAGTTCACGGCGATAGTCGGTGGGTTTTGGGACTCTATGTTAGGCGAAGGGCGGCACTGGTGGGTGACTGCAAATTCGGATTCGCATGTTCATTACAGCGAAGGCGGCGTCGATTTTTGGCCAGGAGAATACTCGAAGACTCACGTCTGGGCTGAGAAGAATCACGATGCGATCCTCGACGGGATTCGACACGGCCGCGTATTCGTCACGACAGGCGATCTTATTTCCGCATTAGAATTTTCGGTGAATGCGAGCGGCGTTTCAGCGAGCCTTGGCGACGAGCTTGTCGTAGAGAAGGGTGCCGAAATCGAGGTGGTCATCCGTTATCTCGACCCGGAGTCCAACAACGCGCGTGGCGAAAATCCGAGTGTTGCAAGAGTCGATCTCATTAGGGGTGACCTCACCGGTGTTGCGGAAGACCGCAGCAACGATTCGAATCCAACGACGCAGGTACAGCAGCGATTTTCTGCACACCAGTTTAGCGCCGAAGGCGGGATGAGTGAGGTGAGAATAAAGTTGAGTGCAGAGCGATCAGGCTATTTGCGCCTTCGGGGGACGAATGGTGAAGAACTCGAGCCAACATCGGATGAAATAGGAGAAGATCCTTGGTCAGATCTTTGGTTTTATTCAAATCCTATTTTTGTGAGGGTTGCTGATTAAAACAACTGGATTCTCAACCGCCTTGGTTATACCTTTGAGTTAAGCGCCATCTAAGGCGCGCGGGGAGAGATTAGTATGGCAGGATCTGATAAGTCAGCGACTCATCTTAGCGAAGAGATTGTTCAAGAGCTCGAGCTTCTCAATTTGTTTTCGTTAACCAGCACGCTCGAAGGCCTTAAAATTCATCACGAAGCCGACCCTGCGAGAATCGCGGCGGGTGCAAGTCTCTTTGCGAAGGGATTAACGACGCTGCCAGATGGTGGTTATCTTACGCCGCTGGGAGTAGAAGCAGCAGAGCATGCGCAGTCTGCCGTGCGAATTCTGCGCGCATCAATTGATTAACGCAGCAGCGACTCCAGCAATAAAAAGATAGCGTGCGAACTTCCCCACTCCGGCGAGCATCGCGAGTTGCCAAAAGGGAACGCGCGCTATGCCAGCGAACACAGTCAGGGCGTCGCCTAAAACGGGCGCCCAGGCGAGTAGCAGACTCCATTTCCCGTAGCGGTTAAACCACACGCCAGCGCGCTCGATATCCTTCTCTTTTATTTGAACCCATCGATAATTCTCAAGCCGCGTGTAGTTATTGCGAAGAAGCGTGCCGAGCCACCAATTCACACACGCGCCGAGTGTGTTGCCCAGCGTTGCCCAGAATAGGAGTGCCGCCAAGCTATACTCTTGTGCGAGCAGCGCGCCAAACAGAACCTCAGAGGATAACGGCAAAACGGTGGCGGCAAAAAAGGCAATAGCAAAGAGTGAGAAGTAGGCAAACATGTCTACGCCGATTGCTTTGCGCTAAGTGCAGAGCGTAGTACATCGGCGAGCTGCGCCTTCTGGAATGGCTTGGTCAGGTAGGCGTCTACCCCTGCGTCAATTCCGGAGGCTTGATCATCATTCATCGCGTTGGCCGAGCAGGCAACGATGGGCATATGCACACCTTTTTCCTTTAGCGCGCTTTCGCCTGATCGAATTTTTTTCGTGAGTTCGAGGCCGCCAAGGTTAGGCATGCTGATGTCAGTAAGGAGCAGGTCATACTGTGTATTCTCTAATGCGCTGAGCGCCTCTAAACCATCGCCTACGAGCGTGCAGCGATAGCCAAGGGACTCGAGCTGAGTTTGAAATAAGAGCTGATTGATCTCGTTGTCCTCGGCTACGAGAATATGCAGGTTAGTTGCTAGCACGGGTTGTATGTCGCTCTGAGCCCGAGAGAGATCTGGATCCGGTTGTAATTCGGTGTCGGCTTCTGTCGCCTCGTTCAAATGATGAATAGGTTTGCAACATGCCGCATCGAGAATTTTATCTGACTCGCTCGCAGAAACCTCTGCAGCCCTGAGGCTAATACTAAATTCGGAACCGACGCCTTCGACTGAGTGTACATCGATACTTCCGTTCATCAGCTCGACAAGTCGCTTGCTAATCGACAGGCCAATACCTGTGCCATCCACTGTAGCGGCGCTTTTGCTTAAGCGTTCGAACGGCGCAAAAATCTGCGCGGTTTCTTGCTGCGTGAAGCCGATGCCCGTATCGCGGACGCGAATACAAACCGTGTTCGAAGCACCCGCTTCTACTTCGACATAGACCCGGCCGTTGTCTTGGTTGTACTTAATGGCATTGCTCAACAGATTAATGAGGACTTGTTTTAGCCTCAGCGGATCCGCGAGCACGCAGCAGACGCTCGGGTCGATTGGCAATACGGTTAGTGAGACTTTGTGGCTTGCAGCAAAGGGCGTCGTCATCGAGTGGCACTGGTCTAGTATGTCGGGCAAGTAAACAGGCTCTAGAGTCACTTCGAGCGTGTCAGATTCCAGCCGAGAGAGGTCGAGGATCTCATTCACGAGATCGAGAAGGTGGTGGCCCGACTGGTGGATTGCCTCGAGCTGACGCCGTTGCTCGGGCGCGAGTTTAGACTCGTTTAATGCAAGTTCCGAAAAGCCCAAAACCGAATTCAGAGGTGTGCGCAATTCATGGCTCATCCGAGACATGAAGCGAGACTTTGCCTCGTTGGCTTGCTCTGCGTCTTCTTTTAGCCGAATGAGGCTAGCCTGATAGCCAAAAGTACGACGCCTGAATCGTGAGAATTCCTGCACGAGATAAGCGACTTCTCGGCTGCGCGCTTGCGGTAATGCATAGTCGAAGTCGCCTTTAGCCATGAGTTTAAATGCAGACGTCAATCCGATTACTGGACGCGAGATAGCCGCTTGGAGGAACAGCACGACGCTAATCAAAGTGAAAGCAGTAATCAGGAAAAGAGCAGCGATAAGAAAATAAGTTAATTGGAGCGATTCCCCTATGGCGAATTCATGATCGACGACGAGCGCGAGTCGCCCAATGAGGTTGGGTGCTGAACCAATATCCGCAAAGACAATATGCTGATTGGGGGTTAGCACAGTGTCCCATTCCCCAAGAGGGTAGATTTTCTGGCCCTTGGCGTCGAGCACCTGCAGGCGTACCCAAGTGTCATCGTTCTCGATCTGTTTGTTTAGCTGGTCATACAAAAACTCATACTGCCGTGTGAGAATCGGATCGGCTACAGAGGGGCCCAACCTGACGAGCGACTGTCGCGCGGCGTTATCGAGCCGTGTTTCTACGATGCTGATCTGTTGGGGGATAACAAAAAGCACCATTAGCATGGCGACAAGAAGCGAGAAGATTACACAGATTGCCGTCGAAATCTGCAGTAGTGTAGGGCGCCACTTTATACGCTCTTTGTTAGTTGGCGACATAAAACTCCCGAAGGCGCCAATCTCGCAGCGCGAGATATTCCTCTAGTTTTGCGGACGTCGGTTGCTGCATGGGTATGCCCGCGAATAGCGCCGCTCCTTCGGGTTCTGCTGCAATCTCGAGTAGAGCATTTGCTATTTTTAGGCGTGCCTCTAGGCTAATTGAAGGGTGAGCAACTATGGGGTGCGGTGAAACTTCGCGCGTTTCATAAATAATTTTTACTTGGTCTTGCAGTGACTGCGGCTGTGCTCGAAGCGTTCGAAGTACGCCGCCTCCGGCGAGGCTCTTGCCCAGTGCGACATTTAAATAGACCGAGGGATGTGTTCTAACATAAAGGGGCGTAACGGTGAGGCCATGTAGCGTAGCGAGTTCGGTGCGCATGAGAAGCGAAGCGCTTAATGCATTGGGTGAAGGAAAGGCTATTTCGGCATTATCGAGTTGAGACACTTCGCTGATCTCGCTGTCGGCCTTAACAATGAGAATGCCTTTTAGCGAGTTGGCGCCGTCTTTTACAATGGGCACATAGCCTTGAGTCTCGAAAGCGATAACGGCGTGCCAGGGATTCATATAGGCTATGTCGTAGTCACCCCGTTCGAATGCCACTTCAAATTGCGTTATGTCTGTTTCAATAACAAGTTCAAATGTGTCCCCGGTTTTTGCGGCAAGTTCCTCAAGAAGGGGCTCCCACGTGCTGCTGATAATCTGTGTTGCGAATTGAGGCACTACACCAACAATGTAGTTATCCGCAGCAATCACGGGCACGGAGAGAGAAAGGGGTGTAGCGAAGGCGATAAGCCCTGCCAGATTAGTCAATCGGTCAAACATTGTTGCTACTCTTAGCGAGAAACCTCACCATCCAGTCTATTCATGGTAGTTGATAGAGACCTGAGTGTGCGTCAATGTTGTTGCAACTAACTGTATAAATTTGTATCAAAAGTTGCAGCTAAGTCGTGTCACGGTAGGGCGAATACCCACACGACACCGCCTTGAGGTACATACGTATCGCTGCCGCGCGTCATATTAATTAAATTTTGTTCCCTTTGAGCATCGACTCCCCAACCGGATTGCACGGCGACATATTGCTTGCCGTCGGCAGTAAAAGTAACAGGCACGCCGATGACACCCGAATTAGTTGGGTACTCCCACAGCACTTTGCCGCTCGTTGAATCAAACGCTCTAAACTTGCGATCGTTGGTGCCGCCCATAAAGACAAGATCTCCAGCTGTTGCGAGTATAGGCCCCCAGTTGTGGCTTTCGAATGTCGTTGTCCATGCGCGCTCACCCGTGTCCACATTCCACGCCTGCAGTTCGCCTATATGGTCTGCACCATCGCGCACAAAGAATCCGCCATCATCTGACGTGCCACGGCCCATATAGGCGCGGCCGGGGCTGTATTCAATTTCTTCGCCGACCATTGTCGAGCAGACATTTTCATTCGCCGGAATAAACAGCAGCCGTGAATTTGGATCGAATGCTGCGGGAGGCCAGTCTTTTCCGCCCCACAGTGAGGGGCAGAAACTCGCCTCGTAGCCGGTGCCCGGCTTCTTTGTCATATCGTATTCGGGCCTGCCGGTTATTGCATCGATGCTGGTAAAGACATCTTGGTAGACATAAGGGTTCGCATCGACGAATTTAATTTGCTCGGCGCTTCTTTCAAGAAACCACAGGTAACCGTTGCGACCGGGGTGAACTAAGCCTTTCACGGTTTTCCCTTTGCGCTCATAGTCAATGAGCAGTGGCGCTGAGACTTCGTCCCAATCCCAGGAATCGTTCCAGTGGTATTGATGGTGGTTTTTTAATGCGCCAGTTTTAGGGTCGAGCGCAATCACCGAGGTTGAATACAAATTGTCGCCGGGGCGCGTATCGCCCATCCAAGGGCCACCATTGCCAGTGCCCCAATAGGTGAGATTCAGATCGGGGTCGTAGGATCCTGTAATCCAAACCGGGACACCGCCGGTCTTCCAAGTGTCTTCTGGCCATGATTCAGAGCCAGGCTCGCCGGGCGCAGGAATAGTGTAGGTTTTCCACAGTTCTTCTCCCGTCTCTGCGTCAAATGCTGCAACGAAACCGCGAATGCCAAGCTCGCCACCGGACACGCCAACCATAACCACGCCCTCTACGATGAGCGGCGCCATGGTCATGTAGTAGCCGTTGTAATAATCCTCGACAGCTACTTCCCACACCACCTCTCCGGTTAGCGCATCAAGCGCGACGAGGAAGGCGTCAACCGTGGCGAGGTAAGCAAGATCGCCATAAAGCGCGACGCCCCTGTTAGTTGGATGAAATTGCTGCAAGTCGTCGGGGAGGTAGCGCACGTAGCGCCAGAGTAAATCGCCGGTAACGGCATTTAGTGCAAGGACATGATTTTGCGGCGTGCTGACATACATATAGCCGTTATTCACGATTGGCGGCGCTTGATGGCCTTCGCGAAGGCCTGTTGAAAAGCTCCACACCGGTTTTAGGTTTGCCACGTTGTCCGTGTCGATTTGATCAAGCGCGCTATATCCATGCGAGTCGTAACTGCCTCGGTAGAGCAGCCAACTATCGTTGTCTTGGTTTCGGAGTCTTGCGTCGGTGACCGACATATAAGGTGGCAAATTCTGCGCCAACACAGCCGTACTGAGCAGAGAGAATAAAGTGAGAGCGGGCAGAAATAGCGCTAACCGAGTTGTTGCTGACATAAAGCCTCTCCATCCTGTTTTTTTATAACGACGGGCAGTGCTCACACGCACGCTAGAACTGTTGCGTGAACCCTACGCGTCCCTGAAAAATGTCCGCGATAACAATCGCATCGCCGTCGAGGCGTAGCGGTAGTAACGCGAGTGGTCGTGGGGCTGGGCCACCAACTACCTTTGCATTGTTGTACACATCGAATTTGGACTCATGGCAAGGGCACGCCATAAACAAATTATCGGGATCCCAATTGGTCACATCGCAGCCTGTGTGCGTGCACACCGCAGAGTAGGCGATCACACCATCGGCGGTGAGGTCTCCGGTTGCGTTATCTAGCCTCGCTAAATCTAGTTTTGTCACCATGACCCGATTGAGTCGGGAGCCGTCGCGAAGGGTCTCAGTTTCTGGCTCTTTTGCAAGCGCTGCGACAGGGCGCTGATCTAGCTCAAGGAGCGCCGGCGTGATGCGCTCGCCACTCTTTTCTCCGCCGTCGAAAACGAGCCAATCACCTGCCTTTGGGCGCGCGCGATTTGGAGGCTGACCTAATACTGTGGAAGGAAGCACAAACCCAGTCACCATTCCAGTCTGAAGAAATGACCGACGAGTGAGTGCTTTACTGGTCTTTGGGGTTGCCGACATCGTGCGTTATCCTCCGCGGTTACTCGCAAGGAAAGTAGCAGACAGTCCGCTAGGGAGCAACAGCCTTCAGAGCCCGATGCTGCGGATCAGGGCAGTCAAGCATACGGAGGCAGAAGCGTCTCCAGCCACCTGCCTGCAGGAAGGATAGCGAGTACAATAAGGGGGTCTCTAAAAATTCCACATGACTCGCGCGTAGAAGTTTCTGCCTAGTCCCGGCATCCGCGCTCGGCTCGCGATGTCGGGGTTGTATGCTCGATTGTAAGCAGCGAGGTGGTCGAGGTAGCTTTCGTCGAGGAGATTCTCGGCACCAATACTCACCTCGACACCGTCGGCAAGACTAGACCTTGCCATCACGTTGACCAGCGAATAGCCCTCCGTTTTTAATTCCGAATTAGTGATTGCGATACGATTCTGATCGGCGTAAGTCACGCTTTCTATCGATCCTGTCCAGCCGTTACCACGGTAGTCTAGCGCGACCAAGACATTGTCTGGCGACACGCGATAGAGATCATCGTTAATGTCACGCCTGTCTGCGCGGACGATATTCAGTATCGCGCGCAGAGTGATCTTGTCATTAATCGAGAAATTTGAATCAATATCGAGACCGTAAAAACGCGCATCCACATTGCTAAACTGAAGCGGATTGGGCATGCCCATTCCCATGTTTGCGATCATTTGGGCGAAATTATTTGCCGTCACGTTGGTTGAGGGGGTGCCTTGGATGTAGTCGGAAACGCGCTTATAGAAGACGCGAGGATAAATCCCGTAGTCCGAGTTTTCTAAGTCGAGGCCGAGTTCAATCTCGTGTGCGGCTTCGGGCTTCAGATTCGGATTTCCGATATAGGTCTTCCCATCAGCAAGCCCGCCGGTTGCCTCAAGAGGGATCCATAAGTAGCGTTCTTGATAAGAAGGCGAACGCGTTTTGCGCGCTGCGCCGATATACCACGTGGCGTCGCCATCTGTTTGATAACTCAGCCGCACGAAGGCGTCGACGTTGGTATCGGTCTGTGCGAGGGTGTCATTGTTAAATTGAGTTGATAGGGCGCCTGCAAGATTGTTCATCATCACCGGCATGCCCATCATCATATTCATTGGATTTAAGTTTGCTGAGACCGGAACCGAGTCCATGCTCACATGATTTACACGTATTCCTGTCTCGAGCCCTGTTTGGGCATTTAATGAGATTTTACGCTCGATAAACGCACCGATAATGTCGCGATTTACATCATTGAAGTTAGAGATGTAGAACGGCGCCGAATTCGGATTGGTAATTATTGAGCGATGCTCTGCGAAGTGGCCGTCTATGCCATAAAGCCAAGTTCCGTTATCGGCGAATTGTTCATACTTGAGCGCAAAGCCATAATTTTCGCTTACCGCCCAGTTACGACGAAAGCGCATCGGGTCGTCGGTTGACGCAGGTGTTTGTGGCGGTCGGCGTAGGTGATAGTTGGTCATCCAATGTTCGTTATCGCTTGCCGAAAGCTCCGCCGTAAACAGGCCTTCGCTCGTCGAGAAGGTATAGCGAGACCGGAATAGGTCGCTGTCTATAGACAGAATATCCATTGGCAACGAGGCGGTGCCGGCATCTTTTGTGTTGTTCCGAGCAAAGTCGATACTGAACTCATGCCGCCCTTTTGCGAAGCTGTAGCCAAGGTCGAAACGCTCGCGGTCGTATTCGGAGGGTGTGATGTCGCCGGTAGGAAACTCAAGGTCATCGGCACGCTCTTGCATCACAAAACCGCGGAAGATGTGCGTGTCATTCGCCATCGAGAAAAAACCGCTCAGCACGTCGCCGCTATTCACAGATTGGGCGCCAGCATAGGCGCGGCCACTGAATTCGAAACCCTTAGTTGTACCAAAATCCCCGGCATAGGTGTTCGCCTCTACATAACCGCCGATTGTCTCTTGGCCTTTGCTGACAGGGACTATGCCACGATTAATGGTGAGCGACTCCAGTATAGCGACCGGTGCGTAGTGGAGCGGCGCATCCATTGCGTTGGGGCCCGCGCCATTGATCTGCGCGCCGTCGACGGAGACTTGGATGCGATCGCCGAACATGCCTCGGTACTGAGCAATGCCTGTAAGCTCCCCGTTTTTGTTGACGTTAGCGCCTGGCATTTTACGCAATAATTGTGCGGTGTCTGGCGTGGCAACAAGCGTGTCGTCAACTATCACCGTGTGTGTGTCGCGAACGCCGACAACAGTAATTTCTTCGATGCGCTGGCGCTCCTGAGCAAAGGTTTGGCCAGCGAGTGGTGTAGCGATAGCGAGGGCTAATGCGAGTAATTTTCGCGAGTGACGCATATTTTTCTCCTTATTAATTCTGATTCGCTCGGCGACGACTCGATACTACTTAAGCCGAATGACGAGATTCGATGGCGCCATTCTATTGGAAGCTTCGCTGCAGTAGGTGCGACATGATGTCGCACCTATCGCAGTGTTTGCTCTTGAATTGATATGGATCAACTTAGGCTGAAGGTGGGGAGGCAGCAGGTGTTCTCAATACTTACTGCTATAGATCAATGACGAATTCTTTCTCAGAGGTAGGGTTATGAGTGGGTTATCCCATTCAGTTAAAGCTTACAGCAAAGGAGTTTACGATGAGATTAGTGAAGAATTTGATAGTGATTTTTGTACTT
>LICD01000012.1 GCA_001438145.1 OM182 bacterium BACL3 MAG-120619-bin3 | reverse complement strand
CTATCGACGGGGTCGGCCTGCGCAGCACGCGCGAGCGCGAGTTTTTGGGCGACATTCGCTTCGATAGTGTGGATCAATCGAGCGTCTCGACCTACTGGCAGTCAGAGGCGCAGTGGACGCAGAGCCTGCGCAGCACGACTAGCCTGCGCTACGATCGATTCGATTTCGATGTCACCTCCCTCGCCGCTGCAGACCCAACGACGCTCGCAGCTAATAGCGGCAGAAAAAACGACAGTGTGGTAAGCGGTTCACTCGGCTTAATCTATACGGTCGACGACTCGCTGGAGCTGTACGCGAATATCGGGCAAGGTTTTCACAGCAACGATGCTCGCGGCGTGATTAGCCGGCTAGACCCTGTAAGCGCGGAAGCGATAGACGCAGCGGACCCACTGGTTAAAACCCTCGGATCTGAGATTGGCGCAAGACTTTTTTTAACTGAACGCCTGAACGCCTCATTAGTTTTATGGCAGCTCGATATTGATTCGGAGCTTCTGTTCGTCGGCGATGCCGGCAACACCGAAGATACCGGCGTGGGCAGCGAGCGGCATGGACTAGAACTCACAGGCTATTACCAGATTGGAAATAGTTGGTCGGTTGACCTCGAATACGCCAACGCTAATTCTCGATTCGAGACGCCTATCGACGGCTTCGATGATATTCCCGGCGCTCTCGAGCATGTGGTAAGCGGCGGCATCGGCTTTCAGCGCGGCGACGGGTTTCACGGCTACTTACGACTGCGCCATTTTGGCGACTACAATCTCGATGGTGGCGTAGACGCCGAGGGCAGCACGCTGCTTAACGCGCGACTCGGCTATGCTTTCAACGACAGGCTTAGCATCACCGTCGATGCGCTGAATATGCTCGACTCGAATGATCGCGACATTCAATATTTCTATGAGTCTCAGCTGCGCGGTGAACCGGCGCCAGTCGAAGACCGCCACTTTCATGTCTTTGAGCCCAGGGCTATTCGTGCCTATTTAGAATACACATTCTAGACACGCCCTAGTGCGAAGCCTTTAGCGATATGATGCCTTACGAAGTAGATAACTAGCGCGCCGGGGATTATAGTCAAAATCCCTGCCGCGGCGAGCACACCCCAATCGAGTCCCGATGCCGAGACTGTCCGTGTCATTGCCGCAGCAATAGGTTTTGCATCGGTGACAGTGAGCGTGCGCGCAATAAGCAGCTCTACCCAGCTAAACATAAAGCAGAAGAACGCGGCTACGCCGATGCCCGAGGCAATAAGCGGCGTGAATATTTTGGTGAAAAAGCGCGGGAAAGAGTAGCCATCGATATACGCAGTCTCGTCTATTTCGCGCGGAACACCCGACATAAACCCCTCTAATATCCACACCGCCAGCGGTACGTTAAACAGGCAGTGCGCCAATGCAACGGCGATATGCGTATCGATTAGACCGAAAGCCGAATAGAGCTGAAAAAAGGGCAGGACGAATACCGCAGGCGGCGACATGCGATTAGTCAGCAGCCAAAAAAACAGATGTTTATCGCCGAGAAATTTGTAGCGCGAAAACGCATACGCGGCGGGCAACGCGACCGACAGCGCGATCACTGTATTCATTACGACGTAGATCATCGAATTGATATAACCGCTATACCACGTGGGGTCGGTAAAAATAGTCGCGTAATTGTCGAACGTGAAATCCTTCGGCCAGAGGGAGAATGTCGAGAGAATCTCCTGATTGGTCTTAAAGCTCATATTGAGCAACCAATAAATCGGCAGCATCAAGAAAAGTATATAAGTACAAACAACCGCAATCTTAAACCAATTGCGCTCGCTAGCCTGCGAATTTTGCACGCCGTTGCCACCCGCCGCTGCGTGGGTTGAAGCCGTTACTGCCGCGTCAACTGTGCTCATACTAGTGCCTCCCCTGCTCTGCCGCGGCATCGTTGTCGAGGCTTGTCATCACCGTATAAAACACCCAGCTCAACAACAAAATAATCAAGAAATAGATTAGCGACATCGCCGCTGCGGGACCCAGATCGAACTGACCTACCGCCATCTGCACAAGATCTATCGAAAGGAATGTGGTTGAGTTGCCCGGCCCGCCGCCTGTCACAACAAACGGCTCGGTGTAAATCATGAACGAGTCCATAAAACGCAGCAGCACGGCGATGAGCAGGACGCGCTTAATTTTGGGTAATTGTATAAACCGGAAAATCGCCCAACGCGACGCGCCGTCGATGCGTGCGGCCTGATAATAGACCTCGGGAATAGACACCAGACCCGAGTAGCACAGCAACACCACGAGGCTTGTCCAATGCCAGACATCCATGACGATTAGCGTGACCCAGGCGTCGAGGGTATTCTGAGTATAGTTGTAGTCGATACCAAGACTCGCCAAGCCGTGTCCTAACAGACCGATGTCGACACGCCCGAACACCTGCCAAATAGTGCCAACAACATTCCACGGAATAAGCAGCGGTAGTGCCATAAGCACGAGGCAAAACGAGACGGCAATGCCACGCCGCGGCATCGCTAACGCGATGGCTATGCCCAGCGGAATTTCGATGGCGAGAATCAGCGCCGAGAATAGTAACGTGCGCTGCAATGCATTGTGGAAGCGCTCAGAGGCGAGGATTTCCTGAAACCACTCGGTGCCGACCCAAAAGAATTCGTTGTTACCAAAAGTATCTTGTACCGAGTAGTTAACGACTGTCATCAGCGGAATGATCGCGCTGATTGCAACGAGCAGCAACATCGGGAGCACCATAAGCCACGCTTTATTGTTTTGTACTTTCATTGGCACTCTCTCAGGGTTCTCTTAAAAGGTTCTTTCTCAAGGTTCTTTCTCAAGGTTCTTACTAAAAAACTCTCTAAAAACTCTAGGGCAATAACGGCTCATTATTTGCTTCGACCAGCAACGCATCTGCATAGAGCAACGTGCAAGCCGGATCAATTCGCAGCGCCGCTGCTTCGGGAATACCAGCGCCCTCTGGATGCAGCGCGCAAAGTAACTGCTCTCCCAACCGCAAACGCACTAACGAGTGCCGGCCTAAGTCTTCGACACCTACCACCTCGACATTGACGCAATGCGTGTCGTTGGCAGTGTTCACATCTGCCGCAATCACTTGCAAAGACTCAGGCCTTATACCTATTTCGAGTGCCGCGTCAGTCGAAGCCAACCCCTGTGCCTGCGCCGCCGCGAGCGTCGCCTCGTCGAGCGCTATCCTCACGCCATCGACAATCGCTGCTGTGCCATCGAATGTGCAGCTCAGCACATTCATACCTGGGGAGCCGATAAACGTGCCGACGAATGTGTGCCGAGGTCTGTCGAACAATTCCTTCGGCGTGCCTACTTGCAGAATAGAGCCTGCATTCATTACCACTACTTTGTCGGCGAAGGTTAAGGCTTCGGTCTGATCGTGTGTTACATAGATCATGGTGTGCCCGAAGCGTTCATGAATTTTTTTAAGCTCGGTCCGAAGCTGCCATTTAAGGTGCGGGTCGATAACCGTCAGCGGCTCGTCGAATAAAATAGCGCGCACATCGGTGCGCACGAGCCCACGCCCTAACGAGATTTTTTGTTTGTCGTCTGCGTTTAAGCTCCGCGCACGCTCATTAGCTCGCGCATCCAGTCCAAGCATCGAGAGGGTATCGGCTACGCGCGCCTCAATCGTCGCGTTGTCGATACCGCGATTACGCAGAGGAAACGCAAGATTCTCAGCCACGGTAAGCGTGTCGTAGACCACAGGAAACTGAAATACCTGCGCGATATTGCGACGCTCGGTACTGAGATCTGTCACGTCTTCGCCATCGAAAAGCACGCGGCCTTCGCTAGGCCGTAAAAGCCCCGAAATAATATTAAGCAGCGTCGTTTTGCCGCAGCCCGAAGGGCCCAACAGTGCATAGGCGCCACCGTCTTCCCACACTTGATCGAGCGGATTGAGCGCGTAAGGATTATCTGACTCTGCGCCGGAAGCGGGGTAGCGATGGCCGAGATTTTTTAGGTGTATGCTCGCCATGTCCTTATCCGCCTCCGCTGAGTTTGCGCACGCGCTTGCCTGTTAAGGTATTAAACAAAAAACAGTCCTGCGGCCTCACATAAAGAATTATCTCCGCGCCGCCGGCGAGAGCGTGTATCCCATCTAACAGGGCAACCCATGGCTGCCCCATAAAGCTAAAGTGCACAAAACTTTCGGAGCCGGTGATCTCGGTTACGTCGACAGTACCGCGTATTTCGATCAGTGGGTTACTGGCAGTAGACTCGCCACCAGGCAATGGGTCGGAGCCTAACCGCAGGTGATGGCCGCGCACGGCGAGAGTAAGATTCGACGCTGCCTCTGCAGGATTCACCGCGCTCAATAGCGCGGACGCAACGGCAGCGGGAAGTGCTTGCTCTGCACCGGCGAAGCGCAGGCCGCCGGCATCATCATGATTAAGCGCCAAACTGTTAAGCGGTGGATCGGAGAAAAGGCGCGCCGCCATGAGGGTGTCGGGATCGCGATAGAGATCGAGCGTCGGCCCAAACTGCTCTACCCTGCCCCGATTGAGACAGGCAGTCTTACCCCCTAAAACCAGTGCTTCGCTGGGTTCAGTTGTCGCATAGACTAGTACAGCACCAAGCTCGGCGAACAGAACTGGCAGTTCTGCGCGAAGCTCCTCGCGCAGTTTGTAGTCGAGATTCGCGAGAGGTTCGTCGAGCAAGACAAGCGAGGCGCGCTTAACCAGTGCACGAGCCAGTGCGACACGCTGCTGTTGGCCGCCCGACAAATTGGCCGGCTTGCGCGTTAGATACGGCTCGAGTTTGAGTAGCTGCGCCGCCTGAGCGACACGCGCCTCTATCTCGCTTTTAGCCAGACCTGCCACACGCAGTGGCGACGCGATATTTTCATACACACTCAGAGAGGGGTAATTAATGAACTGCTGGTAGACCATCGCAAGCTCGCGCTTCTGCACAGGCACACCGATCACCGTCTCTCCGTCGAAGGTGAGCTCCCCCGAATCAGGTTGATCGAGACCTGCCATCACGCGCATAAGCGAGGTTTTACCCGACAGAGTGGGGCCCAGCAGTATATTGAGTTCGCCTCGCTTTAGCTCGAGGCTTATGTCTTGCAGACTGTTATGTGAGTCGACATGGCGAGTGATATTGTTAAGGCATAACATCTTTTCTAACCCGCTCCCTTAGCCGCAGCGGCACGAACGGTAGTGATGTAATCGGCAAGCACTGCCTTGCCTCGCTCGTCGAATAAATAGCCCAATTTGGTCCGACGCCAGAGTATATCGTCAGGGTTACGAGCCCACTCGTGGGCAATTAAATAGTCGACCTCGCGTGAGTAGAGGTCTGCGCCTAGATGCATCCCTAGATCTGAAGCGGAGCTTGCATCACCGAGAAGTGTTTGGGTCTCGGTTCCGTAAGTTTGAAGCCAGCGCTTAAGCAGTGAGACTTGCAGCCAAGGTGCTTGCGCCGAAAGTAGCGCCGACAAAGTTGCTTCATCCTCAGCACTGGCCTTTGCATCGCGCCCGCTTTGCAGTTCTCCGTTTTTACCGCCAAACTGCGCAGAGTAGTTGCCGCCGGGGAGTGGGGCCTGCTTCGTCCAAGGCGCGCCCATCTTCGGAAACGTAGGCGCCAACGCCTTCATCACGTCTTCGGCAAGGGTTCTGTAGGTAGTCACTTTGCCGCCATAAATCGATAGTAAGGGCACGGCGCTTTTATGTGGCTCGAGATGATAATCCCGCGACACCTTCGTTGCGTCTTTTCCTTCTTCGTCGATCAGCGGCCGCACGCCTGAGTAGGTCGAGATTACGTCGTCTCGGCTCAGCTGCCTCTTAAAATAGCCGTTAGCAACCTCGATTAGATAAGCGATTTCGTCTTCGTCTATGTGCACAGTCTCGAGCACACCATCGAACTCCGCTTCGGTTGTACCGATAAGCGAATAGTCGTCGAGGTAAGGAATAACGAAAATTACGCGGCCGTCAGTATGTTGCAGCATAAATGCCTGATCGCCGCAGTGAAGGCGCGGGACAACAATATGGCTACCTTTAACAAGGCGCGTATCGAGCGGAGGCTTCTTGGCAAACAGCTTTTCGAGCAGGCGCGCAACCCAGGGGCCAGCGGCGTTAACGACTGCCTTGGCATGAACGACCTGTTCGATGCCACTCGACGCCTCTCTCAGGGTAACAATCCAATGCCCCTTACCTTCTTCGAGCGCAACGCATTCGGTATAGGTACGCACATCAGCGCCATGTTCAGCGGCTTGCTGCGCGTTGAGCACAACGAGTCGCGAGTCATCGACCTGCGCGTCCCAATATTCGAATCCCTTCGTAATGCCTCCATTTAGAGGACTGTCATTACCGAAGCGAATCGCTCGTGAGTGTTTGAAGATCGCACTTTTCGCGAGAAAATCGTAGAGGAACAGCCCTGCGCGAAGCATCCAAGCAGGACGTGAAATCGGCAGCTGTGGAATATTGAAAGCAAGCGGCCGAATGATATGCGGCGCCGCCTTGGTCAGCACATCTCGCTCTAAAAGCGCTTTGCGCACGAGGCCGAATTCGTAGAACTCGAGGTAACGTAGCCCTCCGTGAATAAGCTTGGTACTCCATGAGGAGGTGCCCGAGGCGAGGTCGCCTTTTTCGATCAGCATCACGGAAAGGCCGCGACCTGCCGCGTCGGCTGCTACGCCGGCACCATTGATGCCACCGCCGATGACAAGGAGGTCGGTTACTACGGGGGAATCGGTCACGGGGTATGGGTCACTGTGTAATCTTTGTTTTCGGGACTAGCGGCCAGCACTAGCGGTCGGGGCTAGATGTATTTAAAGGCCGGTAAGCGAGGCTCGAGTGTACCACGCAGACTCAGCAAGCCAATAGTTCTGGGCATGGATCTGCCAAAAAGCAGCGGTAGATCACAGCACGCAAACTTGAATCCAAGTCTTTAACCTTCTCCTGCTTCGGGTAGAATCAGGGAATGAAAAAATACATTCTCGCAATAGACCAAGGCACCACCTCAAGTCGAGCACTGCTCTTCGATGCATCTTTTCAAATAGTCGGCGTTGGCCAACACGAGTTCGTCCAGCACTTCCCGAATAATGGATGGGTAGAGCATGACGCAGAGGAGTTATGGGAATCCACCTTAAAGTCCTGTCACGATGCCATTGACGCCGCGGGTAAGAATCTCGGCTCGTCGATTAGCGCACAGGACATCGCGGGAATTGGCATAACTAATCAACGCGAGACTACCGTTGTGTGGGACAGGCTGACCGGAAAGCCTATAGCTAACGCTATCGTCTGGCAGGATCGACGCACCGCTGAGTATTGCGACGGGCTTCGTCGTGCGGGCCATGAACCGATGGTGCAGGAGGCGACCGGTTTACTGATCGATTCGTATTTTTCGGCAAGCAAACTTCGCTGGCTACTCGACAACGTGCCTAATGCACGCACACGTGCGGAAGCAGGTGAACTCGCTTTTGGCACCATCGATAGCTTTTTGCTTTGGCGTCTTAGCGGCGGTAAAAGCCATTGCACCGATGCCACCAATGCTTCTCGAACACAGCTTTTCAATATTATCAGCCAAGAATGGGACGAGAGACTTCTCACCCTTTTCGGCATCCCTGACTCCCTGCTCCCACAGGTCAAAGATTGTGCCTCTGACTTCGGAACGACTGACCCCGCGCTGTTTGGAGCACGGATTCCTATCGCAGGGATGATTGGCGATCAGCAAGCGGCGGCGTTTGGCCAATGCTGTTTCGACGCAGGCATGGCCAAAAGCACCTATGGCACCGGCTGTTTCCTGTTAATGAATACGGGTGCCAACATTGTGCGCTCTGAGCACAGACTGCTAAGCACAGTTGCGTACCGTCTTAATGGCGTTGCCACCTACGCTGTAGAAGGCAGTATTTTTATGGCCGGCGCGACTATGCAGTGGATTCGCGACGGACTTAAGCTAATAGACGATGCCGCCGCGAGCGAGGCGCTTGCGATAGAGACTGGCGATGAACTCAGTGTCTATTTAGTGCCCGCTTTTACTGGTCTTGGCGCACCCTACTGGGACGCGGAGGCTCGCGGCGCACTCTACGGGCTTACCCGCGACACCGGCATAAAAGAGGTGGTGACTGCGGGATTGCTGTCGGTGTGCTACCAAACCCGTGATCTCGTTGAAGCCATTCGCGGCGACGGTGCCACACTCGAGAATTTACGCGTCGACGGTGGGATGGCAAATAATGATTGGGTTATGCAGAAGCTCGCCGACGTTCTCGGCTGCACTGTTCAGCGACCAACCCTCGTTGAAACCACCGCACTGGGTGCCGCCTATATGGCGTGCTTACAGCTGGGCCTTGTGGAATCGCTTGATGCACTTGCCGCGCGCTGGCAGCTCGACTCGTCATGGCAGCAGGTGCAGTCCGAAGACTGGCGCGTGCGTCACTACACAGGCTGGCTCGAGGCGGTAGATCGCACGAGGTCGTCGGGGTAGACTCAGCAGCCCTGTGACTAAAGCGTGCTTCGCGCACTGCTAGCACTCATTCTCAGCGCGCGGTTAACGCGCACCAGCGCATCATTACATTAGGAATCAACGCATGCAGCTCCATCTCATCCGCCACGGCCAAACCAACTGGAACGAAGAAAAACGGATACAGGGCCAAAGCGATTCGATTCTAACTGAACTCGGCGTTAGTCAGGCGCGAGCCTTGGGCGAGCGCCTGCGTGAAATCGACTATGCTGCACATTACAGCAGCAGTAGCGTGCGTACGCGGCAAACAACCGAACACGCCTTTCCCGCTGCATCAGACGTTCGTTTCCGTGATGAGCTGCGCGAGATTTATCTCGGTCCTTGGGAAGGAAATCTCTACGCCGACATGGCTGAA
Source organism: OM182 bacterium BACL3 MAG-120619-bin3 (assembly GCA_001438145.1). GTDB lineage: Bacteria > Pseudomonadota > Gammaproteobacteria > Pseudomonadales > Pseudohongiellaceae > UBA9145. Next base: position 18,537 of record LICD01000012.1, on the reverse strand, counting down.
CGCGAGCCCGACTCTTACAAACATTTTTGGGAACAACCGCATTTATTCGCTGTGCAAGGCGCCGAGAGTTTTCATGACTTACAGCGAAGGGCAGTCGCCGCAGTGGCAGAGATAGCCGCCGCGCACGCGGGCGAACGAGTCGCACTTGTTAGCCATGGCGCGCTCATAAAGTCCTATCTTTGTCATGTCGAGGGTCGACCGCTAGATCGCTTTTGGGAGCCTCCAACAATGCATAACTGCTGCCATAGCATTGTAGAGGTTGCGGCCGACGGTAGCGCTAAGATAGTTCAATACGCAGACGAGCCTGTTGGCTAAACGCATCGTTTACAGGAGGCCATGTATGAGCCCAATAGCACAATCATCTCTGCCGAATAAGCTCGATATTCCGCTGCGGTTAAGCGCTCTTCTCGTTCTGTTCGCGGGAGTAAGCCTCGGACTTTTCACCCTCTCCTCTGCAGTCGGTATATGGGTGGGGGCCTGGGATTTTCGCACCGGCCTTGGTATTTTGCGCATGGCGAATACTGCAGCCCCCTATCTCTTTTGGAGCTGCCTCGCGCTTGGCATAGCCACAGCGTTGTTTGCCCTGTTGATGGCACATCAAGATAGAGGAAGACTCATCGTCTACGCAGGCATTGGTACAGCAATTGCGGCACTAGGCTACGCTGTCCCCGAGAGCTTCAGGCCTCCTGAAGGAGTGAATTACCCCATGATTCATGACATCACCACCAATACCGACTATCCCCCGCAGTTTGTCGACATTCTGCCTCTGCGTGGGACCGAATCGAATAGCGTACTCTATGGCGGCGCTGAGAATGTTACCGCCGAAGAACTGGCAGCGCTCACCAAAGAAGCCTACCCGGATCTGATTCCTCGGGTGTACGACGAGCGCCACGCCGATGTCTATCGACGCGCGCTAAACGCAGTGGAAACTTTAGGTTGGGAGATTGTCTCTGCAGACTTCGACAGCCGCCGCATCGAGGCGACAGACACCACTTTATGGTTTCGATTTAAGGATGACATCGTGATCACATTCGGCACACAGAGCAATAATGTGGTCGTGAACGCACGCTCTACCTCGCGTGTCGGGGTCGGTGATGTGGGTGCTAATGCCAATCGCTTGCGTGCTTTTTTTGCGCTGATGGACATGCCCTAGCACTCTAACCCAAGCGGCTAAACACGCTTACTACAGACAACTATCGCCTATTATGAATCAACATCCGCACAAAAATACACGCCAGTTTGGCCTCTTCGCGGTTGTCGCGCTGTCAGTCTTAACGCTTTCCCAAGCTATTGGCTATTGGGTCAATGAGACAATTCCTCTACATAGCAGCATAGAGATAAACCCCTTTCTCTTTTTTACCCACGTGCGCAATCACGGCGGCGTGTTTGGATTGCTGCAGGGACAAGGCTGGGTTTTCGGCTTGTTCAGCGCAGTCCTTTTAGGTGGGGTTGCCGCCTACCTAAGGTTTGGCGAGGCGCTCGCCCGCGCCGAATATCTCTGTTTCGGACTGATTGTTGGTGGCGGCGCGAGCAATGTGTTGGACCGACTAATTTACGGCAGCGTCATCGACTTCATCGACGTTCAGGGTATTCCCTACTGGCACTATGTGTTCAACACTGCAGACGTGATGATCCATCTGGGGATCTGGCCGATGTTGGCAATCGGCCTATGGCAAGCGCGCGGTGCTAAGCCTGAGACGCCCTGACCCAAAAAGCGGGGAGCTTTCCTGTGGTCAGCGCCACACCAAAAAGAATTAGCGCGCAGCCGCCAAGCATATAGAAAGTGATCGGCTCACCAAGAAAAACACTCGACCAGAGTAGGCTAAATGCAGGAACGAGAAACGTCGTGTTCAACGCGCGTGCAGCGCCGATACGGGCGATGAGCTTATAGAATATTAGGTAAGCAACGCCTGTGCAGAGCGAACCGAGCGCAAAGACACTCAGCCACATCGACGTGCTGGGCGCGGCCTCTGGCCATTGCCACCATGCCAGCGGTGCGAGCGTCAACGTGGCGAAAGCAAGGCTTCCTACGGTCACTGTGAGCCCACTCACTCCCTGTAGGCGATGCTGAGCCAAATTGCTCGCCGTACCATAGAGTAGTGAGGCGCACAGGCCGGCTCCGATCGATAAAAGCGCCCGAGCACCGAACTCGATTGCCTCAGGGTCGAACACAATAAGCACAACGCCCCCAAAGCCAATCGCCATGCCAATAAGCGCGACGTGTGTAAGCCTTACTTTCCAGAAACTAAACGCAATGAGTGCAGCGAAAAAAGGAACCGTAGCATTCAATATCGACGTGATGCCCGCATTCAGTTCGAGCGAAGCGTAGGCTAAGAGGCAAAAAGGTAGGCTCATATTGGTAAGGCTCACCACATAAATTATGCGCCAGTGAGCGAGCAACTGAGAGAAAAGGCCTCGGTAGAGAAACACCGGGAGTAGCAAGCAAAGTCCAAAGAAAACACGCGCAGCTATCAGCGGCACCGGGCCAAAAACAGGGGCGGCAAGACGCAGAAAGAAAAACGAGGCACCCCAAATAGCGGAGAGCGCGAGCAGGCTTATCCAGTCGCGCAATTCGAGCTTGTCATTCACAGAGTAATCCTCGCGCGGCAAAGCCACTTTCGCGCACTAAGAGAAGGGTCAGGGCTAGTAAGTCTGCTTCGCGGCAAGCACGGCGGCAGCCGGGTCAACGTCAAGGCCTTGCTGGCGTAAGACGTTACCTAGCGCCGAGAGGCACAGATAAACATTCGCCTGACTGCTGGCGAAACCCATGAGTCCGATACGCCAAACCTTGCCCGCAAGAGCGCCAAGTCCAGACCCGATCTCCAGGCTATAGTCGTTGAGCAACGTGTTGCGTACAGCTGCGTCGTCGACAGTTTCCGGAAATCTCACGAGGTTTAATTGCGGTAGCCGATTCTCTGCATCTACCACAAAGCTTAAGCCTAGCGCTTCGATACCCGCAACGAGAGCACGGTGGTTTCTGTCATGCCGTTGCCATGACTGCTCTAAACCTTCCTCCTGCACGATCACCAAAGACTCGTGCAGCGCATAAAGCGAATTTACTGGGGCAGTATGATGGTAAGCGCGCTTGTTACTCCCGCCCCAATAGCCCATCACGAGATTAAGATCGAGAAACCAACTTTGCACGGGTGTCTTGCGTTCCCGAATAACCTTCGCAGCGCGCTCTGAAAACGACACAGGGGACAAACCCGGCACACACGAAAGACACTTCTGAGTCCCCGAGTAAATAGCATCTATTCCCCACTCGTCTACCTTGAGTTCGATACCCACAAGGGAGGTCACCGCATCGACTACCGCGAGGCAATCATACTGACGTGCGAGTGCGCACAGTGCCTTCGCATCGGATCTAACGCCTGTTGATGTTTCTGCATGAACAAAAGCCAGCAGCTTCGCATCGGGATTAGCTTTTAATGCGTCTTCGACCTTATTTAGATCGACCGCACAGCCCCAGTCGTCTTGAACCATCACAGCTACCGCACCGCAGCGTTCTACGTTCTCCTTCATGCGTCCGCCAAACACGCCGTTCTGACAGACTATTGCTTTGTCACCGCGCTCTAACAAATTGGCGAACGCAGTTTCCATACCCGCCGATCCGGGTGCCGAAACCGGCAGAGTAAGCTCATTTTCTGTCTGAAAAGCGTATTGCAGCAGCGCTTTAACCTCGTCCATCATTTGAATAAAAGCGGGGTCGAGATGGCCTATGGTCGGTCGAGATAGAGCCTCTAAAATGCGCGGATTGACGTCAGAGGGTCCAGGGCCCATGAGTGTTCTTACGGGAGGATGAAAAGAATTGGTCATGGGAGCCTCGTGCGGATAAGACGATACAGTTAATAATCGGTGGAGCCGTTGAGCTTATAACTAATGCGCAACATGATTCAATGATTGATGAGGGGCTGATACGCCAGATACAAAAAAGCCGAGTGAAGACTCGGCTCTTTCGCTTACCACTAAACTCTGCAATAGAGCGTTTAGTCGTCTTTGCTTTCAGCCGCGTCGACGCCAGCTGGACGGCCAACTAGTTCGACATAAGCCATAGGCGCTTTGTCGCCAGCACGCAGGCCACATTTAAGAATGCGGATGTAACCACCCGGACGCTCTTTGTAGCGTGGACCCAGCTCAGTGAACAATTTGCCCACTGTCGCTTTGTCGCGTGTGCGGTTGAAGGCTAAGCGACGGTTCGCTACGCTATCTTCCTTGGCTAGCGTGATCAAAGGCTCTGCGACCGAACGCAATTCCTTCGCTTTAATCAACGTTGTCTTAATCAGCTCGTGCTCGACGAGTGAAATTGCCATATTACGAAACATGGCTTGACGGTGCGAACTGTTACGATTTAGCTGGCGACCGCTTTGTCTATGACGCATAACTCATTACCTTATATATACTTATTCAGACGGACTACTTAAGCAGCGCGATCGTCGGACTTGAGGCTCGATGGAGGCCAGTTTTCTAGACGTAAACCCAATGAGAGTCCACGAGTAGCCAACACATCTTTGATTTCTGTGAGCGACTTCTTACCGAGATTAGGAGTCTTCAGCAGCTCTACTTCGGTGCGCTGAATCAGATCACCGATGTAGTAGATATCTTCGGCCTTGAGGCAATTCGCAGAGCGAACGGTCAGCTCAAGATCATCGACAGGACGAAGCAAGATAGGATCGATCTCGTCTTCGGCCTTCGTCGCTTCGGGCACGATTTCGCTATGCAGGTCGACGAACACGGCAAGCTGATGCTGCAGTATTGTAGCCGCACGACGGATCGCCTCTTCAGGATCGATTGTGCCGTTGGTCTCTAGATCTATCACGAGCTTATCTAAGTCAGTACGCTGCTCAACACGCGCAGCTTCTACTGAGTAAGACACTCGTAGTACCGGGCTGTAAGAGGCATCTAGCAGAAGCTTGCCAACCGCTCGCGTCTCATCGTCTTCGCTGCTGCGACTGTCTGCAGGCGAATAACCACGGCCCTTACGGATCGTGAGGCGCATGTTTAGCTCGCCATTTTTATTGAGGTTCGCAATCACATGGTCAGGATTGATAATCTCGACGCTGCCATCTGAAACGATGTCGCCCGCGGTAACAATACCCGTGCCCTTTTTGTTGATTGTAACAACGACTTCGTCTTTCTCGTTGAGCACTACTGCAATGCCCTTGAGGTTAAGAAGAATTTCGATAACGTCTTCGCGGACGCCCTCGATTGTGCTGTATTCGTGTACTACGCCATCGATCTCAACTTCTTCAACCGCACTACCGGGCATAGAAGAAAGCAGAATGCGGCGAAGCGCATTGCCAAGGGTATGGCCGAATCCGCGCTCTAGCGGCTCCAGGACAACCTTTGAGCGGCACTTGTCCACTTCATCGATCTGAATATGCTGTGGCGTCAAAAAATCTGAAAGAGAAATTTGCATGTCATCCACCTTCTGTGTGATTAGCTCACTACTTCGAGTAAAGCTCGACGATTAGAGACTCGTTGATCTCTGCAGAGAGGTCTTCGCGCTCCGGCTTGCGAGAGAATGTACCCTCGAGCTTTGACGTGTCGACGCTGACCCAATCGATTGCTGTGCGCTGCGCAGCGAGATCCAATGCCGACTTAATACGCAGCTGCGCTTTAGCCTTCGCACGGATTGCTACAGTGTCACCCTCGCTCACCTGATAAGAAGCGATGTTTACAACAACGCCATTAACAGTGATCGATTTGTGAGCAACCAGTTGACGCGATTCCGCACGCGTGCAGCCGAAGCCCATGCGATAAACGACGTTATCTAGTCGACACTCGAGCAATTGCAGGAGGTTTTCACCAGTTGCGCCTTTGAGACGAGCGGCTTCCTTGTAATAGCCACGGAACTGCTTCTCAAGAACGCCGTAAGTACGACGTACTTTCTGCTTCTCGCGCAGCTGAACACCGTAGTCTGACAGACGACCGCGACGCGCGCCGTGCTGACCAGGGATGGTCTCCGCTTTACACTTGCTATCTAAAGGACGAACGCCACTCTTGAGGAACAAATCTGTTCCTTCGCGACGTGAAAGCTTTAACTTCGGGCCTAAATAACGGGCCATATTCGGTCTCCTGTGCTCTTTGTTTCAGAAGAGCTTCTGATTGTGTTCGTATTACACTCGACGCTTTTTAGGCGGCCTGCATCCATTGTGTGGAATAGGAGTAACATCAGTGATGTTGCCAACCTTCAAACCACAGTTGTTTAGCGCGCGAACCGCAGACTCTCGTCCAGGGCCAGGTCCGTTGACCTTCACGTCTAGGCTCTTGAGGCCATATAACTCTATCGCAGCTTTACCAGCTCGCTCTGCAGCGACCTGAGCAGCGAAAGGCGTGCTCTTCCTCGAACCACGGAACCCAGATCCACCGGCTGTTGCCCAGCTAAGTGCATTACCTTGGCGGTCGGCGATCGTTATGATCGTGTTATTGAACGAGGCGTGAATAAATGCAATTCCGTCTACGACAGGATTACGTGCTTTTTTCTTTGTCGATTTAGCTGCTGGCTTGGCCATAATAATTCCGTCTTACTGTTTACTTACGTATTGGCTTGCGTGGGCCCTTACGGGTGCGAGCATTCGTTTTTGTGCGCTGACCACGAACCGGCAGCGAACGACGGTGGCGAATACCACGGTTACAACCAAGGTCCATTAGACGCTTAATATTCATCGACACTTCACGACGAAGATCACCTTCAACCGTGAGGTTGCCAATCTCGTTACGCAGCGTATCGAGCTCTTCAGGGCTCAGTTCGCCAGTCTTAGAGTTTGGGGCGATACCAGTTTTGTCGCAGATAGCGCTAGCAGTCGTTGGTCCAATACCATAAACATAGCGCAGCGAAATCACGATATGCTTGTTATCTGGAATGTTTACACCGGCAATACGTGCCATATTAACTCCGTTCTCTCTGTTTACTCGCTAAAGCCCGAGGGCCATAGCTTTTGCAATTAGTGTTAGCCCTGACGCTGCTTGTGTCGCGGCTCTGAGCTACAGATGACGCGAACGGCACCATTACGCTTGATTACCTTACAGTTACGGCAGATCTTTTTTACAGACGCTCTTACTTTCATGGTTGTCTCCGTTATCCTCTCTCGCTGCGCTGAGCGCGGCGAAACAATCTTAAACTCCGCTGCGGCCGTAGTTGCCCAGTTTCGACTTTTTCATTAACGAATCGTACTGATGCGACATCAAGTGCGACTGAACTTGCGACCAGAAGTCCATGGTTACAACCACGGAGATCAGAAGCGCTGTGCCACCCAAATTGAAAGGCACGTTAGCAAACATCTGCATGAAATTTGGCAATAAACACACCAGTGTGATGTAAATAGCGCCGAACATCGTGAGGCGAGTAATCACGCCGTCGATGTATTTCGCAGTCTGTTCGCCTGGGCGAATACCTGGAATAAATGCACCCGACCTCTTCAGATTTTCAGCTACGTCACGCGGGTTGAACACGAGCGCTGTGTAGAAGAAACAAAAGAAGATGATCATGGCACTAAAAATAATTATATAAAGTGGCTGACCAGGTCCTATTAAGAACGCTAATTCGGCAAGCCATTCTGACCCATCCGCCTGACCAAACCACTGCGCAATCGACGCAGGGAACAATAATATGCTACTTGCGAAAATCGCTGGAATAACGCCCGCCATATTTATTTTCAATGGCAGGTGGCTCGCCTGAGCCTGATACATTTTGCGGCCTTGCTGCCGTTTGGCGTAATTCACCGTGATTCGTCGCTGTGCGCGCTCGACATACACGATTATGGCGATCACACCGATAGCAATGAGTCCGACGACCATTAGCAAGACACCGTTTATCTGTCCCTCGTACGCCTGCTGGAGCGACGTGCCGATCGCGGCAGGGAACCCAGCTACAATGCCCGCGAATATCAACATCGAGATACCGTTACCGATACCCTTCTCAGTAATCTGTTCGCCGAGCCACATCATGAACATAGCGCCGGTTACAAGCGATACCACTGCCGTCAGCGTAAACGCGGGGCCGGGATTATACGCCATTGGTGCAAGAAGGCCTACTGCCATCCCTGTACCCTGAATAGTAGCAAGAGCGAGTGCACCGTAACGCGTGTACTGCGAAATCTTGCGGCGACCAGACTCACCTTCCTTTTTGAGTTGGTCTAGGTGCGGGCTCACAGCAGTCAATAACTGCATAATGATGCTCGCCGAAATATAAGGCATGATGCCGAGCGCAACGATACTCATGCGCTCTAACGCACCGCCACCAAACATATTAATCATGTCGGTGAACGTGCCTTCCTGCTGCGCGAAAAAAGCAGCGAGCTGCAAAGGGTCTATGCCTGGCACAGGGATATGAGTCCCTATGCGGTAGACAAAAATGGCAAACAAGAGAAACAGTAAGCGCGACTTCAGCTCGCCAAGGCCGGCGCCAATGTTCTCTGGATTTATATTCGGTTTGTTTGCCATCTAATCTTTTTAACTCTTATGAAACCCGAGGCTTTGCTTAGCTGCTGCTTACGCGTCAGCAGCCTGTTCAGTCTTTGGCGCTTTCTTGGGAAGCTTCTTAAGCTTAGGCATGACTTCTTCGTCGATTACCTTGCCACCCGCGGCTTCTATCGCAGCGCGTGCACCCTTTGTGGCGCCGATGCCCTTAAGCGTTACCGCTTTGGTCACATCACCGGAAAGCATTACCTTCGCACGCTTGATGTTCGCCGTGATTAGGTTTGCCTTACGTAAAACCTCGAGGTCGATTACGTCACCTTCGAGCTTGTTTAGCTCAGACGTACGAATCTCGGCCATACTGCGTCCAACGCGTGAGCTAAAGCCGTACTTAGGGAGACGCATCTGCAAAGGCATTTGACCGCCTTCGAAACCTGGTCGCACTGTTCCGCCGCTGCGCGACTTCTGACCCTTGTGACCAGAACCGGATGTTTTACCCGAGCCACTGCCGATACCGCGGCCAACGCGCTTCGCTGCTTTAGTGCTGCCTGGCGCTGGGCTTAGTGTATTAAGATGCATGTCGAACCCCTTAAACTACGGTCAGCATATAGCTAATCTTGTTAATCATTCCGCGTACGGCAGGAGTATCCTCCACCTCAACAGACTGATGCATACGTCGCAGACCTAGACCCTGCAGGCACAACTTGTGCTTGGGAAGGGCGCCGATCGGACTGCGCACGAGTTTGACTGTGACTGTCTTCTTCGCCATTTTTCTAACCTACTAATTCTTCGACTGATTTGCCGCGCTTCGCCGCGATGTCATCCGGAGACTGCATGTCGCGCAAGCCATTGAAGGTCGCACGCACTACATTTACCGGGTTGGTAGAGCCATAACACTTCGCCAAGACGTTTTGTACGCCGGCGAGTTCGAGGATTGAGCGCATAGCGCCACCGGCGATAACACCAGTACCCTCTGAGGCAGGCTGCATGTAAATCTTTGAGGCGCCATGACGAGCCTTAACTGCATACTGCAGCGTAGTGCCGTCGAGGTCGACCGAGATCATATTACGACGCGCCGATTCCATCGCCTTCTGGATGGCCAAAGGTACTTCGCGTGCCTTGCCGCGACCGAAACCTACTCGACCGTTGCCGTCACCGACCGCTGTTAGAGCAGTAAAGCTGAAGATGCGTCCGCCTTTAACCACTTTTGATACGCGGTTAACTTGGATGAGCTTCTCTTGCATGCCCTCTTCGTTCTTATTGGAATCGTCTTTGTACGCCATAGTAAAAACCCTTAAAAATCTAGTCCGCCAGCACGTGCTGCGTCGGCTAATGCCTTAACGCGACCGTGATAGGCATAGCCCGAGCGATCAAACGCTACTTTTTCAACGCCAGCGGCTTTCGCGCGCTCGGCGATAAGTGTGCCGATCTTGCTCGCTGCGTCGACGTTACCAGTAGCGCCGCCGCGGAGGTCTTTCTCGACTGTCGAAGCCGACGCCAGGATTTGGTCGCCGCTTGCCGAGATAACCTGAGCGTAAATATGTCGTGGCGAACGATAAACCGACAGACGGTTTACGCGCAGCTCACTGATCTTTGCCCTTGCTCTCTTTGCTCGCCGTAGACGAGCTATTCTCTTAACGCTCATAGCTTATGACCTATTTCTTCTTGGCTTCTTTTCTGAATACGCGCTCGTCTGCGTAGCGAACACCCTTGCCCTTGTAAGGCTCTGGCGGACGGAAGTCTCTGATTTCAGCAGCGACTTGACCTACGCGCTGCTTATCCGCGCCAGAAATAATAATCTCAGTCTGTGTAGGAGTCTCAGCCGTAACGCCTTCAGGAAGTGCGTAATTGATTGGATGCGAGAACCCAAGCGTCAAATTGACGTTGTTTCCCTCAGCCTTGGCACGATAACCAACACCCTGAAGCTCTAGCTTCTTCTGGAACCCTTCGCTGACGCCGACAACCATATTGGCTACCAACGAGCGGAATGTTCCCGACATCGCTTTCGCCTGCCGCGTGGCATCCTTAGCAACGACTTGCAAGACATCGCCGTCCTGCGTCACGCCAACAAGACGATGCAATTCTAGCTGCAGGTTTCCCTTGCCGCCCTTAACCGACACAGTTGAATCGGTCAATGTTGTTTCTACACCCTTCGGTAATTCGATCGGGTTCTTCGCTACTCTAGACATATTTATGCTCTGCTTAAAAAACTCAGCTCTACACGGAGCACCAATCTTTCTTAGAAGACGGTGCAGAGTACCTCGCCACCTAGGCCGGCAGCGCGCGCTTGCTTGTCTGTCATCAAGCCCTTGTTCGTAGAAACAATCGCTACGCCAAGTCCAGCTCGATTCGTAGGCAGATTCTCGCTGCCCTTATAGTTGCGTAAACCTGGACGGCTAACGCGCTTGATCTCTTCAATAACCGGCTTACCTGCGTAGTATTTCAGGTCAACAGTCAGTTGGGGCTTGCCCTCAACATCTGTCACGCCAAAACCAGCGATATAGCCTTCGTCCTGCAGCACTTGGCTGAGGGCTTGTTTCATCTTAGACGCTGGGCAGGCGACAGTTGGCAACTTAGCCATCTGTGCGTTACGTATACGAGTTAAGAAGTCTGCAATCGGATCTGACATGCTCATAATACTTCTCCCGCTTACCAGCTAGCCTTAGTTAGTCCAGGCACGTCACCACGCATCGCTGCTTCGCGAAGCTTGTTACGGCATAGACCAAATTTACGGTAGACGCCGTGAGGACGTCCGGTGATACTACAACGGAGACGCTGACGAACCGGGCTTGAATCACGTGGAAGCTTTTGAAACTTCACCTGTGCGTCCCACTTCGCTTCGTCGCTTGCGTCGGCGTCATTCAAGATAGCCTTCAGCTCTGCGCGCTTGGCGGCGAACTTCGCAACCATCTTTGTACGCTTAGTTTCCCGCGCGATCATTGAGGTTTTAGCCATCTTAAGACTCCTTAGCTTCGGCAGTAACCATTCCACGGAATGGGAAACGCATTGCTGCCAGTAGCGCACGACCTTCGTCGTCATTTTGCGCTGTCGTTGTAATCGTAATGTCGAGACCGCGCAGAGCGTCGATCTTGTCATAGTCAATTTCTGGGAAAATGATCTGCTCAGTCACACCCATCGCGAAGTTGCCACGGCCATCGAAAGCTTTCGGGCTTAGGCCACGGAAGTCACGAATACGCGGGATAGCGATGTCGACTAAGCGCTCAAGGAATTCGTACATGCGCTCACCGCGCAACGTAACCTTGAGACCAACAGGCCAGCCTTCACGGATTTTGAATCCAGCGATAGACTTGCGTGCTTTAGTGACGACGACTTTTTGACCAGAAATCTTAGTCAAGTCCTCGGCGGCACTCTCGAGTACCTTCTTATCCGTTACGGCTTCACCCAGACCCATGTTTAATACCACTTTCGTGATCTTAGGCACGCGCATTGGATTAGCGAAACCGAACTGCTCTTGAAGAGCCGGAATTGCTTGCTGCTTATATAATTCTCTGAACTGAGCCATGCTTGGCAACCTACCGATAATTAGTCTAAATCTGAACCGTTTGACTTGAACACACGCTTCTTAGCGCCGTCTTCAGCCACCTGAATAGCAACGCGGTCTGCTTTGCTAGTCTCAGGATTGAATATCGCTACGTTCGAAATATGTAGCGACGCTTCTTTTTCGATAATGCCTCCAGCCTGACCCGCATTAGGGTTAGGCTTGGTATGGCGTTTAACCATATTGACGCCAGCGACGATAACTCGATCACTACCGACAAGACGCGAAATGCTTCCGCGCTTACCCTTGTCTTTGCCAGTGATTACAATCACTTCGTCATCACGTTTCAGTTTACGCATGTTTGCCTCTGTCTCTTCTTACCTAGCGCTTAAAGTACTTCTGGCGCTAGTGAAATAATTCGCATGAATTTTTCTGTACGCAGCTCACGAGTTACCGGGCCGAATACACGCGTACCAATCGGTGCGTTGTTTGCATTGAGCAGGATCGCCGCGTTGTCGTCGAACTTGATCAGTGAACCGTCTTGACGACGAACACCGCTCTTAGTGCGAACTACTAGCGCAGTCAAAACCTGACCCTTCTTAACTTTACCGCGTGGAATCGCTTCCTTAACGGTGACTTTAATGACGTCGCCGATGCGTGCGTAACGGCGATGAGAACCGCCCAACACCTTGATACACATAACTCGTCGAGCGCCGCTGTTATCTGCGACTTCTAAGTATGACTGCACTTGAATCATCGATTCGCTCCATCAGTTACCTGCTACAGCGGGCAACGATTCTTTACCTAAATTCTTGTTAAACCGCGGCGGGAAATCCCGACCTAAACTTGTGTTGCGCGCTCGTCTATCGAGACCAATGCCCAAGACTTAGTCTTAGAAAGAGGTCTAACTTCCTGAATAGTCACCGAATCACCAGGCATGCACTCGTTTTTCTCATCGTGTGCGTGGATCTTTGTAGATCGCTTGATAATCTTGCCGTAAACAGGGTGAGTCACCTTACGCTCAATCAGCACAACGATAGACTTGTCCATCTTGTTGCTAATGACCTTGCCCGATGTAGTGCGAGCGGATTTCTCGTTGCTTGCAGTTGACATAACTATGAACCACTCTTTTGTTTTTCAGTGATGATCGTTTTGACACGAGCGATATCACGCTTTAAGCCGCCCACTAAGTGAACTTGGCCTAATTGGCCCGTTGCATTCTGCATACGGACGTTGAACTGGTCTTTGAAGAGACCCTGCAGTTGAGCCTGCAGTTCCTCGACCGACTTTTCTCTCAATTCGCTCGCTTTCATTACATTACCGTCCGTTTAACGAATGTCGTGTCGAAAGGCAGCTTAGCAGCAGCAAGGCTAAAGGCCTCGCGCGCGAGTGCTTCGTCAACGCCTTCGATCTCAAACATAATACGACCCGGCTGAATCTGGGCAACCCAGTACTCAACGTTACCCTTACCCTTACCCTGACGAACCTCAAGAGGCTTACCAGTAATAGGCTTATCGGGAAATACACGGATCCAGATCTTGCCGCCACGCTTTACACGGCGCGTCATAGCACGACGAGCTGCTTCAATCTGGCGGGCAGTTAGTCGACCGCGCGAGATGGCTTTGAGACCAAACTCTCCGAAATCTACGTTGCTACCACGATGTGACAGACCGCGGTTGCGACCCTTCATCATCTTGCGGAATTTTGTACGCTTTGGCTGTAACACGTCGCTTTACCTCTAGTTGGACTTAGCTTGCGAAGGCACGATGGCCTCGTCTAAATCCAGTATTTCACCCTTGAAGATCCATACCTTGATACCGATGATGCCGTAAGTCGTCGCCGCTTCAGCAGTCGCGTAATCGATGTCGGCACGTAATGTGTGCAGCGGCACTCGACCTTCGCGATACCACTCAGAGCGAGCGATCTCGGCACCGCCAAGGCGGCCTCCAACTTGAATCTTGATTCCCTCAGCACCTTGACGCATGGCGTTTTGCACTGCGCGCTTCATAGCGCGGCGGAACATAACGCGGCGCTCTAGCTGAGAGGCTACTCCGTCGGCGACGAGCTGGGCATCGAGATCAGGCTTGCGAATTTCTTCGATATTTACCTGAACGGGAACGCCCATTTGTTGAGTGAGCGTATTACGCAGTTTCTCAACGTCTTCGCCTTTCTTGCCGATTACGATGCCAGGTCGAGCCGTATAAACGGTTACCTTGGCAGTTTGCGCAGGGCGCTCGATCTCGACTCGAGAAACAGACGCGGCGGCCAGCTTCTTCTTAACGAATTCTCGTACGCGAAGATCAACTAATAGGTTGTCTGCGTAATCCCTTCCTTCGGCATACCATGTAGAGGTATGTTTCTTGGTTATGCCAAGACGAATTCCAGTTGGATGTACTTTCTGACCCATCCGATACTCCTAGCTATCAGCGACCGTGATTGTTATATGGCAAGAGCGCTTCAAAATTCGATCAGCTCGTCCCTTGGCTCGTGGCATGATGCGTTTCATCGTCATACCTTCATCAACGCAGATCGTTGACACCTTCAGCTCATCGACGTCGGCACCTTCGTTATGCTCCGCGTTAGCGATAGCCGAATTGAGCACCTTCTTAATGAGCGCAGCACCTTTCTTAGGGCTGTAAGTCAGCAATAACAGCGCTTCTTCCACTGCTTTGCCGCGAATCTGGTCTGCAACAAGCCTGGCTTTTTGAGCCGACATGCGCGCACCTTTTAATTTAGCGATAACTTCCATTTCAGCCCCCGATTAGCGCGATTTCTTGTCAGCCACGTGACCTTTAAAGGTCCGTGTGACAGCGAATTCGCCCAATTTATGGCCAACCATGTCTTCGTTAATCGAGACAGGTACGTGTTGCCGACCATTGTGGACGGCGATTGTCAGACCGATCATATCGGGAGAAACCATCGAACGGCGCGACCAAGTCTTAATAGGACGCTTGTCGTTAGCTTCAGCTGCGATCTGCACTTTTTTCATCAAGTGTAGGTCAATGAAGGGACCTTTTTTTAGTGAACGTGGCACTGGCTATACCCCTACCTTAACGGCTTGAATTTCTGCGACGGACAATCATGCTGTCAGTGCGCTTATTAGATCGAGTCTTGTAACCCTTAGTTGGCATACCCCAAGGCGATACTGGGTGACGGCCACCAGAGGTACGTCCTTCACCACCACCATGCGGGTGATCGACTGGGTTCATCGCAACACCGCGAACGGTTGGGCGAACGCCTCTCCAGCGCTTAGCACCGGCTTTACCGAGCTGACGCAGGCTGTGCTCCGAATTTGACACCTCGCCGAGTACTGCGCGGCAATCCGACAACACTTTGCGCATTTCGCCTGAGCGAAGACGAAGCGTTGCATAGGCGCCATCACGAGCAACCAACTGCAAAGAGGTCCCTGCGCTACGGGCTACTTGAGCGCCCTTGCCTGGCTTTAGCTCTACACAATGAACTGTGCTTCCGAGAGGGACGTTACGCAGCGGTAAGCAGTTTCCTACTTTGATCGATGCATCGTCACCAGAGACAACCGTATCACCAGCCTTAACTTTGTTAGGGGCGATGATGTAAGTGCGAACGCCGTCTGCGTAGAGAAGAAGAGCGATTAACGCAGAGCGGTTGGGATCATACTCTAAGCGCTCTACTTTCGCAGGGATTCCGTCACGGTTACGCTTGAAATCTATAATGCGATATTTTTGCTTGTGACCACCACCCGCGTGACGACGCGTAATACGGCCTTTATTATTGCGACCACCAGTCTTTGACTTGGGCGCAGTGAGGGGAGCGTATGGCTCGCCCTTATGCAGGTCTAGATGCACGATTTTGACGACGTGACGGCGACCTGGTGAAGTAGGTTTACACTTTACAACTGGCATGACTATTCCCTACCTCTTTAGCTGATGTCAGCAAAGTCAATTTCATGACCTGCTTCTAGGCGAACATAAGCTTTTTTCCAGTCAGAGCGACGACGAATACGACCGCCGGCTCCACGCTTAGTTTTGCCCTTAACGTTAAGGATCTGAAGATCGGTAACAGTAACCTTGAACAGCGTCTCAACAGCTTTACGAACCTCAGGCTTAGTAGCCGTGGTCGCAATACGGAACGCGTATTGGTTGTTACCTTCGCCCATCATCGTCGTCTTTTCAGAGACGTGAGGACCTAGGATAATTTGATAGAGTCGCTCTTGGTTCATGCCAGCATCTCCTCGACTTTCTTAAGCGCGGCGACTGTAATGATCACGTTGTCGAATCCGACCAGGCTTACGGGGTCGATTCCGGCTACGTCTAGAACGTCTACCTTATGAAGGTTTCTCGCGGCGAGGTAGAGATTTGGCTCCACTTGCTCAGAGATAATAAGAACGTTATCGAGCTCGAATTCTTTGAGCTTAACAACAAGGTCTTTAGTCTTATGCGAGTCGATTGCGAAGTCGCTTACCGCGAATAGACGCTCCTGACGAATAAGCTCTGAAAGTATGCAGCGCATCGCACCGCGGTACATTTTCTTGTTGAGCTTTTTGCTGTGATCCTGTGGACGCGCCGCAAAAGTGACACCACCGCTGCGCCAAATCGGGCTGCGGATAGTACCAGCTCGCGCTCGACCAGTACCTTTTTGACGCCAAGGCTTACGACCACCACCGCTAACTTCAGAGCGTGTCTTCTGCTGCACAGTACCCTGGCGGGCACCTGCGAGATAAGTCACGACAGTCTGATGTACCAGCGCTTCGTTGTATTCTTTACCGAAAGCCTCGTCAGAGAGAGAGACTTTATCCTTGCCTGCTTTCTTGCCAGGCAATGTAAGACTTAATTCCATTGCTTACCCCTTGGCCTTAGTAGCTGGTCGAACGACGACATTTGAACCAGTAGCACCCGGAAGGGCACCCTTGATGAGAAGCAGATTATTCTCGAGGTCGACGCGCACAATCTTGAGGCTTTGAGTCGTTGAACGCTCATTACCCATCTGACCAGCCATCTTTTTGCCTTTCCATACGCGACCAGGAGTTTGACACTGCCCGATCGAGCCAGGTGCGCGGTGAGACAACGAGTTGCCGTGAGTCGCGTCCTGCATTTGGAAATTATGACGCTTAACGCCACCTTGGAAACCCTTACCTTTCGACGTACCGGTGACGTCTACCATCTGACCTTCGGCGAAGAGATCTACTTTGATCTCACTGCCTGTTGTCAAATCAGCGATGTCTGCGCCTTCAGCGCGGAATTCCCATAACCCAGTGCCGGCCTCGGTATTCGCCTTAGCGAAGTGTCCAGCCATGCCCTTTGTTACGCGAGATGCGCGACGCGAACCAGTAGTGACCTGAATGGCTGTGTAGCCATCGGTTTCGGGAGTTTTAATCTGAGTAACCCGGTTAGGTTGTACTTCTACAACTGTAACAGGGATAGACGTGCCTTCTTCGGTAAAGATACGAGTCATCCCGCTCTTACGACCGACTAATCCAATAGACATTTTAGTAAACCTCATCGTGCAAGGGGCTGAAACCCTCTATGGCCGCTGACGCGTTACACTATGTTCGCCACCGCAAATGGGTGGCAGGAATATCAGTGCGCCAATACTTTTCTACAAAAGGGCAAGGAGGACTGAACTCTCGGTGCCTGGTCTGTTTTGTTTCACGCTTTTGCACTAGTGCGGCAGCGCTGTCTTGCAATGCTCGGCCTGGGCCTCGCTGCTCCAGCAGGTTAGTGCTGGTAGCTTTAGTTAGTGACTGCCGGGTCTAAGCCGGTGCCTGCTATTTATCCTAAACTGATCTGAACTTCTACGCCGGCTGCTAGGTCAAGCTTCATCAGCGCGTCTACAGTCTTCTCTGTAGGCTCTACGATGTCGAGCAGGCGCTTGTGCGTACGAATCTCGTACTGGTCACGTGCGTCTTTGTTAACGTGTGGCGAAATCAGGATAGTGAAACGCTCTTTGTTCGTTGGCAGAGGGATTGGACCGCGAACTTGCGCGCCAGTGCGTCGTGCCGTATCTACGATTTCTTGGGTAGATTGATCAATCAGACGATGATCGAAAGCCTTAAGGCGGATTCTAATACGCTGATTTTGCATCTATCTACAACTCCGAAATAGTGTCTTTTGGACAAAGTGTGTCTTTCAATTCGTTTGTTTTTTAGCTCAAGTAAAAACTACTTGTTGCCGAAAAAAAGAAGCGAGATTCTATTGTTGAGGGACGCTGCTGTCAAGCGATATCAGCGCGAAACCTGCTAATCTCTTCTTATTTACCTGCTTTTTATTCATACCGCACTTCATATAAAAACAGGGAAACACCCAAAAATAGGTGTTTCCCCGCTTTATCAATAACTTACTCGAATATCTTCGCTACAACGCCGGCGCCTACTGTGCGGCCGCCTTCACGGATAGCAAAGCGGAGACCTTCGTCCATCGCGATTGGTGCAATCAACGTGACTTCCATCTTCACATTGTCACCAGGCATCACCATCTCAACGCCCTCAGGAAGCTCACAAGCGCCTGTCACGTCAGTGGTACGGAAATAGAACTGTGGACGATAGCCCTTGAAGAATGGCGTATGACGGCCTCCCTCGTCCTTCGACAGGATGTAAACCTCTGCCTCAAACTTGGTGTGTGGCTTGATCGCGCCTTTCTTCGAAAGGA
>LICD01000011.1 GCA_001438145.1 OM182 bacterium BACL3 MAG-120619-bin3 | reverse complement strand
GATGGAAAAATACACTTGGAGAAACCGCGAAGGACTCCACCGACCCATCTCTTTTAAGTTATAAAGCCACGGGAAAATGATATACATGACCATGCTTAGATTATCGGCCCAACCACCCCAGGCCGTATGCGTCCCGTGCATTAGCCAAGATCCGGGGCCGAGATAAATGACAGCGACGGCATACAAAACGCTAATTCGGTTTAATCCAGTAAACGTGTTCTTGGCCGTTCTATCCGACTCTCCCTCTGCAGAGAGAACCTTAAGCATTAATAATCCTGAGACCATGAAGCCAAGATTACTCAGAGTATTTGAAGGCTCCCGGAACACGCCGCCACTTACCCGTTCGCACCAACTCGATATTTCACCAATTGCTTCGCCTGCCTCGTAGTGAAATGCAACACCATTTAGCGCCAGCGCAAGATAAATGGCGACAAACAGTGCACTCGCTAGCAATGCTAGCGGTAAGGCTTTAGACATAGAGACCTCAGGTTTTTGTTCAGATCACAGGCCATCACTTTAGCAGAAATGTCACCCTGAACAATCGTGTATCAGGCAATAGAATTCCACGATGTTTTTGTCCACTTTTTGTAACGGCATAAAAAAAGGGGCTTTTCAGCCCCTTCGTTTATGCTTTTACAGATTGCCTAGCGATTCGCGTGAGCAGCCGTATCTTCATTGGCTGCATACCAAATGAATAGACCGAATGCGATCTTGTTCAGAACATCGGCGAGGTTATAGACTATGTTCAGCGTGCCAGCGTCTGCGCCACCTGCGAGATAGCCTAAGAAGTATCCTATAGGATAGATCGACCAGCCAATTGTCACTGTCCACTTCATCAAACCGTATGACTTCTGTACGGCTGGCGTCGCTTGTGATGCTGCTACTTTGCTTGCCTCACCTGCGAAAATTTCATAGAGAATAAACGCCCAACCAGCCATTCCAATAGCGAAGCCGAGAGTCGAATTCATGTATCCTGCTTCACCCAGATATCCTGGAATCAGCATTACCAACGTGCCCACTAAGAGTCTGAAGAAAATGCCTCCGGAAACCTTAGCGATCGCTGCAAGGATCAAGTAGAACTCAATCATCAAGAGTGGGACTGTCAATAACCAGTCGATGTATCTAAATTCAGTCGGTGAGGCTCCTGTCGAAACCCAGACATCTCTCATGTAGAAGTAGTGGAATGCAGCAATAAATGTTACTAAAGCACTCACTGTTAATGATGTTGCCCACTTGCCGCCTATTCTCATTGACTCCATGAGAAAGAAAACGGTTGATGCTGCGAGCGCCATCGAGATTAGCCAAAATGAATAACCAACAAAGTCACCAGATTGGAGCATCATCGAGTCTCCAGAAGCGGCCAATGTTGTTTGCCCTACGAGTAGTAGCGCCAAAACAGCGCCACTTTTCTTTGCAATAGCGTATTTCATGGGGGTCTCCCTCTTAGTTTTTAAAGTCCAGTTTAAGCATTAAACTTGCTGGTACTTGCTCAAACGCTTAAGATCTTATTCAAGATCAACCCAATTGTCTACCAGACATGAACTTAAGGCTGATTCACTGCGTATTGCTTATAAATATAAAAAAAGAGAGCGAACATGGATACGAGCAACGCGATCGATAGCCAATTCTCTAAAAAACTTGCTCCGAGTCGGGGCAGGCCTTCCCCAGTGAGAATAGACAGCGTTTCACAAGAAATCATACACTGCCGATCTCATCTAGAAGAACCCTTAAGGTCAGCTTTTGACCACCACTTCAAAAAAAGCGGCAAGCTTCTAAGAGCAAATTTGGCCTTGAGGGCAGCGCAAGCCAGCGACCTCAAGTCGCAAAGCTGCATAAGATGGGCTGCGAGCGTTGAACTTCTCCATAATGCCTCCCTCGTCCACGATGATGTGTGCGACGATGATTCTGACAGACGCGGAATCACTTCAGTTTCTGAGATGTATGGTAGAGAGATAGCGATTTGTTTGGGCGATGCGATGATCGCGCTCAGTAGCCTCTTACTCGCGCAAGACTTCGCACTACAGCACACGTTGACCGCGCACAATCTGGCCATTCTTAAGCTTTCTGCTGGGCAAGCTGCTGAATTTTCTACTCTCTCTTATCCCACATGGGCTGCGTATGAAAAACTGGTAGAGGGAAAAACAACGCCACTTATAAGCCTGCCGCTATTGGGACTTAACCCAATCGGCCAAAACAGCTCAGAATCGCGTCTCATTACTCAGTACTTTTCAGATACCTCCATTGCCTTTCAAATAATGAACGATATTCAAAATATCGATCAGGGAAAGCAATTAGCCTCCCCTGCGTCCGACCTTCGAGAACTCAGACCGAATGCGGTGATAGCAAAATTTTACGAAGGCTTGCCAGATTTAGAAAAAAAACTTTTCACGAGGAGCAAATCCGGAAAGAAATTCGCGGAGAACGATACGCGACTCAATTTTTGGTGGGAGCAAATTCTTTTGTCGGACAGTCTGGCGACTACCAGACAGCTGTTAGGCGATAAACTAAGCCGGTCTCAAAGAATATTTAGTGCCCTTAGCAACAAGAACAAAGACATTTTACAACCGTTTGATCACTGGCTGCGTAAAAGCTATACCAACCTTTCTTCACAATAGGCAGAACCAGATATTATGAACACCTCCGAGCGTGTAATTGTCATTGGAAGCGGTTTTGGCGGCATCGCTAGCGCCTTGCGAGCAAGGGCAAAAGGACTTCAAGTAACTTTGGTCGAGCGCTTGGACACCCTAGGCGGTCGTGCTCAGGCATTCGAAAAGGATGGTTTCAAGCATGACGCGGGCCCCACTGTCATCACTGCCCCGTTTCTGTTTGATGAACTCTTCGACCTTTTTGGAAAGTCGTCCACCGACTACTACACCCAAGTAGAACTTGAGACATGGTATGACTTTGTATTCGAGGATAAGAAAAAATTTAGTTATCGAGGGGATATAGAACACACCTACGCTGAAATCGCTAAATTTGAACCAAATGACGTGGCCGGCTATAAAAAACTGCTTGCCATGTCAGAGGCCATTTTCAAGATCGGATTCGAGCAACTCTCGGCGAAGCCTTTCACCTCCCCTCTCGAGATGATAAAGCTGCTTCCGCAGTTGATTAAATTGAAAAGCTACCAGACTGTCTACCGCTTCGTAGCGAGCTACATTAAAAATCCTTATCTGCAAAAAGTATTTTCGATTCATCCTCTACTTGTTGGTGGAAACCCCTACTCCACGACGTCAATTTACTCACTTATCCACTACCTCGAGCGTAAATGGGGAATCCATTTCATCATGGGGGGTACGGGAAAATTGGTCGAAGGGCTAGCGCGGCTTATGGATGAGGTCGGTATTGAGATAATCACTGGCTTCGATGTCGAGCAAATTATTTTGGACGACGACACTAACCGGGTAGTAGGTATTAAGAGCACTGAGGGTACTACTCTAGAAACAGATATGGTGATATTCAACGGAGATCCCGCTTACGCCTACGAAAACCTCTTCGGCGGCAAGTTAGATCGCCCACTAGGGATGAAACCTAAAGCGATTACTCAATATTCTATGGGGCTTTTTGTTCTCTACTTCGGCACAGAAAAACAATTCCCAGAGGTCGCCCACCACACGATATGGCTAGGCTCTCGGCATAAAGAGCTGTTGAAGGACATTTTTGAGCGCAAAGTCGCCACAGATGACTTCTCGCTATACTTGCACCGTCCCACTGCGACAGACTCAAGTTTCGCGCCAGCAGGCTGCGATAGTTTCTATGTTTTGTGCCCAGTACCGAACTTACAGTCTGGAACCGATTGGGAAAAAGAGGGGCCGAGGCTCAGAGACAGAATAGTCAAATCACTAGACTCGACTCTGCTTCCAGGGCTTGAGCAATGCATTGTATCTGACTTTTTTATGACTCCAGCAGACTTCCAAACCGACTACAAAAGTCTCTGGGGCGCAGGCTTCTCGATTGCGCCTTTGTTTTCTCAGTCAGCCTATTTTCGCTTTCGAAACCAAGACCCCAAAGTCGACAACCTTTTCTTCGTAGGAGCCGGCACCCATCCCGGCGCAGGTTTGCCAGGAGTCGTGAGCTCGGCCAAAGTCACTGACGTACTTATCGATAAATATTTGAAGAGAAATTACTCAAACGAATTAGTCGAGACCACGTAAGTTGAATGCCAGAAACGAAGAAAATGTTAGAGCAATTTTGAGAGAAAATGGCAGAACGTTTTGGTTAGCTTCGTTTTTCCTACCAAAGGCGAGCGCCGAAAAAGCGACAGACCTCTACGCTTTTTGCCGTATCGCCGACGACCTCGCCGATGATTACCAACCTGGGAATGAAGCGAAACTTGAATCGCTTAGCCGGTTTTTTAGTAAGGCGAGCGACAGCCTGGTAGGTTTCTCAGAGTGGCAGCAGGCCCTCTTCATCCGTGTCCGGGCAAACACACGTTCGCTACAGGCGTGTGTCGCGCTAATCGAGGGAATACAGTCTGACCTCGACGAAGCCCAGTTTACGGAAGACCGCGAACTCCTGCGATACGCCTACTCTGTTGCTGGGACTGTCGGAATCGTCATGGCTGAGTTGATGCAAAGCAAAAGCGAGGCCGCAACATATCACGCGATAGATCTTGGGGTAGCTATGCAACTCACCAATATCGCCAGAGACGTATTGGAAGATGCGCAACGGGGTCGAAGATACATCCCTTGCGCAACGCCGGTCGCATCAATAGCACTAGGTGAGCGCGATGAAGCCGTGAAGGCCAGCATTGTTTCCGTGATCACCCTCAGCAAAGCCTATTATCGGTCAGGATTAGCGGGGCTGCTCTATCTGCCAAGAATAGTTAGGCCCTGCATCTACATCATGGCGCGAACCTATTCTGAAATCGGCGCAGAAATTTTACGGAACCGAATTGAATGGTCGGGACCGCGCTCGGTTGTGTCGCCCCTACGTAAAACTTGGATCGTTTTCAGCTCTCTGCCCTACTGCCTTTGGCTTTTAGTCAAAAAAAGCCCAACCGTCTCTTTTTCAACACATGAAAAATCTCTGCACGTTGAGCTAAACGAATTACCAGGGATTAACCATTGACTTCTTTTCAATCGACAAATGTTATCGTAGGCGCGGGGCTGTCAGGATTGATGCTAAGCGAGTGCCTTATAAACCGAGGTGAAGAGGTCGCCTTGATCGGTCCATCCGACACTCGAGTTCAAACGATTTGCACATGGCGTCGAAAGGACGAGCCAAGCCAATACGCTGATCATGTAATCAACTCTTGGGATCAATGGCAATTCTCATTTGGCGATCACGAGCAGACCCATTTTGGGAATTGCTTTATATACGAAGCGCTCGATGGCCAATCACTTAAAAAGGCACTCGAGCTGCGCCTTGCGCGGTCTAGCAGTTTCGCGAGAATAGTGGAGCCCGTTGAGCATTCAAGGCAGATCGATAATGGGTTCGAAATAACCACCAAAAGCGCGCGTTACACCGCAGCCAACTTGTTTGACTCACGACCGCCAGAATTCGCCAGCAACACGCTAGCTCAGCAGTTTTTTGGCATTGTTGTGCCAACCAAATGCCTTCGCGAAAAATTGACCCATCCCAAACTAATGGACTTCACTCTTCCGCAGCGATTCGACAATGCGCTTGCTTTCACCTATATACTCCCTCTAACAGACGACACAACGCTCATAGAGGCAACACTTTTTGCTCGTAGCCAAGTGCCCTATGAGCAACTGCGTGACATGGCGGTCGAATGGCTGACTGCCAATACAGACAGGGATTTCAATGACGACATTATTCTCTATGATGAGAGCGGTTGCCTGCCTATGGGCGACGTAATCCCTCGTTTTGCAGGCAATCCTATTGGACTCGCCTCCGGTTCAGCTCGCCCCTGCTCGGGTTATGCGCTCAGTGGGCTTGAAAAGCAATTGAGAAGACTGACGCAGCAAAATGGCTACTCTGCGGTCTCAAATACACCCTACAGCAAGCTGTCTGCTTGGATGGATAACATTTTTTTACGCGTGCTAAATCGGGATCCGCGCATTGGTGAGTCAATTTTTTCGGCGATGACACACGGCCTTTCTGGCGACCGCTTCGCGGGTTTTATGACTGATAATTTTACAGGTATCGATGCGCTGCGCTTAATAGCAACACTGCCTAAATCTCCCTTTATTCGCGCAGTACTAAAAAATGACAATTAGCACCGTCGACATACTCGCGATTCTAGGCGTCATTCTTTTTGGAATTCCGCACGGTGCGCTCGACTGGGAGCTGGTTAAACACAGCGATCGGAATCCTAGGCTGATTCGCTTCCTCTGCTTCTATCTCGGCTCAGCCGGCATTGGTCTCGCCCTGTGGATAACATTTCCTACTGCAACCTTGTTGTTTTTTTTGCTTATTACGGCAATTCACTTCGGCCGTTCTGACCCTTTTAGATTGAACCCTACGGCGGCGCCGACTTTTTTTCTGAAAACAGCCAACGTTCTTTTTCAGGGCGGCACAATTGCAGTTTTTCTACCCTGGGTTCATTGGTTTACTATCGAGCCCCTATTTGACGCCCTTAATGCAAACACTGACGCTATAGCGGCAACTGGGTACCCGGCATTAATCGCATGGCTACTCGCGCTAATTTTTACCGTCTCTGAGAGCGCCTCTCTCAGGAAGATCAGCCTTCTAATCGGGCTTGCTGGATACTACGCGCTGCACAACTATCTGAACCCACTTTTCGCCTTTGCGCTTTTCTTCTGCCTGTTGCATTCAGCACCCCACTATTTGAAGGCTTCGGAACACTTGGGCACTTCAGCAACCAGACCGAAAAAAAGTTTTTGGGTTAACACTGTCTGTGCATGGATTATGGTTCTGCTCGCCGCCGCGTTCTTCGATACGTTTGCCGACGCGGTCGCTCCTCTTCTTTCGGCACTGTTTGCCATTCTTTTTGCATTAACACTGCCACATATGATTATTGTTGATATATTGCTGCCTAAGCATTTTTTAGCCTGGCGAATCACCGCTTAATTATTTCTCATTCGTTAAACGAGGGCACGATGCCTGAAGCAATAGAGACTCGAAAGTTGGACCACCTCGTCATTGCCGCCAAAGAGAGCGTTCAACGACCAGCGTTGAGCACGTTCGATTCTGTGCGCTTCGAGCCCTATGCGCTGCCAGACTTGAACATGGATGACATCTCTTGCTCTTGCGACTTTCTCAGTCATCGCTTGTCTCTGCCTCTTATAATTTCATCGATGAGCGGTGGCATAGCACAGGCCGATCGAATGAACATTCATCTTGCTGAAGCTGCAGAAGCTAAAGGAGTCGCGCTAAGCCTTGGATCGATGCGCATTGCTTTAGAAGATCATGGTCAAGCCAAATCATTTCAGCTGCGTCGCTATGCCCCCAATGTGCCCATAATTGCTAATTTGGGCGCGGCGCAACTTCGGAGTAAAGGTGGCGTCGATGACGCATTGCGCTGCATCGAACTCGCAGAGGCGGACGCGCTCTATATCCATCTCAATCCGATACAAGAGGCAGTTCAGCAAGGAGGGGACCGCGACTGGCGCGGTATTATCGATGCATTAGCTCAACTGAATGCGGTCTCGCCGTCACCTATTCTAGTCAAAGAGGTTGGCCATGGTATCGGCCCATCGACAGCCAAAGCGATCGCCGCACTGGGTATTAAGTGGCTAGATGTTGCGGGGTCCGGTGGGACGAGCTGGGCGCAGATAGAGCATGAACGCATCAATGAAAACGAGTCTATTTTTGCGGATTGGGGCATCGATACTGTCACGGCGATAACAAAAATTTCCAACCTCGGCTTGCCTCTCTCTCTCATTGCGTCCGGAGGCATTAGAAACGGATTACAAGTCGCAAAGTGTTTACGTATCGGCGCAAGCCTAGCCGGCATAGCGAAACCGCTTCTGACGCCTGCTCTGTCGAGCACCGACGACGTTATCGACACTCTCAAAAAATTTGAGGAAGAGCTGAGAACGACTATGTTCTGCACTAACAGTGCTTGCCTCGACGACCTCGTGCGAGCGCCGCTTCTTTAGAAGCCGGCAGAAAAATTATCTTAGATTTTTTGGCCCGAGTGAGCTCATAAACCTATTTGCTGTTCACGCCCCCTCAAATAAAAATCGCGCATTAATGTGTAACGATCCATTTGCGGTGGCCCTCTACGTCTCGTGTTCGATATTCTTTAACAGCCGCTCAGTAATTTCGGTTCCATGAGTATTCTGCAAAAAGTGACCGGCTTCAGGAATAACATAAAAAGTCGCCCGATCGAACATTGCCGCCCATTGCCTACCCCAGGCTTCGGTAAAGATATCGTCGGCACCGCCCCAGATAAAATGGACAGGCTTAGCCCACTTACTGAGCAGATCGAAATGCAGAGTCTGCGCCGCGCCATTGCCACCGGTGTAATTATCGAAAGGAATGGAAAGTGGAAATCGCCGCAATCCGTTATACGCTTCGTCCGGAAGCCCATTGAAAGGAGCAAGGTAGGCATCGTAAATATTTTTCCCAACGGCGCTGGGAAAGTCCGGCTCACTACCCGAGACGAGCGCCGGAATCGCCGCGTCCCGCGCAATTAAGCCCGCAGATAGCGCCACGAGCACGCCGACATTGGGCTTCTCACGCGCAAAAAGTCCGCCGTCTTTCCAGCCTTGGTTCCAGCGCTTTATCGCCTCAGAATAGTAAAACTCTGGGTGGTGTAACCAGGTATTCATAATGAGTAGCCGCGAGAATCTCTCTGGCATTGTCACCGACTGCGCCAAACCAATAGGCCCGCCCCAGTCTTGGCAAACAAGCGTTATATCGCCTAAATCTAACTCTGTGATCAAGCTAGTGAGGACCTCGGTGTGTCGCGCAATACTGTACCAATACGGATCTGCCGGCTTGTCTGATTTACCAAATCCTAGATGATCGGGCGCGATACAGCGATAGCCCGCTGCGACTAGGTTGGGAATAAAGTCGCGATAAAGATAGCTCCACGTTGGCATGCCATGGATGAGCAGCATAACAGGCGCATCCTTCGGCCCTTCGTCAAGATAGTGCATCCGCAAATCTCCCCATTGGTGGAAATGGGGTGCGAAATTATAGTCGGCGAGATCGTCGAAATTAGAGTCGGGTGTACGAAAGAAATCAGTCATAGCGCTCTCTTATTCGGATGTTAGACAAGTTGAGTCGATCAACAGACTCTAACAAGTCTATGGCCCCAGAAAAAGCGTTTGGACTTTACGACTGCTCTCCAAAGTGTCGCCAAAATTGACGCCGGGTGAATGGAACATCCAAGGCCGAAATAGAACCAGTCGATTATATTTGTAGGGGATAGCCAAGGTCTTTTCCCACAGCGACTCGTCGATGCCGTCGACCTCCAAGAATTCTTTCACTTTTTCTTTGGTCGTGAAACCTGCCGCATGTGCGCCTTCTAAGGTACGGGGTATTTCTTCTAATCCGGTGCGTAAGTGTTTCCAGAATACCGTGCCATCGGCCTTTGGATGCTCTTTCGAGAGATACACAACACCCGACCAATGCGTCTGCCCCGCATCGAAGTGAATATATTGAGTGAAAGGATCATCGGCTTTGGAGAATCGAATTTTTCCGTTTAGCTCGGCGTATGCGTTAATAGGCTTTTGCTGAAGCAATTGCTCGAAAAATTCACGCTGGGTATTCGACAGAAAGGACTCTTTGGTCATAACACCCGCGTAATTGCCACGCGAGGCCGCATCGCGTTGCGACTTAAGCGCCGCTTCGACAAGGCGGTCGGGGTCGTTGTAAAAGTCGTCGACGACGAAATAGCGGTTAATCATGCTGACACGTAACAACCATCAATTTACTGCATTGATCATGCTTAGGCGAAGCAAGGCGCATACTGTGTTCGGCTGCAAGATTTCGATCCGAGCCAGGGCGAAAACAGATCCTCGGAGTCTATAACCAGTAACAACCTTTTAACCAGCGAGTTTTGTGACAGATTGTTGCGGTAAGGCGATAAGCCGAAGACTTATCACCTGTAGTGGATCCGTTGCACAGAAGTGAATCATGGTAAGCCCTGCCATTCTCTTGCGTTCAGGGTGCAGCAGCGCTCACAGCGAGGCTGCGACAGCGCCAGAGATAATACGCGCAAGGCAATACTAAGAGGGTCAAAACCACCGCCGACAGCATTCCACCTACCATTGGCAAGGCGATACGACTCATCACCTCGGATCCCGTCCCGACCCCGATCACTATCGGAATAAGACCTGCGATTGTCGCCACGGCCGTCATCATTACCGGCCGTACTCGCAATACCGCCCCATCGACAACGCTGTCGAGCAATAGCCCTCGCGTCGGGGCAACAGAATCAGATGCACATTTAGCGAGCATCCCATGATAAGACTTATTTAAGTACACCATCATAATGACACCGATCTCGACCGCTACGCCCGCGAGCGCGATAAAGCCGACACTTACGGCGACCGAGAAATTGTAACCGGCGAAATACATAAGCCAAAAACCACCAACTAGTCCTAACGGCAGTGTTCCTAAGATCAAAAACACTTCGGCGAAGTGTCTAAAATTGGCGAACAACAGCAGCGTAATAATTGCTAGCGTGAAGGGAATGACAAGCGTGAGGCGCTCTTTCGCCCTTTCCATGTACTCGAACTGCCCCGACCAGCTAAGTGAGTAACCCGGCGGCAACTCGAGCGACTCGGCAATAACCTGCTTTGCGTTTCTGACGTAGGTCCCTATATCGACATTTTCAATATCGATTAACGTCCAGCCATTGAGTCTCGCGTTTTCGCTGCGAATGCTCGGTGGCCCGTCTTCTATAAAGACATTGGCAACGTCTGCTAGCGCAATACGTTGGCCATCAGGGGTCAACAGGGGCAACACTTTCACCGATTCGAGCGAGTCCCGATAAGCCTGAGGGTAACGCAGCTGAATCGGATAACGCTCGAGCCCCTCAACGGTTTCACTAATATTTATTCCGCCGATAGCAGTCGTCACAATTTGCTGGATGTCGGCGACATTGAGCCCATAGCGTGCAGCACGATCGCGGAGAATGTCCACTTTGATATAGCGACCGCCCGCCACTCGCTCGGAGTAGACCGACGCGGTACCCGGCAGGCCGGCCAAGCTTCGCTCTATCTCCTGCCCTAACCGCTGTATAACCGTGAGGTCGGGGCCGGCGATTTTGATACCTACGGGCGTTTTAATGCCTGTCGCCAGCATATCGATGCGTGTCTTGATAGGCATCACGAAGGCATTGGTTAGCCCAGGCAGGGTGACGAGTGAATTCATCTCGTCTATGAGGTCTTGCGTCGTTATGCCTTCCCTCCATTCGCTGCGTGGCTTCAATTGAATAAACGTTTCGATCATCGTAAGTGGCGCCGGGTCGGTCGCGGTTTCCGCCCGTCCCATTTTGCCAAATACTGTGTCTACCTCCGGCACTGTCTTGAGTAATTTGTCGGTCTGCTGCAACAATTCACGCGCCTTACCGATAGATATGCCTGGGAAGGTTGTTGGCATATACATCAGGTCTCCCTCGTCTAAAGGCGGAATAAACTCGCTGCCGATTTGACCTGCCGGCCAAACGCTACCGAGGGTGATAAGAACCGCAGCTCCCATCGTGAGCTTAGGTTTAGCCAGCACACCTTTTATTGCGGGGCGATAAAGCCGAGCGATCGAACGGTTAAGGGGATTAGCCTGCTCCGGCATAATCTTTCCGCGGATTAAATAGCCCATTAGCACTGGCACCAGTGTTATCGACAGCAATGCCGAAGCCGCCATCGCATAGGTTTTCGTGAATGCCAGTGGTGCAAACATTTTGCCTTCCTGCGCCTCGAGCGCGAAGACCGGCAGAAAACTCAGCGTGATAATGAGCAAACTAAAGAACAGCGCCGGCCCGACCTCTCCCGCTGCCTCGGCCACGAGGCGCCAGCGATTTGCGTCGGTCAGTCCTGCACTTGTCGATAGGCCTTTGGGGCTAGCGCTTTCTCCTGCCAATTCTAACTTCTTATGCATGTTCTCTATCATGACGGTCGCCCCATCGATCATGGCACCAATTGCGATTGCAATTCCCCCTAGCGACATAATGTTGGCGTTGATCCCTTGTAGGTTCATGACGGTAAACGCGGCGAGCACTCCCACCGGCAAACTAATGATCGCCACAAGCGACGAGCGAAAATGAAAAAGAAAGGCGATAAATATGAGAGCGACAACAACGAATTCTTCGAACAGTTTTTCCCACAAATTGTTCACCGCGCGAGTGATCAGTGCCGAGCGGTCATAGACAGTGATAATTTCGACACCCTCTGGCAGCCCAGCCTTTAATTCTTCGATTTTCGCTTTGACGTCTCGTATCACCTCTGCTGCGTTCTCGCCGTAGCGCATAACGACGATACCGCCAACAACCTCGCCCTCGCCGTTTAGCTCAGCGAGCCCTCTGCGCATTTGAGGGCCGAGGTTAATGTCGGCGATATCCTTGAGCAAAATGGGCGTGCCGTTTTCATTTAGGCCGAGTGGGACGGTTTTTATGTCATCGATACTCGACAAGTAACCGTCGACTAAAACCATGTATTCGGCTTCGGCCATCTCGATCACCGACGCACCAGACTCTTGATTGCCCCGGTTAATTGCCGTTTGGACATGACTTAACGGAATGCCGAAAGCGCGCAGTTTTTCTGGGTCTATCTGAATTTGATACTGTTTAACCATGCCGCCAAGCGACGAAACTTCTGACACACCCTTCACAGTTTGCAGCTCGTATTTCAGAAACCAATCCTGAATACTGCGCAGCTGACTGAGGTCATGTTGTCCCGTTCGGTCAGCCAGTGCATACAAATAGACCCAGCCGACGCCCGTGGCATCAGGACCGAGCTGTGGTTTAGCAGTCGCGGGGAGGTCAGCTGACACTTGGCTCAAATACTCGAGCACTCGACTCCGCGCCCAGTAGAGGTCTGTTTTGTCCTCGAAAATCACATAGACATAAGAGTCACCGAAGAAAGAGTAGCCGCGCACAGTCACCGCGCCCGGTACTGAGAGCATCGCTGTCGTCAGTGGATAGGTCACTTGGTCTTCGACCACCTGCGGAGCCTGCCCCGGATAGGAGGTCTTCACAATAACTTGAACATCGGATAGATCGGGAATCGCATCGACCGGCGTCGTCCGCAATGAATAGGCACCAAAAATTAAAAGTATTGCCGTAAGCAACAACACCAGCATTCGATTGGCGATAGACCAATTTATAACGTTAGTAATCATCTTATTTCCTTGTCGCCCTCGTCGACTTATGAACACCAATCACCTAACCACTTAAGGTCACATTTAGTGATCATGGTGCTCTGCCTGCTCCGCATCTGTAGGCGTAGTCATCGGCATAGTCATTGGCATAGTCATTGGCGTAGTCATCGGCATCGACTGCGGTTGATCTGGCTGCCCCCCGCCGCTATTAATCGTGTCTGCAGACGATCCGGCCATACGCAGAAAGTCCGAAGTAATGCTCGATTCCGAGTCCAGTAAAAAGTGCGCAGAGGTCACAATCCTGTCTCCGCTTTCGAGCCCTGAAATAATCTCTGTTTGGCTATCGCCAGTTCGGCCTAGCGCGACCTCAACGGATTTAAATCTACCTTCACCCATGGCAAGAACCACGCGGTCTTGCACGCCGCTGCGGATAATCGATTCATTCGGCGCGAGCAATACCTGACGTCCTGATTCGCTGTGCTGAATCATGACCTGCGCAAACATATTCGGCTTAAGTGCTTGGTCCTGATTCTGAAACTTAAGTCGTACAGGAATCGTGCGAGTGTTTTCATCTAGGGTCGGGTAAATAAAATCGACTACGCCTTGCCATTCGCGCCCGGGCAGATAATCGAGCGTCATGGTCACGGGGTCTGAGTTGGACACAAGCGAGGCCTGTCGTTCGAACACTTCGGCAATCACCCAGACCTCGTCTAGCACGCCTATCGACATAATCCGATTGCCGGGCTGTACATACTGTCCTTCGCGCACACTTAGCTCGGCAACTAAACCGCCCTGAGGCGCATAAACGGTGACAGTCTGAAAAACGCGACCTTCGCGTTTAATTCGATCGATAAGCCTTTGCGGTACTTGCAATGCCCGCAAGCGTTCTTCTGATGATTCTATGAGCGTCGGCCGCGTCGATTCTCGGCTCATCGCAATGAGCAACTCTTCCTGCGCGTTAACCAACTCAGGCGAGTAAATCGAATAAATAGGTTCTCCTTCTTCGATAAATTCACCCTGGGTTTTTACGTTAAGTACGTCAATCCAACCTGCGATGCGTGGATGCATGTGTACGAGGCGATCTTCGTCGAATCGAACATAGCCCACCGTCCGAATGTTGCTTTCGAAAGGGCCGACCTCGATGGTCTGGGTTCTCACTCCAAGATTGTTTTCTACCACCGGCGAAATCGACACCATTCCTTGTGCATCATCCGTCGCATACACAGGGACAAGGTCCATACCCATGGGTGACTTGCCGGGTGTATCGCGCCTATAGTTCGGATCCATTGGTGCAACCCAATAGAGCGGGTCTGGCGATGCGATCTGTGTCGCCGATTTCGGTGCAACAGCAAGCCACACCCCGCCAGCGCCAACAATAGCCCCCATAAAAAGAACGCTAGCCAGTGTCTTCATAGAAATTGTCATCGGGTTATTCCTCGTTTATGGCCGAACCAGCCAGTAAATAGTCGAGCCGTGCCAATACCTGCAAGCGCTCTACATCAATCTGAAGAAGATCTATTTTTGTATTGAGTTCGGCGATATAGGCGCGCATCACTTCTTCGAAGTCGCCTTCATCCGCCGTGTAGGCCGAGAGAGTCGCCTCGGTAAGGTCGTTGATTTGCGCGAGAAGCAAATCAGCGTAAAGAGTGCGTCGCTCATCAAGAATATTCAGCTCTGCGACGGCTTGCTGATAATTGGCAAACAGTTCTTTTACTATAAGCGTGCGCTCGACTTGTATCGCCGCTGCACTGTGTTGACTCGCTCGAATTAGCGGCTTTTGTCTTTTCTCTGCAAACAAGGGGACATCGAAACTGAGCTCTAGGGTAAGAAAATCCGCTCGATTAATCCCCCCCGGTGCGTTGTCTCTGTAGCCATACGCGGCGCCAACCGTGTATTCAGGTTTTAAGCTTTGCTTGGCCAGTGCAACCTGTGTGGCCGCCACTTCGATCTGCTTATCGTGGCTGCGGATTCGAGGATGCGTTTCGAAAAACTCAGCGGCTTCGGCAAGGGTCGCTAGCCTAATTTGAGGCGGCGCGCGCTGCGGAATCTCATCGCTCAAAGCACCCGCAATCAGCGCGCTAGGCACCCACTGCGCAAGCTGTTGCTTATTGCTGTCCTGCGCTTGTCGCAGCACAGCAAGCCTATCGTCTAATCTCAATAGTTCGAGCTGTGCGCGCACCACGTCTTGCTGCCTTGCAAGCCCAGCCCCAACGGTATATCGCGAGCTCGTTATATCGATAAGCTGTTGGAACAACGATCGATCGGCTTCGATTAACGCGATCGATCGCGCCGAGAGAAAGCTCTTTAACCAGAGTTGTGAAACGAGTAGCTCAACCTTCGCCTTGCGGTCCGCTCTGAGAAAAGGGTTAACCTCGCTTTGCTGTTTCTTCTTTTGCTCAGAGAGCAACAGAGTATCTCCGCGTGGGATCACCTGATTAATACCGACGCGCAGCTGAGTCATCGGCTCTTGACCAAGATTGAAGGTGTCAAGCGGCAGGTTCGACAGACCGATCGAGACGCGAGGGTCTGGCAGCTGCGCCGCCGCTAGTGCTTCCTCGAGCATCGCTTGCTCGCGTTCAACATTTGCTGCAAGCCAATCGTCTTCCAAGACCGCTTGCTCTATGGCGTTTTCGAGGGTTAGCGCCGGATACGTTTGGGCTACTGCCTCTAGCGCGCCCAGACACAATGCTTGCGCAAACAAAGTGGCAAGCACAATTCGCTTTGATAAATTTTTCATTAGAATAGCTCTCAACCGAACATGGGCAGCGATGGCTGCTTTCAATAAGCACAACGTCGCGGCGCGCGTGTTCTTCTAAGAGAAACTAAAAGGAAATTCGACTCGGTCGCTCGCGATAAAAACGAGCCCGAGGCCTAACCTACCGACGCACCGATCCTGTGATTAGGCTGCAATCGGTGGGCGAAAGAGGTTTTCGAGTGAGTTGCTGAGGGTGGGCGCGAGATAACTCTCACGCAGTAACGCGGGAGAGTCGGGGCGATTGAGTGGCTGCGGGTTTATGCTGCTTACAACGCTGCAGCTCAGACAAGAGTCACAGTCATGATCGGCTGGAGACAATCCTGTGTGGCCGTCTGCCTTTTCGACTCCCCCCTGCTCGCTCGAGTGAGTCTGAGCCTGATTAACAACAGAGGTGGTGTGCGCGTCTACGTGAGACCCAGAACGCTCATCTGCGAAAAAATCTGCGTGAGACGTGTCTGAGAAAGACGCGTCTGAGAAAGAAGAGTCTGAATGGCCCAGGTGGCTAAGCTGATCAAGCTGATCAAGAGGCGCGCTAGTGTGCATGCCCAGATGACAGTTCAGCGCGCCAGCCGGTGTCACCATCATTTCGCAGGCAAGTAATGGTAGCGCAGCCACCTGCCCGACAGCACCGAGGAGAGCGAGAACAAACATAAACTGCGAGGGCAACTGCTTGACGAGTTTTTGCGCACGAACTTCAGTCCGTTTAGCGTTTACCCTTCGATGGGTACTGGCTATTTGGCTTAGCCTTAGCCTTAGCCCCAGCACGCGCGTCGCAAACAAAGTAAGTTTAAGAAAGTTCATAATCCAATGGTGCGCCATGGCCTGAAAAAATGCAACCGCTTCATGGAAAAGCCAATTTATTTCATAACCTTAGAGCCACACGAAAGTTTGCCGCGATATCGAGCTGGCAAATTAACGACTCAGGTTGCGCGCAGGGACGATCAACAACGCATAGCACGCGATGGCCACGAGCAAGCTCGTATTAATCCCACTCCACATCGAAATCGCCACGGCAAGCACACTCGCAAGAACCCCCGTCGCGCCATTCACACCCCACATCCACGGCAGGCAATCGTCGGAGTACTGACGGAACAGGCGAAGCCCTAGAGGGAAACACATTCCCATAGGTATTGCAGCTGTCGCCACCAGCAGAATCACAATCAGGCAACGAGCGACAAGCCCCTGATCGATGGTCGCTTGGATAATCGGACCCGACAACAAATAGATCGCACTAATGAGAACGACAATTGTCAGCGGCAAGGCGAGCGTCCAGCGCTTATCGCGTTCGACAGAGATGCGATCAGATAATGAACTGCCCAACCCCGCCGCGATTATCATCGAAAACAGCAGTACCGACACCGCATAAACCGGGTGGCCTAAGTAGACAGAAAAACGCTGAATCAGTGGTATCTGCACCATCATAAATCCGGTGCCTATGCAGGCGAAGTAAAGCAGGCCGTTGGCGAACACGCCTTTGGGCAGCTTCGGCTTTCCCGAAAGCAAGAGCGGCACGCCAATAACGAGCGTCACACCAATAAAAGCGAGCAGGCACAAAAGCATGAGCGTGTAAGTTGCAAGGAGGTTACCGCCCGCAACGATACCTAGCTCGCCGAGTTCCGCGTCGGTGCTTAACAGCGCCGATGGTTTTAGGATATTGAAAAAATACGGGCGGCTATCGAGCGGCGGCGAAAAGTCGAGAAACTGGTGCTGCGTTGCTGCTTCAAGCTGAGCGACGCTATTGCTCGCTAGCGCATCACGAATGAGGCGCTCGCTACTCTCTTGGCGTGGCGAGTGCAGGATAGTAAACGCCATCTCTGCCGCAACCGCTTCTATTTGATCGAGGTCGGCGTCGCTGAATGGCGTGGGAGAGACAAGGAGTGTCGCGACCGTATTACGCGCCACTAACACCGCATGATCGCCAGGATTCTGTATTCCTTGTTCCAATAATGACATCGACGCAAGCGAGATCAGCCTATTTGTCTCGGAAAGCGCCTCCGGAGAATACCACCGGGAAACACTAAGCAAACCGTCGGGAGCGAGCTTATCGAAGAATATCTGCCACCCTTCAACCGTGTAGAGGCCGTTCTCGGACAGCGTAAACGCGCCCGCTCCAGTTGCCGCCCACGTGTCGATAAGCGACATCTGAATCACATCGTATGTCTCATCGGTGCGAGTCAGGAACGAGCGCGCCTCATCGTGTACAAACTGCACTTCGGGCTGCTGGTCGAGCGAGACAAAGTCGCGGCGGCGGTCTTGTAATATGTCGAGTATTGCTCCGTTTATTTCGATTCCGGTGATGTGTTTGCTCTTAGCCCATAGCGCGGTAAGAATGTCGCGTCCGCCGCCTACGCCTATTACTGCTACGTTGCCTTCTTTACGTAAATGATAAGGCAGGGAAGTCACATCGAAGCGCGGCCAGTCCAGCTCGTCTTTATTTCCATCCCACTGTGTAACTGCGGTGCCAGCCTCTCCGTCGATTACCAACCCCTGTAGCTTCATGCCTTCTATCACTGGTGCGCCAGCACCTGCACCCCAATAGAACGGCCCGACTCGCTCTTCGGCGGGCGACAGCAAAATTTGGCCATGAATGGTCCAGTACTCAATCGTCTGATCGCTGTAAGCGACTTCATTGCCCTTGGGGTAGAACACCCGCAGCCCACCGGTAAGCTGACTGTTTACGAAGGCGCCGATAGTCAGTGCAGCGGCCAGCGCTACCCAGCGCAGGTCGCTGCGGCCGGTTTTCGCGCGTTGAAAAAAGAGAATGGCAAGCACGGTCATGACTGTCGACGCGATCGTCGCGCTACTGATATCGAGAACACTTAACAGCGCGAGACAAGCGAGGCTGCCAAGCGCCGCACCGATAAGGTCGACCGCGTAAATAAGGCCGCTATTGCCCGGCACCTGCGTAAGCGCAATAGTCACAACCACGCCACTGAACGCAAACGGGATTGCCACCGCGAGGGTAATCAGTGTCATCTTTAAGAGGTTTGCCGCATCCCATCCCTCGAGCGTGCTTAACGGCGTAAACAAAATGATGAGGTGGCAAACGAGCGTGCTCAGCGCGAAGAAAATCGAATAGCGATAGAGTGAGCCGAAGGCGTCTTCGCGCGGGAATTTACGCGGTTTGAGGTAAACCCAGAGCGCACCGGCGGCCATGCCAAACATGGCCATCGATACCGCAAAAAAAGACAAATGATACCAAGTGACGACCGAGAGCAGCCGAGTATTGAGGATCTCAAGTAGCAGTGTCGCGCTCGTGATAAAGAAAAGTCCTGCGAGAAAAGATCTGCTCGTGCCCTGTGCTGTCGAAGTACCCAAAATCGGCCTTGCTCCTCATTCTTTTTGTGTTTCGCACCCCGCGTCTCTGCTGCTACTGCAATCTCGCGCAGCCGCGGCTATTAATCGCGAACTAATCTGACGCATAATAGACGATAAACGTGACAATCAATATGGTTAGCTTGTAAAGCCTGCATGCTCGAAGGCTTCCGAGATCAGCGACAGCGCCAAAATCCCAGAGGGACCGCCCGTGACTCAGCCCATTAAAACAGCACTTTCATTGCTGCCACTCTTGGGCTACCTCATTTTTTTAATTTTTTCTGCCTACTCAAAGCCGCTCTACACTTGGGATACCGTTCCCTATACCGCCACCATTCTGAGTGCCGATATCAAAGATCCGCAACTCCTGCACACGCGCACATACGAGTATTTGCAGCGCTCGCTGTCGCCCCAACAATACGCGTCAATAACCTCCGGCGCTTACGCTGCTGATCTCGAAAACAACGCCGATCACTTTATCAGCCAACTGGATATGTATCGAATCAAGCCCGCTTATGTGATTGCGCTGCGAACATTCACGGCGCTCGGCGCCGAACCGCTGACGTCGCTTAGGCTGCTCTCTTTAATTCCCGGCGTGCTTTTCTGCCTGCTGCTCTTTGCCTGGCTGTCGCGCAGCTGCAGCACGTTGGGTGCTGCGTTGATTGTCGTCGCCTTTGCGGTGGTCGGGCGCCTCGCCGACCTAAGCCGCGTCCCAGTTCCCGACAATCTCTCTGCGCTTATTGTGTTCGCAGCGCTCTATGCTCTGGTCTGCAAGCAGTGGCTGCGAGTCGCCGTATTTTTGCTCGTCGCATCGGTCTGTGTGCGGACCAACAACATCCTGTTTGCAGGCTTGGTGCTCCTGTGGCAAAGCTTTAGCGCTTACGCTCAAAGCGCCTCGCTACGCAGCCCTGCTGTGATGTTATTCGCCGGCGGCCTAGGGCTGAGCAGTGCGCTCTATTTTACAATCAATGGCCTGTTCGACTATTCGTGGTGGCGGCTGTTCTATCACACTTTTGTTCAAAGCCAAGTCGATATTCCGGGCTTCGCGCAGCCATTCGTCTTCGAGACTTACTGGGCTGTAGTGCAGTCGGCGCTTGTACAAATAGCCGCGAGCGGCGCCACGATAGCCACCTCGATGCCCTTCTTCGTGCTGCTTCTCCTCCTCTGTTCGCGGGGTGTCAGCCGGCAGCTTCTGGCAGAGGCGCTGACGCCGAGAACACTGGTGTCTCTGCAGCACCTCGCCCTGCTCTGTTTACCGCTGTTTGCCGCATTTCTCGTGCTTTTCCCCCTGGTGCTGGGGTGGGATCGCTTCTTCTTGCCCTTTTACGCATTGATTACGGTAGCAGCCGCCGAGCGCTGGTCTGTTAAGCGCGAAAAGGCTACCCAAAACGACCCCAAATCATTATAGTTAGCGCCTGAAATTCATCCAGCTTGTGCTCATTTTCAAGGAATACACTATGTCAGCTCATGACCACGACCAAGATTCAAATACTGGCGCAAACATCGTTATCGTTGTTTCACTAATCGCTATGTCGCTCCTCACTTACATGGTGGCGGTTTGGTTGCTCTAAATTCGATTTTATCGAGGCTGCAACACTAATCCTGTGCCAGACTCGATAGACTGAGTGAGGTCTGGCGGCGACGTCCCCCGCCTCACAGCTTGGCTTCCCCGACTTAAACTCCTTAGCTCTCATCCACTCATTTGAGGCTGATCCTATGCTGCTCGACAATCGACTATTTGTTTACGGGACGCTCGCGCCCAACCAACCTAACGCTCGTATTCTTGCCCCTCTGGCTGGCAATTGGCAGGCGGCCACTGTTATCGGCACCGTGCATCCCGAAGGCTGGGGCGCAACAATGGGCTATCCTGCCATTAAACTCATCGGTACCGATTCGGTTAAGGGTTTTCTGCTCGAGTCGCCCGACCTGCCCAGCTTTTGGGAAGAGCTAGATGAGTTCGAAGGCGCGGACTACCTACGCGTCGAAGTAACGGCCTATCCTGAGAAGGGCGACGCCGTGCAAAGTTTTATTTATGCACTCAACGATCAGCGCTGATTTGTCTCAGCTTGCCTTCAGCAACGCCAATAAAGTTTGATTTGATAAAAACAAAAAGGAACTCACTATGCTCACCTTAGAGATCAAAGACAAAGTCGTTCTGGTTACCGGCTCCAACCGCGGGATAGGCAAAAGCTTCGTTGAGAAAGCACTCGAACTCGGTGCGGCTAAGGTTTACGCGACAGCGCGCAGCACCGACAGCCTTGCCGACCTTGCTGCGGCGAATCCTGAGCGCGTTGTTTTGCTAAACCTTGATATCTGCAATCAAGAGCAAGTTGATGCTGTCGCGGCGGCGGCGCAAGATGTAGACGTGCTAATCAATAACGCCGGCGCGGGTGGCGGCGGCGCGATCGTCGCTGCAAATAACGAAGCGCCAAAGCGTATGGAAATGGACATCAATTACTTTGGCACAATGAAAATGGCCGTCGCGTTTGCACCCATAGTCAAGGCCAAAGGCGGTGGTGCGATCGTCAATATCCTCTCTATCTCGGGGCTTTGCAGTTTTGCATTTGCACCTGGTTATTCTGCCTCTAAAGCCGCCGGACATTCGCTCACACAGGCGCTACGCGCCGAGCTTGCGAAACAGAACACGCTCGTTATAGGCGTGTACCCTGGGCCTATCGATACCGACATGGCAAAACATCTGCCCTTCGACAAAGCTTCTCCTGATTCAGTCGCCACGCATGTGTTCGATGCACTCGCCACTGGCGAGGAAGACGTGTTTCCCGATCCTTTCTCTGTCGAATTCGTCAAGCAGCTGCGCATCGACGCGAAAGCTGTTGAGAAAGCCAATGGCGCAAGCGCCTAGCCAGCCACACACAGAAAAATAAATACAACGCAGGAGATGCAACACGATGGATTTCGAAACACTCGTCCGCACCCGTCGCAGCGTGCGCGGTTATAAGACTGACCCCGTTCCTAAAGAAATTATTCAAGAGATTATCGATGTCGCGAAAGGCGCGCCTTCGTCGATGAACACTCAGCCGTGGAACTTGTATGTAGTCACCGGCGAGCCGCTCGATAAGATTCGTCAGGGCAACACAGAGCGCATGCTAGCGGGCGTGAAACCTCAGCGCGATTTCCCCACGAAAGAAGCCTACGAGGGCATTCATCGCGAGCGTCAGGTCGAAATAGCGAAACAGCTTTTCGCCGCTATGGGCATTGCCCGCGACGACAAAGAAATGCGTCAAGACTGGGTAATGCGCGGTTTCCGCCAGTTCGATGCGCCTGTCTCCATTGTGCTCACCTATGACAAAATTCTTGAGCCTGCCGCGATCGGTCAGTTCGACCTCGGCGCCATTTCCTATGCGATCTGTCTCGCTGCATGGGAGCGCGGCCTCGGCACGGTTATTAACGGTCAGGGCGTGATGCAGACTCCCGTTGTGCGCGAGCATGCGGGCATTCCCGAAACCCAAAGCATTCTTACCTGCATCGCGATGGGGTATCCCAACGATGAATTCTCTGCCAATCAGGTTAAGTCTACGCGAGCCGAAGAAGACACGTTTGTTCACTTTGTGGGATTCGAATAGTCGCTGATCGCACCGAGCACTAAACACCAAACACCAAACACCAAGCGCAAAAAAAAGAGAGTATCGAATAGAAACCGATACTCTCTTTTTTTATGACCAGATTACCAGTGGAGATTAACCGGCACGGTTGCACCGGTTAACTTGATAATTTGCTATGCCCGCGGATTACCTGCGAGAGCAGCACTATCACCCAACTAGATATCGAAACGGTCGAGGTTCATCACCTTCGTCCAT
The DNA here is from genome assembly GCA_001438145.1 of OM182 bacterium BACL3 MAG-120619-bin3. Classification (GTDB taxonomy): domain Bacteria; phylum Pseudomonadota; class Gammaproteobacteria; order Pseudomonadales; family Pseudohongiellaceae; genus UBA9145. The sequence continues at coordinate 4,641 of LICD01000011.1, read as the reverse complement.
GCCGCAGCGAAATCTTCGACAAAACGCTGCTCTGATCCCGCCATCGCATACACTTCGGCAATCGCACGCAGCTCAGTGTTCGATCCGAAGATTAGGTCAACAGGCGTCGCCGTCCACTTCATCTCGCCCGTATCACGGTCGCGGCCTTCGTAGACGCCTTCCTGATCGGCCTTCGCCCATACAGTCGACATATCGAGCAGATTAACGAAGAAGTCATTCGTTAAAGTGCCTGCACGGTCAGTAAATACACCATGCGCAGCGCCTCCTACATTCGCGTCGAGCGAGCGCATACCACCGAGCAGAACAGTCATCTCAGGCACTGTTAGCGTAAGGCGGTCGGCCTTCTCGATAAGCGCGCGCGCTGGCGAGAGACGTGTGCCTTCGGCGAAGTAATTGCGGAACGCATCGTAATCAGGCTCGAGCACGGCGAACGAATTCACGTCGGTGTGATCCTGCGTCGCATCTGTGCGACCCGGCGTGAAGGCAACTTCTACCGAATGACCCGCTTCTTCCGCAGCCTGCTCAACGGCAGCAGAGCCTGCTAACACGATGAGATCGGCAAGAGACACCTTACGGCGACGGCTGCCTTCGTTGAACTCGGCCTGAATGCCTTCGAGAACGCCAATGACCTTCTCGACCTCAGCAGGGCTGTTTGCTTCCCAGTCTTTCTGAGGAGCAAGACGCAGCCGCGCACCGTTGGCACCACCGCGGAAGTCTGTACCGCGGTAAGTAGACGCAGAGGCCCACGCTGTGCGCACGAGTTCTGCTGTCGTCAGGTCTGACGCAAGCACAGCCGACTTCAGCTTGGCGATATCGCGGTCGTTGATCTCGGCGTAGTCGGCCGCAGGAACAGGGTCCTGCCACACGAGCTCATCGGTTGGCACGAGCGATCCTAGGTAACGCGTGCTGGGGCCCATGTCACGGTGAGTCAGCTTAAACCAGGCACGACCGAACGCGTCTGCGAACTCTTCTGGATTCTCGAGCCAGCGCGACGTGATTTCACGGTAGGCTGGGTCTTCCTTCAGCGCGAGGTCGGTTGTAAACATGATCGGTGCATGCCGCTTCGATGGATCGTGTGCGTCTGGCACTAAGTTCGATGCTGCGCCGCCCTTAGGTATCCACTGGATAGCACCCGCTGGGCTGCGAGTCTGTTCCCAGTCGTAGGCGTACAGATTTTCGAGATAATTGTGTGTCCACGCCGCCGGATTCATCGTCCATGCGCCTTCTAATCCACTGGTGATCGTGTCCGCACCCTTGCCCGTGCCGTAGCTGTTTTTCCAGCCGAGACCCTGCTCTTCAATGCTTGCGCCTTCAGGTTCAACACCCACATTGCCCTGTGGCCCAGCGGCACCGTGTGCCTTACCAAAGGTATGACCGCCGGCAATCAACGCCACAGTCTCTTCGTCGTTCATCGCCATGCGGCCGAACGTTTCGCGAATATCCTGCGCCGCTGCGAGCGGGTCAGGATTGCCGTTTGGGCCCTCTGGATTTACGTAGATCAGGCCCATCTGCACGGCGCCCAGCCCATCTTTAAGCTCACGTTCACCTTCATAGCGCTCGTCTGCAAGCCACTCGCCCTCAGGGCCCCAGTACACTTCCTCAGGCTCCCATGAATCGACACGGCCACCGGCGAAGCCAGCAGTCTTGAAACCCATAGAGTCCATCGCAACGGTGCCAGCTAACACCATTAGGTCGCCCCAAGAGATGTGGTTGCCGTATTTCTGCTTGATTGGCCACAGCAGACGCTGCGCTTTGTCGAGATTGGTATTGTCCGGCCAGCTGTTCAGCGGCGCGAAACGCTGCATGCCGCCATAGGCGCCACCGCGACCATCGCTCACGCGGTAGGTACCGGCGCTATGCCAAGCCATCCGAATAAAGAAAGGACCGTAGTGTCCGTAGTCAGCCGGCCACCAGTCTTGCGACGTAGTCATTGCAGCAATGAGGTCGGCCTTTAATGCTTCAAGGTCGAGCTGTGCGAAGGCTTCGGCGTAGTCGAATTCGGCGCCCAAGGGATTAGACGCGGGGTCATTGTCACGAAGCGGATCGAGGTCGAGCCGGTTAGGCCACCAATAATCATTGCTGGCGACACCGTCTTGAGCAACCGCAGGGCTAACCGCGGCAAGTGTAGACAAGCCAAGCGAGATCGCCGTGGCGAGGACGAGAGATTTCTTAAGCATGCGAGATGCCTCCATTAATAGTCAACCATAAGAGTCGGCTCTAACGCCGACGTTTGTTTTTTAATACACGCGCGGATCATCTGAGTAGATGATTTTTACAACAGGCAGAATAGCCTTACTCCGTGCATCGGGATAACGCTTTGTTTCGATCAGCGTGATCGGTTTTTCCGAATACAAATTCCTATCCTACTCCGCCTTCGTTCTGTTCAAGGGCGTGAAGACGCGCTATCGTCAGCGACGTAACTTGCCTCTGCAGGAGTCACCCGCACCATGTTTTATGAACCGAAGAAGAAAAACCACGGCCTGGCTAAAAACCCGTTCAATAGCCTCATTGTGCCACGACCCATAGGCTGGATAAGCTCGGCCGATGCTGCCGGGGTATACAACCTCGCACCCTACAGTTTTTTCAATGCCGTGAGCTATCAGCCGCCCACGGTCATGTTTTCAGCAGGCGCCGGAGCAAACGACGACCGGCTAAAAGACTCGGCTCGCAATATCGAAGAAACCGGCGAGTTCGTCTGCAACCTTGCCACTTGGGAGACTCGCGAGCAAATGAATCACAGTTCCATAGCTGCAGGCCCCGAGGTCGACGAGATCGCTCTGTCGGGGCTTACCGCAATCCCTTCGCGGCTCGTTAAAGCCCCCCGCATCGCCGAAGCGCCTGTGCATCTTGAGTGCCGATTTATAAAAAGTGTGGAAGTTCCGGGCTGGACCGAAGCAGACAATTACCGCGTTATCTTTGGCGAGGTCATCGGCATCCATATCGATGACTCCGTGCTCACCGATGAGGGGCTTGTTGACATACGAAAGATGGGCGTCATTAGCCGGCTCGGCTACAACGACTATGCGCGCGTTGACGCCGAATCAGTGTTTAGTATGGAAAGGCCCGAAATTGACAGGCCCGAAGCAAAATAATGATCATGCGAATCTGCTTAATGGCGATAGAATAGCGTCCATTATTTCTCGCAGTGTCGCGCCATGCAGCATCGCCCTCGCCTAAGAAAAACTCTGCGCCATTCACAGCAAGAAGCCGTTGCTTCGGGGCTAATGACTGCGACGAGCGATAATTTCCTCAATGCTTTTGCGATCTATCTGCAAGCCTCTGCTGTCCAACTCGGGTGGCTAACGGCGCTACCTCAGCTTGCGGGCGCGATTATGCAAATCGTCTCGGTTTGGCTCGGCGGGCATATCGCGCGCAAACCTTTGGTTGTGGGCACAGCTTTCCTTCAGAGCGCCATCGTCGCTGGCATGGCTACTGTGGCGCTCCCGATCTCGGCAATGTTTTTACCATCAGACCAAGTCACCCTACTTATCGGGCTGTCTATCGGTTATTTTACCTGCATTAATATAGTCCAGCCCCATTGGCGCGCGTGGATGGGGGGCATCGTCCCCAAGCAAACGCGCGGCGCCTTTTTCGCTTCACGCTCGCGGCTCACCATGCTGACTACCCTTATTGTTTTTGTGCTGGGTGGTATTTTACTCAACACGAGTACTAGCGCTGGTTTAACTTGGGTGGGGTTCTTTATTCTGTTCAGTGCTGCTGCGGTGGGGCGCTTTCTGTCGGGCATCCTATTGGGGCTGATGCATGACCCAGAGCGGCAAACAGGTGCCGATGCTATGCGGCTTCGTGATAGTTGGCTGCACATCAAAACGTCGTTGAAAGACCCCACGTTCAGAAACTACAGCCTTTTTGTCGCTTCACTGCAAGGTGCCGTTGCAGTGTCAGCACCGTTTTTCGCAGTGTATATGCTACGCGACCTGCAGTTTACTTATTTGCAATTTAGCTTGAACAGTGTGGCCTCTATTGCGACTCAGTTTTTCTTTTTGCGCCGCTGGGGGCGTTTAAGCGACAGGTTCGGCAACCACTGGGTCATGGTCATTTGCGCCGCAAGCATTCCCATTATTCCGGTGCTGTGGATGCTCAGCCCAAATCAGTATTACCTCATCTTCGTGCAGATTATTTCAGGCGTGTTTTGGAGTGGTTTCACCCTCAGCACTGCAAATTATCTCTATGACATCCGGCCCCATCAAACTAATTTTGCGCTCTATGCGGCGATTCAGTCTGGCACAAGTGCTCTCGCGGTCTGTGTAGGTGGAGTTTTTGGCGGCTATTTGGCGAGCCTTGCGCCGAGAATAGCCGCGACTGTTGAGCAAGGTTTGCAGCTGCCGAGCGATCTATTCATTGTATTTATCGCAACCACCATTCTTCGCATGACAGTAGTCGCTTACTTTATTCGATTGCTTAAGGAGCCTCACCTCAGGCGACGTCCGAAACTTTTAGAAATAGTATTCCGCGTGTCGAGAGTCAATACAGTCTCTGGTGTCTCGCTCGACTGGCTCAGCGTGGCGCGAAAAAAAGAGAGTCGCACGGCCGAACCCTCGGCAGCATCCGATCAATCTGCCGCAGTTAAGCTAACAGAATCTGGCGATTCAACTGATTGATCCTGCGGTTTTCGCACGACGG
>LICD01000010.1 GCA_001438145.1 OM182 bacterium BACL3 MAG-120619-bin3 | reverse complement strand
AACGAAGCCCAGAATGAAGCAGAGAGGCGCGCGTGATCGAACTCATTCCTGTGCTGTTCTTTGCTGCCATTTGTGGCGCGCTCATGCTCGGCTATCCCGTTGCGCTTACCCTCACCGGCGTCTCTTTGGGGTTCGCAGGATTGGGCATGGCGTTAGGGGTGTTCGATGGGATCTACCTCACTCTTATTCCAAGCCGTCTCTACGGCATTCTCACTAACCAAAACCTGCTCGCTGTGCCGCTGTTTGTTTTTATGGGCACGATGCTCGAGAAAAGCCGCGTGGCAGACGATCTTCTGCAGAACATGGCGGTCGTGTTTGCTCGCGTACCCGGCGGCCTCGGCCTGTCGGTGGTGCTGGTGGGTATGCTGCTCGCCGCGAGCACGGGCATCGTGGGCGCTACCGTTGTCACGATGGGTATTTTGTCGCTACCGACGATGCTTAAGGCAGGTTACAAGCCTAGCCTTGCCGCCGGCACACTCTGCGCGACCGGCACTTTGGGCCAGATAATCCCGCCGTCGATTTGCCTCGTGCTGCTCGGCGAGGTTATCTCTAATGCGTATCAGCAATCGCAGCTAAACAGCGGTGTGTTCGCTCCCGATTTCGTGTCGATCGGCGACCTGTTTGCCGGCGCAATAATCCCCGGCATCATTCTCGTGATGAGTTATGGCGCCTATGTCTTAATCACCGCCCTCGTGCGTCCGCAGGACGCGCCGCCGCTTAAAGAGCAGGACATTGCCGCGCTTCGTCGTGAGAACACAAGCCTTGCGCTCGCGCTGGTGAAAGGTCTTCTGCCGCCAGTTTTTCTGATGGTCGCGGTGCTCGGCTCCATTCTTATGGGCATCGCCACGCCAACCGAAGCCGCAAGCGTTGGTGCCTTGGGCGCGCTGCTGCTTGCATTAATGAAGCGCGCGCTCAGCGTGAATGTTCTACACGCGGTCAGCCTCGAGACTCTGCGCGTGACCTCGATGGTTTATCTTATTTTAGTTGGCGCCGCGATATTCTCGTCGGTGTTCCGCGGCTTTGGTGGCGATGTGTTAATCGAGGAGGTTTTGCTTAACCTGCCGGGCGGCGTGTTCTCGGCAATGCTCGTGGTCATGCTGCTCATATTTCTGCTCGGATTTATTCTCGATTTTATCGAAATCACTTTTATGGTCGTGCCGTTGGTTGGCCCGATACTGTTAAGCATGGGGCTCGATCCGATCTGGCTCGGCATCATGATTGCCGTCAATCTTCAGACCTCATTCCTCACGCCGCCCTTTGGTTTTTCGCTGTTCTATCTGCGCAGCGTCGCGCCGCCCGAGATTCGTACTCAAGACATTTACCGCGGCGTGATTCCGTTCGTGTTAATGCAATTGGCGCTGCTGTTATTACTCGCACTGCAGCCCGAAATCGTCACGTGGCTGCCGGAGCTGCTCAAGGGTTGATCAAGGACTGACACCACATACAAGGACACAACGCATGACCGACAATGCAGTAAACGATGCAACTAAGCCGCAGGGCACTTTAGCGTTACAGACTTTCTCGATGCCGAAGGACACGAACGCCAACGGCGATATTTTTGGCGGCTGGCTGGTGTCGCAAATGGACATCGCGGCAGGCATTAGCAGCAAGCGCGAATGCCAGGGGCGCTCGGTTACGGTCGCGATTAAAGAAGTTAACTTTATTAAGCCGGTGGGAGTTGGCGACGTAGTGAGTTGTTACACACACGTTGTGCGCCGCGGACGGACGTCGCTCGATATCGAGGTCGAGGTATGGACGACGCCGTTCGATCTCGCGCAGGGCGAGGGCAAGGTCGGCGACGGCCTGTTTGTGTTTGTTGCTATTGATGACGACGGCAAGCCGCGAGCGCTGCCGCCTCAGGTCTAATCTCGATTACGCCTCGCATCGATATAGGCTTCTTCCGAGATTGCATGGTAGTTTTCGACGCCGCGCTGAAACGACGAATAAGACTCGTAAATCCTGCGTGTCGTGTCGTCGGTATCGGCAAGCTCGGCGACGACGTCGGCAGACAGGCGCCGGAACTCGGCGAGCACGTCTTTGGGCAGTTCGCGTAGCTGCACGCCATGCTCATCAATCAGTGTCTGCAGCGCCTTGTTATTTAGCGCCGTGTATTCGTCGTAAAGCTTTTGATTCATCACCTCGGCAGCATTGAGCACGATAGCGCGCAGATCGCTGGGCAGGGCGTCGAGCTTCTCTTTATTAAACACCAGCTCGATCGTGGAGCCGGGCTCGTGCCAGCCCGGGTAATAGTAATAGCTCGCTACCGTGTGATAGCCCGCAGACAGGTCGTTATACGGGCCTACAAATTCTGTTGCATCGAGTGCGCCGGTTTGCATAGCCGTAAACACATCGCTCACCTGCATCGTTACCGGCAAGCCGCCGGCGCGGCTAAACACTTCGCCGCCGAGGCCAGGGATGCGCATTTTCAGGCCCTTGATATCCTCCAGCGAATTGATCTCTTTATTAAACCAGCCAAACATCTGCGTGCCCGAATTACCGCCGCGCGTTGGGTACAAATTGAACGGCTCGTAAATCTCGCGCCATAATTCTTTGCCGCCGCCATAATCGAGCCATGCATTCATCTCGACGCCGGTTAGCCCAAACGGAATGGTCGAGAAGAAGGGCGTGCCTGCGATTTTGCCTTGCCAATAATAAGCTCCCGAGTGGCCTATTTCGGCAACGCCCGACGACACGGCGTCGAACACCTCCAAACCACCGACCAATTCGTTAGCACCGAATACGCGGATCTTCATGCGGCCGCCGCTCATCTCGTCGACTATTTTGGCGAAGAATTCAGGCGTCGTGCCAAGCGCGGGCAGATTTTTGGGCCACGAGGTAATCAGCTTCCATTGGTAGGTTTGCTGTGGGGCTGCTGCCGCTGCTGCGGAGCCTGTTTCGGCTGGCGCCTTGCCGCAGCTTGCCAGTATGAGGCAAAGCATAAAAGCCGCCATCGGGCGAAAAATGGAAGCACTGGAGAACGGCGAGAAAGAAAGACCTGAGCGCATTGAAACGTGTCCGATATGAGTCTAAACGAGCGCTCAAGGTACACTATTTCGCAGAATCGTAAAGCCACAATTGCGGGTGTTAGACCCCCCGCCTGCTGTTAACAGCGCGCTAGGCAAGCACCTCGAGTTTCGCGTAAGAGAGCACTAACCATTTGCTGCCCGCCGAATCGAAGTTCACCTGCACGCGCGCGCTCGTGCCTTGGCCTTCGTAGTTGAGCACGACACCTTCGCCGAACTTGCCGTGGATGACGCGCTGGCCCAGCGATAGGTTGGTCTGCGGAACCTCGACGCTGCCGTCGAGATTGCCGCTCGGGTTGCTGCGTCCAAGCCTTGCGCCGCCGACCGAAGGCCGGCTTATAGTCGATTTGAGGCGGACCTCTTCGATAAGCGATTTGGGGATCTCGCGGACAAAGCGTGAGGGACGGCAGAGGTTAATCTCGCCGTGGAGCCTGCGCGATTCGGCGTGGCTTAAATAGAGTTTGTGTTTGGCGCGGGTGATGCCGACATAGGCGAGCCGGCGCTCCTCTTCGAGCCCCGACAGGTCGTCCATCGACATCTTGTGTGGAAACAAGCCCTCTTCCATGCCGACCAAAAAGACCAGATCGAATTCCAGGCCCTTGGCGGTGTGCAGTGTCATCAGCTGCACTGCGTCTTCGTCGGCGGCGGCCTGACCCTCGCCGGCGTCGAGTGCGGCTTGGTCTAGAAAGGCGGCTAAAAACTGAGTAGAGGTGCTGTCGAAGTCTTCGTCTGCGTCGGTGACGTCGAAGTTGCCCGCGGCGTTCACTAATTCTTCGAGGTTTTCGACCCGCGCGCGTGCCTTCTCGCCACCCTCTTTTTCGTGGTGTGGAATGAGGCCAGTGGTTTTGATAATCAAATCGGCCTTAGCATGCAGTTCGAGGTCGCGGCATGATTCGTCGAGGCCATCGATTAGCTCGAGGAAAGCAAGCACAGAGTTTGCCGCACGCGCCGTAAGTAAAGACTCATTAACCGACGCGACCGAAGCCTCCCAAAGCGAGCAGTTTCGGTCGCGCGCTACCTGACGGACGAGTTCGAGCGTGCGTCCGCCGATACCGCGTGTGGGCACATTAATGATTCGCTCGACCGCTGTGTCGTCGAAGCGATTGGTCACTAACCTCAAGTAGGCGAGCGCATTCTTGATCTCGAGCCGCTCGTAAAAGCGCTGGCCGCCATAAATGCGGTAGGGCATGCCGACGCGCAGAAGCGCCTCTTCGAGTTCGCGCGACTGCGCATTTGAGCGATACAACACCGCCGAATCGATGCGGCGATTGCCGCCATTGAACCAATCTTGCAGACGATCGACGACAAAGCGCGACTCGTCTTGTTCGTTAAACGCCTCGTAAAGGCTTATCGGCTCGCCTGCCACGCCCTCGGTCCAGAGCTGTTTGCCGAGGCGGCCGGCGTTATTGGTGATGAGGCTATTGGCCGCGTCGAGAATGTTTTTAGTCGAGCGGTAGTTTTGCTCGAGTTTGACCAACTGCGCACCCGGGAAATCGCTGCTGAACTGCTGAATATTCTCGATTTTGGCGCCGCGCCAGCCATAGATAGACTGATCGTCGTCGCCTACCACCATTAGGTGGCTGCCACGGCCCGCAAGCACGCGCAGCCAAGCGTATTGAATGGAGTTGGTGTCTTGAAACTCGTCGACCAGAATATGCTGGAAGCGGCGCTGATAGTGATCGAGAATCTGTGGATTCTTAAGCCAGAGTTCGTGGGAGCGAAGCAGAATCTCGCCAAAGTCGATCATGCCGCCGCGGTCGCAGGCGATTTCGTAGGCGCGATAGATGCGCAGCATTGTCTTGGTGTAATCATCGCCAAAGTCGTCGATATTGCTGGCACGCAGGCCTTCGTCTTTCTGGCCATTGATATACCACTGGCACTGCTTAGCGGGCCAGCGTTCGTCGTCGATCTGAAGCTCGCGGTTTATTCGCTTAATTAGCCGCAGCTGATCGTCGCTGTCGAGAATCTGAAAGTCTTGAATTAGACCCGCTTCCTGCCAATGCGTGCGGAGCAAGCGGTGGGCAAGGCCGTGAAATGTGCCCACCCACATGCCGCCAAACGACTGCCCCATCAGGGATTCGATGCGGTGCCGCATCTCACGCGCAGCCTTGTTGGTAAAGGTCACGGCCAGTATTGAAAAAGGCGACACCTGCTCTGCTTCTAATAGCCACGCGATGCGATGCACGAGCACGCGCGTCTTGCCACTGCCGGCGCCGGCGAGCACGAGGAGGTGTTGGCTAGGGTTGGCAACGGCGTGGCGTTGTTCGTCGTTAAGCGAGTCGAGTATATGCGAGACATCCATCGGCGCATTTTACGCGCGGTTGAATAAGCATTACTAGCGCGGCGCGATTTTGGGGGTAAATTAGCGCAGCCTAACGAAGAATAATGACAACCACTTGCTAATGAGGAAGCGATCCTGTTTAGGGATATCGAGCGTAGTTTGCTAGAATCTACTAATTACCTGCGGCGCCAACTGCGCCTGCTACACTGCAACACCGATTTAGGAGAAGACTATGTCTGTTCGTTCGGACAACGCGCAATTCGATTGGAAAGATCCGTTCCTCATGGAATCACAGCTCAGCGAAGAGGAGCGCCTCGTGCGCGATACGGCGCGCCAATATGCGCAGGAAAAACTGCTGCCGCGTGTTCGCGATGCCTACCGCAACGAGCAAACTGATCCGGAGATTTTCCGCGAAATGGGCGCACTTGGTCTACTCGGCTCAACTATCGAAGGCTACGGCTGCGCGGGCGTTAACTACGTGTGCTACGGCCTCGCCGCAAAAGAAATCGAAGCGGTTGACTCCGGCTATCGCTCGATGATGAGTGTGCAGTCGAGCCTAGTGATGCACCCAATCAACGAGTTTGGCAGCGAAGAGCAGAAGCAAAAATATCTTCCGAAACTCGCTACAGGCGAATACATCGGCTGCTTTGGCCTGACCGAACCTGACCATGGCTCCGATCCCGGCAGCATGGTTACACGCGCGCGCGCTGTCGACGGCGGGTTTAGCCTGAGCGGCGCTAAGAACTGGATCAGCAACTCGCCCTTCGCCGACGTCTTTATCGTGTGGGCGAAAGACGACGACGGCGTCATCGGTGGCTTCATTTTAGAGAAAGGCATGAAGGGGCTAAGCGCGCCCAAGATCGAAGGCAAGCTCGCGCTGCGTGCGTCGGTTACCGGCGAGATCGTAATGGACGAGGTCTTCGTGCCGGCAGAAAACAAATTGCCTAAGGCGCGCGGTCTAAACGGACCCTTCAGCTGCCTAAACTCTGCGCGTTTGGGTATTGCGTGGGGCGCACTGGGTGCAGGCGAAACGTGCTGGCACGCGGCGCTGCAATACACACTCGATCGCAAGCAGTTTGGTCGCCCACTCGCGGCTAACCAGCTGATCCAAAAGAAACTCGCCATCATGCAAACAGAACTGTCGCTTGCGCTCCAGGGCTGTCTACAAGCCTGCCGTCTTAAAGACGAAGGCAAACTGGCAGTGCCACTGATTTCGCTTCTAAAGCGTAACTCTTGCGAGAAAGCATTGGCAGCAGCCCGCGAAGCACGCGACATGCTAGGCGGCAACGGTATCTCCGATGATTATCCGGTTATGCGCCACATGCAGAACCTCGAAGTGGTGAACACCTACGAAGGCACGTCGGACATTCACGCGCTAATCCTAGGTCGCGCGCAGACAGGCATCCAGTCGTTCACAGGCGCTTAGGGAAAAGGGAGAGAGGGAAAGGGAAAAGGGGTCTGACCCCTTTTCCCTCCTCCCTTTCCCCTCTCTCCGCCTCCCCCCCATCTCCCTTCCTCCCGTCTATACCCCCAGCACCACGCCGACAAAAACCGCGACGCCTACCCAGTTATTATGCAAAAACGCCTTAAAACAGGGCGCCGGCAGTCGGTCTCGTATCAGAAACTGATGGTAGACAAACAGCAGTGCTGCCACGCCGACACCGAGAGTATAGCCAGCCCCTAACTCGAACTGTCCACCTGCAAGCCACCACGCAAGTAGCACCAATCCTTGCAGCGCACCGATCATCGCGCGATCGGCGTCGCCAAACAGAATCGCAGTAGACTTCACACCAATCTTTAAATCGTATTCCCGATCCACCATCGCATACTGGGTGTCGTAGGCGACAGTCCACAGGCAGTTGGCGATAAACAGAAGATAAGCCGCGGGCGGTATTTGCGTTTCCACCGCAGTAAACGCCATCAGTATTCCCCAAGAATAAGCGATGCCGAGAACGAGCTGAGGCAGATGTGTGATGCGCTTCATAAACGGATAGAGCGCAACCAGGGCAACCGCGCCAAATGACAGCAAAATCGTCTCACGATTGGTGAAGAGCACAAGAATAAAACCGATCAATGAAAGCGCGACGAAGGCGGCGATCGCATCGCGCCGCGTAAGCTCGCCCGTTGCGAGCGGACGGTTTTCTGTGCGCGCCACGTTGCCGTCGATCTTCGCATCGGCAAAATCGTTTATACAGCAACCCGCCGAACGCATTACCGCGGTGCCAAGTGAAAAGATGAGAAGCAGATCGAGTCGCGGGAAGCCGCCGCTTGCTATCCACAGCGCACCCAGAGTCGGCCATAACAGAAGCAAAATGCCAATCGGACGATCGACGCGCATGAGTTTTAACAGTGCCGGGAGTTTGCTCTGAAAGCGACGAAGCGGGGAGTTGAATCCCCCTTTAGTTTGCTTAGCGTGCTGCGATTTTTGCTGCATTTTTACGGCCACATCGAATATCGAAGCGCGATTATAAGCCCCAAGGCGTCACATGTAACGGCGCACTTAAGACACTAGTCTAGACATTCGCGTAATGGATATTTTCGCCGAGCCAGCGCCTCACGAGTGAATCGACCACCTGCGGATGATGGCCGAGCACATGGTCTGCAGCATCCTTAACATCGTCGAGCATAGCCGCGTCGCGAACGAGATCGGCAATGCGAAACTCCATGAGGCCGGTTTGTGCGGTGCCTAGCACCTGTCCGGGTCCGCGTAACTCTAAGTCTTTCTCGGCAATATAAAAGCCATCGTTACTCTCGCGCATCACGCCGAGACGCTCTTTACCATTGCGCGAAAGTGGACTTTGATAGAGCAAAATACAATGGCTCTTTATTGAACCGCGGCCCACGCGTCCGCGCAGCTGATGAAGCTGCGCAAGACCCAACCGCTCGGGGTTTTCGATGACCATGAGACTCGAATTCGGCACATCTACTCCCACTTCGATTACGGTTGTGGCGACGAGCAAATCGATTTCGGCGGCTTTGAAGCGCGCCATCACCTCGGCCTTCTCGACAGGCTTCATGCGTCCGTGTACCAAGCCAACTCGCACCTGCGGCAGTTGCTCAGCGAGTTGCTGTGCAGTCACCTCGGCAGCCTGACACTGCAACACCTCAGACTCGTCGATTAAAGTGCACACCCAATACGCTTGGCTCCGATTTTCGCAGGCCGCCGCGATTCGCTCGACCACCTCGCCCCTACGCTCGTTCGACACAATCAGCGTGTTAACCGGCGTTCGTCCCGGGGGAAGTTCATCGATTATCGAATTGTCCAAATCTGCGTAGGCACTCATCGCCAGTGTGCGCGGTATAGGTGTCGCCGTCATCACGAGCTGATGCGGATTAATATTCATCGACGCTGCTTTCTCACGCAGCGCAAGCCGCTGCTGCACGCCAAAGCGGTGCTGTTCGTCAATAATAATAAGTCCGAGCTTCGCGTAGCTCACCTCGCCCTGAAAAAGCGCGTGCGTGCCGACAAGGATCTGGCAGAAACCGGCGGACACTCGCTCGAGCTGCTCGGCACGTGGTTTGCCCTTCTGCTTACCGCTGTGCCAGCCGACCTCTATACCGAGCGGCTCGAACCACTGCCTAAAATTAACCGCATGCTGTTCGGCCAGAATCTCGGTCGGCGCCATCAGCGCAACTTGATAGCCCGCGTCGATAGCACGCAGTGCCGACAGCGCCGCAACAACGGTTTTTCCCGAGCCTACGTCGCCTTGCAAGAGGCGCAGCATCGGCGTGGGCCGCGCGAGGTCTTCGCTTATTTCAGCGAAAGCGCGCTGCTGCCCGCCGGTTAACTCAAAAGGCAGCGCTGACAGAAAGCCGCGAATGAGTTGATTCTCGCCAACAAACTGCGGCGCTGCCTTCGCCGCCGCATCATCTCGCAAACGGCGCAGACTCAGCCTATGGGTGAGTAGCTCTTCGAACGCGAGACGATCGCGCCCGGGGTTAGGTGCATCGCGATCCCAACCGCCGAAGGCATCGGCGGCGGGCCGATGAATCTGTTTAATCGCCTCGGTGAGGCTAGCTAGATTAAATTTAGCCACAAGGTCGGCGGGCAGGTAATCTTCGATAGCGTCTTTACCAACGACTAACTCTACCGCTTGCCCGATAATGCTCCGCAGCCTCGGCTGCATGAGTCCCTCGGTAGTTGGGTAGATTGGCGTTAGGGTGTCAGACACCTCTTGGCTGGCCTGCGACAGAGGTTTGTATTCTGGATGGAAGAGTTCAAAACCCGCGCGACCGTGTTTCACCTCGCCGTAAACACGCAGCTGAGTACCAACCGCGAGCGAGTCTTTTTGTGCCGCGCTAAAATGAAAGAATCGCAGCGTCATGCTGCCCGACGAATCCCTGAGGCTGCAGCGAAGACTTCGGCGTTTGCCAAACTGCAGATCGCAGCTCGTTACCTCGCCCTCAAACTGCATGTATTCGCCTATCTGTGCGCGCGCGGCAAGGGTAATGCGCGTGCGGTCTTCATAACGCAGAGGCAAATGAAACAGCAGATCTTGAATCGACGTGATGCCAATAGCGGCAAGCTTTTTCTCGAGCGCGGGTCCTACGCCTTTTAGCCGCGCAGGCGACATAGCGTCGAGGCTCCGTGGCTTAGGCGCTATTGCAGCGATCGCGTTTTTTTTGCCAAGCCCGCCGGTGGTTGCCGAGCTCATGGGCTTGTCGCCTCGATGATCTTCAACATACTGGGAGCTCGCTCAGGTTGCTTGCAGACTCTTAGAGACTCTTAGAGAAAGAGCACCGCGTCTATTTCGACAGTAACGCCTTTGGGCAGAGCCGACACTTGAATGGTCGCGCGCGCAGGATAAGGCTCGGTAAAATACTCTGCCATGATGGCATTAACCGCGGCAAAGTCGCCAAGGTCGGTCAGGTAAATAGTCAGCTTCGCTGCGTGTGCGAGCGAGCCACCGGCTGCTGCACAAACCGCGATTAGGTTTTTAAATACCTGATGAGTTTGCGCCTCGATTCCACCTTCGACTACCTCCATTGTCTCTGGCACCAAAGGGATTTGGCCTGAGAGGAAAACCATCTGACCAGACTTAATCGCCTGCGAATACGGACCAATAGCGGCTGGTGCCGCGGCGGTTTGAATCGGTTCTAGCGTCGACATAGTTAATACCTGGGGAATAGATAATGGATAGGCGAAATGGCGAGCGCTAACTAGTCGTTAGCGCCTAAAATGCTCTTAATCGTTTTGCGAACCTTGCGACTCTTAACGCGCGTCACTTTAAGCACCGACCGAATGAGTCGCACCTTCTTTAAAACGCGTGCCAGATGCACACGATTGCGGACATTGAGTGAGAGGTTAACGATACTAAAACGCGCATCGCGCTCGACAGTCGAAATGCGCTCGATGTTCGCCTCGCAGCCGGTAATGGTTGTTGCGAGTGTGGCAATAATGCCGCGCTGATTCTCGAGCTCAACACGCAGCTCGACCGAGAACTCGCCTTTCACATCTGGATCCCAGCGCACCGACACACACTTCTCGGGATCGTCGATTATTTCGGCGATGTTGTTGCAGTCCTCGGTATGAATCACCATGCCGCGGCCGGTGCTGATATGCCCGACAATAGGATCGCCAGGAATCGGATGGCAGCACTTTGCATAGCTCATCACCATGCCTTCGGAGCCGCGGATCTCTATCGAGCCTTGGCGGTTAGACTCCTCAACGGCATCCACCGCACTCAGCTCATCGTTGTCGCTCAGCCGCTGCGCGACCATAAACGACATGCGATTGCCTAGGCCAATCTCGGCGAGTAGGTCGTCGAGCGATTCGATCTGAGTTTGTTTAAGTACCGAGTCGATATTCGAGGGCGCCAACTCTTCTATCGTCGTGCCAAAGCCCGCGAGTGCCTTGGTAAGTAGCCGCCTGCCGAGCGCGACAGACTCAGACACTTTTTGGTTCTTTAAATAGTGGCGAATATTGCTGCGTGCCTTGCCCGTCACAACAAAACTTAACCACGCTGGATTCGGCTGCGTGCCGGGCGCGGTAATAATCTCAACAGTCTGGCCACTTTGTAGCGGCTCGCTTAACGGCGCGAGGCGGCGGCTAATCCGACAGGCAACACACGAGTTGCCCACGTCGGTGTGAATTGCATACGCGAAATCCACGGCGGTTGAACCGGTCGGCAATTCGAAAATCGTGCCCTTGGGCGTAAAGACGTAAATCTCATCGGGGAACAGATCGATTTTTACGTTCTCGATAAACTCGAGTGAATTACCCGCGTGTTTCTGCAATTCGAGCAGGCCGTTTACCCATTCGCGCGCGCGGCCGTGCGCGTTACCCGGCAGGTCTTCGTTCGACTTATAAAGCCAGTGTGCGGCGATGCCGTTATTCGCCATCGCTTCCATTTCTTCGGTACGAATCTGAATCTCGATAGGCACACCGTGCATACCAAACAACGACGTGTGCAGCGACTGATAGCCGTTCGCTTTAGGGATCGCAATGTAATCTTTAAAACGTCCTGGCACGGGTTTATACAAGCTGTGCACGGCGCCAAGCACGCGATAGCAGGTGTCTGCCTTATCGACGACGATTCTGAACGCGTACACGTCCATAATTTCGGAAAACGATTTACGCTGGCTGCGCATTTTTTCGTAGATGCTGTACAGGTGTTTCTCACGACCACTGCAGCGGCCAACCAACCCTTCGCGTTCGAGGCACGCCTCGATCGAGGTTTGGATTTTGGTGATGATCTCTTTGCGGTTGCCTCTAATCGACTTTACTGCGGCGTCTATGCGTCGAGCGCGCATGGGATAGAGTGCGTTGAAGCCAAGCTCCTCGAACTCGACGCGCACATTGTTCATACCAAGTCGATTTGCGATCGGCGAATAAATGTCGAGCGTCTCGCGCGCGATGCGGCGTCTTTTTTCGGGGGTGAGCACTTCGAGCGTGCGCATATTGTGAAGGCGGTCGGCGATTTTAACCAAAATAACCCGCAGGTCTTTGGCCATTGCCATCGCCATCTTCTGAAAGTTTTCGGCCTGCGCCTCGGCGCGGCTCGAGAAAGTCATCTTGTTGAGCTTGCTCACGCCGTCGACGAGATCGGCTACGCTGGTGCCAAACTGCGACTTAATGGCAGTTTTAGTGATGCCGGTGTCTTCGATAACATCGTGGAGCATCGCGGCCATCAGGCTCTGCGGGTCCATGTGCATTTCGCACAAAATGCCGGCAACGGCTAAAGGATGGGTAACATACGGTTCGCCACTGCGACGAAATTGGCCTTCGTGCGCTTGCTCGGCATAGTAATAGGCGCGGCGGATGCCGTTAACCTGGTCGCGATTGAGGTATGAAGAGAGGCCCGACGCCAGCGTGTCGATATTATCAACGGGTGGGGCGATGGCTGTGATGGGCACTTAACACTCCCTCCTAAAGGCCTACTTTTGTAGACCCACCGTGTTCTCGATCAGCGGGGTACGCTTTCGACTCAATCCTCTAGTCTTCTACTTCTTCCGCCGCCGCCTGGTCGCCGCTCACCTCTTCAGCACCGTCTGCAAGGATCACGTCTGCAGCAGCAGCTTCAATAGCCGCTTCGGCTTCGGCAAGTGCGTTCACTTCGGCTTCCATATCGATTTCTTGCATTTCGCTACGTGGCTTTGCCTTCAAAATGTCGGCGTTAACGTGTCCCTCGGCAATTTCGCGCAGGGCAATAACCGTAGGCTTATCGTTGTCTGCGGCGACCATCGGGTCTTTGCCACCCGTTTGGATTTGACGGGCGCGCTTGCTCGACACCATGACGAGCTCGAAGCGATTGTCTACGTTGTCTAAGCAGTCTTCTACAGTAATGCGAGCCATTTCAGTACCTTATACCATTGTGGGGGCATGCCCCGAATTTAGTCTTTTAGGATCCGCCGAGTTAATTTACAGCGGGTCAGCGATTTTACGCAATGTTGCGCGAAATTGCAGTCTTTTCAGTCAAATCAGCGAGTTAAATTGCCCTAGGCGATCAATAAGCCATTAATAGCTTATCAACTAGTCACCAAGGAGCGCGCTGAGCATTGCCTCAAGGCGCTGCGATTGCACCTCGGCGCCAAGTCGCTGCGACACAATAATCGTTCTAAGCTCAGCTAAAGCCACGTCGAAATCGTCATTCACTACAATGTAGTCGGCTTCTTTTACATGCGAAATCTCGGCGACCGCTTGTTGCATACGGCGCTCAATCGTTTCGGCATCATCCTGCCCGCGCCCGGTGAGCCGCTGCGTGAGTGCCTCGAGTGAGGGAGGAAGTATGAATATCGAACACGCGGCGGGATGCTGCGCGCGGACTTGTGCCGCACCTTGCCAGTCAATCTCTAAAATGACGTCGATACCCAGCGCGAGCTGCTCGTTTACCCAAGTTTTGGAGGTGCCGTAAAAATTGCCATAGACCTCGGCGCTCTCAAAAAACTCATCCGATTCACGCATCGCGGCAAAGGCCGCTTTGTCGACAAAATGATAGTTAACGCCGTCGACCTCACCCTCGCGAGGCGCTCGCGTTGTATGCGACACCGAGACGCGCAACGACTCGGCGCTGTCGACAAGCGCCTTAACGAGGCTAGTCTTGCCGGCACCTGAAGGTGCGGTAACAATAAACAGTGTGGCTTTTGAGGCTTGCGCTGACATGGAGTTACTCTTTTTTGCTGAGGACTCCATTATCCGCTAGAACGGCTTTAGAGTGTAGGGCAAATCGGTCGCACCCAAGCCAAGCCTTCTTCAAACCCAATACTTAATTAGCGCCCTGCTCCCGCTCCGCGCGCCGAGCACCCGCTAAAATTCCCGGCATTGCATAGTTGCCCTCATGACATGCGTACTCGTACATACGGCCATCGGTGGCATGGAAGCTTAGCTCAGCCGTCCAAGGTTGGCTGTAGAGATTGGGGTCATCAACCGAAAACTGGTAAACGATTTCTGTGGGACTGTACTTGGTAAAGCGCTCTGTGATCACACCAGTAGGCGAAATTGGCACCGAACTCTGCTCCATCTGTAGCGGCTTAATATTGACCGTTTCGACGATAAGCGTCCCACCCTCGTACCAGCCAACCGAGTCGCCGAACCATTGTTCGAGTTCGGCTGGACGCCGATTAGCTCGGGCTTCTGCGGCGCTAGCAAACGTAGGCACTATGCGTGCATCGTGAGCCATTTCTACCGAAATCATCACATGATCATCGGTTTGAACAAACTGATAGGTGCTGTTGTATAGCGTGCCCATCATGCCTGGTCCAGCCGTGTTGCCGAAGCCAATTAGGCAGCGCTCTGCGAGAGGCAGTGCCTCTGGACCTGAGCTATCGCCTATGCCTGTAAGGTAACGGTAGCCAAAGTTTTTGCGATTAAGGTCATACAAGGGCTCGGCTAGGCGCGGAATCTGACCGTTAGGTGGATCTATTACATACGATGTGCGGAACTCGCCCATCACCATTGCTAATTGCGAGCCCGGGTCAGTCCAAAACGAATTGTAGCCACGAAGGCCAAAATCGATACTGCCTGCCGGTGGCGCCCCGTCTTCTGTTTCTGTCTCTGAGGCATCGAGTTCACCTGGATCTAGGCCCGCAATCGGTGTGCCGTCAGCGATCTGCTGCGCAAGATCGGCATTCACGACCAGCGGCTCTACGCCCTCGGGGCGCGAAAGGCCGGTTAGCGACATATTAGTGAACGTCCCGTTTAGATCGGGGCGCTGAGCGAAAGCGGTACCTGCGGCAACGAGCGTCAGTGTTGCCGTAAGCATCGAGCAAACTAAGCGTCTAGTATTATTCATGTTTATCTCCTTCTTGCGAACCTGAGGGTTAATAGCTCGTTTATACCAGAGAATTGGGATTTGGTCAGGTGGCATTCAACAAAGGGGTCTCAAAAAAGGGGTCTGACCCCTAATCCAATGTTCTAGTCGCAGCGTTTAACGAGGGCACCACACAAATTCTTCCTCAAGGAAACGTAAGATGATTAACACACTACGCACGTTGTTCATCGCTCTAAGCTTTACTTTATTCTCAACTGTATCACTTGCCGACCACCATGGTGGCGGGCATGCGAAAGACATCGTCGACACAGCTGTCGAGGCTGGTTCATTTAACACGCTCGTCGCTGCGGTTCAGGCGGCTGGTTTGGTCGACACGCTCAAAGGCGAAGGCCCTTTCACTGTATTTGCGCCAACAGACGCAGCGTTTGCTGCACTGCCCGCCGGCACAGTCGAAAACCTACTCAAGCCTGAAAATATCGCGACGCTTGCCGGAATTCTTACCTACCACGTATTGCCAGGTAAGGTAATGTCGGCTGACATCGCGGGCAAAGCGCTGGAAGCTGCCACAGTACAAGGCATGAATCTCGCGATCGATGCGACCGATGGCGTAACAGTCAACGGCGCGAACGTAGTGACCGCCGATATCGAAACATCAAACGGCGTCATTCACGTGATCGACACGGTACTGATTCCATCTATGTAATCCACTTACGGAATACATTGACCCTCTAAAAGCCGATCCCAATGGGGTCGGCTTTTTTTTTGCGCTTTTTTTTGCGCTAGCCAACGCCTTTTACCCTGAGAGGTAGCGCTGTTACGGCGGAATAGAATAGAGTTACCCTAAATACGGCCTTGCTTAGACAGCGCCACGCTATTCGCCCAAAAGAGCCCAGCACCAAGAGGAAACCCATGACGAACTCAACTTATACCCCGCCGAAAGTATGGACATGGGACGCAGAAAACGGTGGCCGCTTCAGCAAAATCAACCGGCCCATTGCCGGCGCGACACACGACAAGGCGTTGCCGATAGGCGAACACCCCCTGCAGCTGCATTCACTCGGCACACCGAACGGGGTTAAGGTAACGATCATGCTCGAGGAACTGCTCGCGCTCGGCAGAGACGCCGAATACGACGCTTTCTTGATCAACATCACCGAAGGCTCGCAGTTCAGCAGTGGGTTTGTCGCGATCAACCCTAATTCTAAAATCCCCGCGCTGCTCGACACCGAAACCGGTATCCGCGTATTCGAGTCGGGCTCTATTTTGCTTTACCTTGCCGAAAAGTTTGACGCGTTTGTCCCTAAAGACTTAAAGGGCCGCACCGAATGCCATTCGTGGCTGATGTGGCAAATGGGCAGCGCACCTTATCTTGGCGGCGGCTTCGGGCATTTCTACGCCTACGCGCCCGAGAAATTCGAATACCCGATCGATCGTTTTAGTATGGAGGTCAAGCGCCAGCTCGACGTGCTCGATCGCGCGCTATGCGAAAACGACTATCTATGCGGCGACGAATACACGATCGCCGACATGGCAGTGTTCGCTTGGTACGGCGCCTTGGTCATCCATGATTTATATGCAGCCTCCGAGTTTCTGTCGGTTGCGAGCTATAAAAATGTCGTGAGGTGGGCGCATCAAATCGACGCGAGACCTGCCGTCAAACGCGGCAAGCGCGTGAATAAAGTGTGGGGCCCAGAAGATGAGCAAGTGGCGGAGCGGCATTCGGCGGCTGATCTTGATTAGACCTTAGGGCAGTGTCTATTTACGGCTCACTGAAACGCCTTATTCGATATTCTGAATCTGCTCGCGCATCTGTTCAATCAGCACCTTAAGATCCACCGCACTGCGAGTGGTCTCAACGACAATCGATTTCGACGACAGGGTATTCGCCTCGCGGTTAAGCTCCTGCATCAAAAAGTCGAGGCGTCGGCCCATCTGGTCATCGCTGCGTAAAACACGTTCGACCTCGTTGACGTGTGCGCCTAGGCGGTCGAGCTCTTCGTCTATATCGGCTTTCTGCGCAAGCAGTGCGACTTCTTGCTCGAGACGCGTTGGATCGATTTCGATATCGATCTCGGCAATTTTGGCCAACAGGTTTTCGCGCTGTTTCGCCAGTATGTCCGGCATCATCAACCGCACGTCGGCGACGATTGCTCGTATCGCGTCTATTCTCTGACCGATAAATTCACTGAGCTCGGCGCCCTCACGTTCGCGCGTCGCGATGAGATCTTTCAGTGCAACCGCAAACAGCTCGAGTGCGTCATGCTCGAGGGCTTTTTTGTCCAGTTCGGCCGTGCCAATTACGCCGGGCCAACGCAGCAGTTCGGCGGTCGACAGCTTTGCTGCATCCGACGCGAGCGAGCTAATTACATCGCCAGCTTCGATTAGCTGTTTAACCAGCTCTTTGTCGACACTTATTTTGCTGACCGGCGCGCCGTCGGCCGCCTCGGTCTGAAATCTAAGCTGACACTCTACTTTGCCGCGATTAAGCTGTTTGCGCAGCGCATCGCGTACCGTGTTCTCGAGGGCGCGAAAGCTTTCGGGTACGCGCACACTCGCCTCGAGGTAGCGATGGTTTACAGAGCGTATCTCCCACGCGAGCGAACCGTAGTCTCGATCGAGCTGTTGGCGAGTGAAGGCGGTCATACTTTGGACCATGGTCGATCTCCGTGTGCGGTTTAAGCGACGAGCATAACCCAACTTGCGCGGGTTGTCCGTCATCACAATTATCACCCCGCTCGGGCCCACGCAGCCTTCGCGGCTCGCGTTAGTCGCTCGATTGCGCGATAATTCGCGCTACTTTTACGGCACTAACAATGCCACCTCTCTGATATACGCCAGTTAACGGACACTCTATGACAGACCTCGCTAAGACAAACCTAGCCCGACCAAGCCAACGCCAAGCCGATCAGCTTCGTGACGTTAAAATCACGCGCGACTACACCATGCATGCCGAGGGCTCTGTTCTAGTTGAATTCGGTAATACCAAAGTGCTGTGTACCGCAAGCGTCGAGCAGGGCGTGCCGCGCTTTCTAAAAGGCAGCGGCAAGGGATGGGTTACCGCAGAGTATGGCATGCTGCCGCGCTCAACGGGCAGCCGCATGGACCGCGAAGCCGCGCGCGGTAAACAGGGCGGGCGTACGCAAGAAATTCAGCGTTTGATCGGCCGTGCGTTACGGGCGACTGTCGATATGAAGCGACTGGGCGAGAACACCATCAAAATCGACTGCGACGTGATTCAGGCAGACGGCGGTACACGCACGGCATCGATTACCGGTGGCTGTGTCGCGTTAATCGACGCAGTGAACTTTTTACTGCGCAATAAAAAAATCAAAGACGATCCCATTAAGCACAAAGTCGCTGCCGTCTCTGTCGGCATCTACAAAGGCCACGGCGTTCTCGATTTAGACTATGCCGAAGACTCGACAGCCGAAACCGACATGAACATTGTGATGATCGAAAACGGCGGCTTTATCGAGCTGCAAGGCACAGGCGAAGACGGAGATTTCTCGCATGCGCAGTTGCTCGACATGATTGGCCTTGCCGACAAGGGCATACGCGAACTGTTCGAGCTACAAACCGCCGCACTGCGCGGTTAATGCTCGCGCCATAAAAACGACAATAATAGGGCCACAACGATGAAAGATTTCCAAAGCCGGTTTCTGCACTTCGTGATCGATCATGAGATTCTTCGCTTTGGCGAATTTACGCTTAAGTCTGGCCGCAAAAGCCCCTATTTTTTTAACGCTGGCCTATTTAACACCGGCGGCAAACTGGCGTTTCTATCGCGCTGCTATGCCGATGCGATTCTCGACTCCGAAGTCGATTACGACGTGTTATTCGGTCCGGCCTATAAAGGCATTCCGCTGGCGGCGACTACGGTTGTCGCTCTGTCATCGGGTCATGGTATCGATAAGCCTTTTTGCTTTAACCGCAAAGAGGCGAAAGATCATGGCGAGGGTGGCAGCATCGTCGGTGCGCCACTCGCGGGGCGCGCCTTGGTGATCGACGATGTTATTACTGCAGGGACAGCGATTCGCGAAGCCGCGCAGATTATTACCGACAACGGCGCCACCATGGCCGGCATCGCAGTTGCGATGGACAGGCAAGAGAGAGGCACCGGCGAGTTGTCGGCGATTCAAGAGGTTGAGCGTGATTACGGCGTGCCCGTGATTAGTATCATTCAGCTAGATCACATTATTGGCTATCTCGAAGCGAGCCATAATGGCGAACTGCAAAAATACCTGCCGGCTGTGTCGCGTTATCGCGAAGAATACGGCGTTAAAAACTAATCACGCTCGTCACTAGGCCGGCGCGTTGCTGCCAAAGCCATCGTCAACACCAAAAGGCATCATCAGGTTGGCGCACAGGTACGGCCATTGAATGTCCCAATGCTCGAGCGGGGACTGCTTAAACTCGCTGCGCACAAACGCAGCGAGCCTTCCCTCTACTGCCGCAAGCAATAGGCTGGTTAGCGCCGCTGCCGAAATGCTCGGCTTCAAATTTTCGCGAATCTGCGCTTCCCTTAGCACCTGCTTAATCTGCGATTCGAGTCGCGCATAAAATTGGCTAATGCGTTCGCGCAGGCGGTCGTTCTCGCCATTGAGTGCGTCGCCGGTGAGCAGGCGAGTCATGCCAGGATTGCGATCGCAGAACGTGAGAAGCAGCGAGAGGATATTATGAATACGCGTCTCGGCAGTGCCTTCGTCGGCGGCAAAGCGCGCGATGCGCGCGAACAATGTGTCTTCGATAAATTGAATAAGCCCCTCAAACATACGCGCCTTGCTTGGGAAATGACGATAGAGCGCCGCTTCGGATACGCCAACCTCGCGCGCCAGCGCCGCGGTGGTAATACGCGCGCCGGGCTGTGTTTCGAGCATCTGGGCAAGCGACTGCAGTATGTTGTCTTTGCGTGAAATCTTAGTCGTAGTTTCCATGGCTTCGCATCTTCTGTTGTCTGTTAATTAATTTGGGCCGCGCTCATCTCTGCTGCTGTAGCACTGCGTGGGCGCTATCCTAGCGATTCGCTAGTAATTAGCGTGCCGACGCCCTCGTTGGTAAATATTTCGAGTAACACGGCATGCTCTACACGCCCGTCGACAATGGTTGCGCTGCGCACGCCGCCTTTTACCGCGTTGAGCGCACACTCGACTTTAGGCAGCATGCCACCATGAATCGTTTTATCGGCAATAAGGTCGTCTACCTGCTGCGTGCTTAACCCCGTGAGCACCTTGCCTTCTTTGTCTTGCACACCCGAGATATTGGTCAGCAATATAAGTTTTTCGGCGCCGAGTACGCGGGCGAGTTCGCCAGCCACCGAGTCGGCGTTAATGTTGTAGCTTGCGCCATGCTCATCTGTACCGATCGGTGCGATAACTGGAATGAAATTACTGTTTTTCATCACCTCCATGATCTCGGTGTTGATGCTAACAATCTCGCCAACTTGGCCTATGTCGATGCCGCCAGTGCCCGCCTCGCCGCCTTTGAGTTTGAGCTGGCGTGCGCGTATTAGGTTGCCGTCTTTGCCGGTAATGCCCACCGCTTTGCCCTGATTCTTATTGAGCAGCGACACAATCTCTTTGTTAACCAAACCGCCGAGTACCATCTCAACTACGTCCATGGTTTGGCTGTCGGTGACGCGCATGCCATCGACAAAGTTCGACTCGATATTGAGTTTGGCTAATAGCTCGCCAATCTGCGGGCCGCCGCCGTGCACGACGATTGGATTGATGCCGACCAGCTTCATGAGCACGATGTCGCGCGCGAAGCTCTGCTTAAGTGCCTCGTCGACCATCGCGTTGCCGCCGTATTTAACGACAATCGTACGACCCGTAAATTTTTGAATATAGGGCAGCGCTTCGGTTAATACCGTCGCAATATTTTTTGCGTTACTTAATGTCAGTGACATGGGTTTCTCTTTGTGTTTTCTGGGCGCTCTCTGCTAATGCGCGCTGGGCAATTTAAGACGCTCGGCAATCATTTGCAGCATCTTGCGTGCGACCAAGTGTTTATTACCCGCTGCAAGCTCTGTTGCGCCTTCGGCGTCTATTACCGTGATCGCCACGCTGTCGCTGTTAAAGGTATCGGTCGCTTGGTTAGCAAACAGCAGGTCTAGTTTTTTGGCAGCAAGCTTGCTCTGTCCGTTGGCAACCACGTTCTCGGTTTCGGCGGCAAAGCCAACCACCATCGCAGGGCGATTCTCGCGCTTGGCAACCTCGGCGATGATGTCGGGATTCTTAACAAGCGACAGCATTATCTCGTCGCCCGATTTCTTAATCTTCTCGTCGGCTATGTGTGCAGGCCGGTAGTCGGCCACCGCGGCAACGCCAATAAACACATCGGCGCCGTCTACCGCGTCGAGCGTCGCGGCGAGCATGTCGAGCGCGCTTACCACGTCTATGCGCGTCACTCGGTCGGGTGTAGCGAGTGCCACGGGCCCGCTTATTAATGTGACACGAGCGCCAGCGGCACACGCCTCTGCGGCGAGCGCATAGGCCATTTTGCCGGAGCTGTGGTTGCTTATATAGCGCACGGGATCAAGCGCCTCGCGAGTGGGCCCGCCGGTGATCACCACGTGGCGGCCTGCCAGAGCACCGGTGTCGAACAGCGCCGCGCAGGCGGTAACGATTTCTTCGGGTTCGGACAAGCGGCCTAGGCCGACGTCGCCGCAGGCCTGTTCGCCCGACCCCGGACCGATCAATGTATAGCCGCGCGCGTCGAGCGCTGCGATGTTGGCCTGCGTCTGCGCATCGGCCCACATGCCCTGATTCATCGCAGGGGCAATGGCGATCGGGGCGGGGGTAGCTAGCACGAGCGTGGTGAGTATATCGTCGGCCTCGCCGTGGGTGATGCGCGCAATCGAGTTAGCGGTTGCGGGCGCAACAAGCACAAGGTCGGCCCAGCGCGCGAGTTCGATATGCCCCATCGCCGCCTCGGCCTCGGGGTCTAACAGATCGAGATGAACACGATTGCCTGACAGAGCTTGCAGCGTGAGCGGTGTGATGAACTCGGTTGCCGATTTTGTCATCACAATGCGCACCTCGGCGCCCGCCTTAATAAAGAGGCGGGTGAGTTCGGCGCATTTGTAGGCAGCAATACCGCCGGTAATGCCGAGTAGGATGCGTTTGTTAGACAGGCTTAACATGATGATTCCAACGAGGCGATGCGCCTTCGAGCCGGTGGCAAGTTTTGGTTAACGAAGTATAGCAGGCGAATGCGTCGAAGAGAGTACTTACTAACAAAAGAGGTAAGCGTTCATAGAGGTAGCGTCAGCACAGGTAGCGCCAAAATAGTTACCGCTCAAAAAGGCAGTCCTAAGCTCAATTGCCCAATAAATCGCGCGCTCGTGCTGAGTCGCCTATACCTAACTTGGTAACAAGCGGCTATTCACACCCAATAGGCTGAGAACGACATGGTGCTGTCACAATGGCCTGCTAGCGAAAGGCCACGCGAACGTTTTATCGCCGAGGGGGCAAATAAGCTCACCGATGCCGAACTCATTGCCTTGGTATTGCATACCGGCGTTCGCGGCAGGTCGACAGTCGACCTCGCGCGGTCGCTGCTCACCGAATACGGCGGGCTTGCGAACCTGCTCTGCGCCGACAGCAAGCGCCTTCTGAGTTCACCGGGCATTGGCGAGGCCAAGGCGGCGCGGCTAGGCGTTATCCTCGAACTGTCCCACAGGCATCTCGCCGAACCGCTTGCGGGCCGCAATGTACTCGAGAATTCGACCGCCACGCGCAATTATTTCCGCGCGCGCTTCCGAGACTGCTCCCGCGAAGTGTTTAGCTGCCTATTTCTCAATAATCAGCACCAAATTGTTAAATTAGAGGAAATGTTCACTGGCACCATAGACGCCGCGGCCGTTTACCCGCGCGAGGTGGTCAAGCGTGCGCTCTACCACAATGCTGCCGCGGTGATTCTTGCGCATAATCATCCGTCGGGCGTTGCCGAGCCTAGTCAGGCCGATGTTGCGATTACACGTCGTCTTAAAGAGGCGTTAGGCACTATCGATGTGCGCGTGCTCGATCATCTGATCATCGGCCATTCGCAGGTGGTGTCACTCGCCGAGCGGGGTCAGATTTAGACGCGTTGCAACCGCGCCCGGCTTTTTAGAGAGGCACAAGAGACGCACAAGAGAATCAAAAGAGAACCAAAAGAGAGGCACAAGTTAAACTAGGTATAGTGGTCAACAGAGACAAGAACACCTAGGCGGACGCGAACTCACGAGTAATTGACGCTTAAGTGTGTCAAAACCTCGCTTTCGTTTGCTATCTACGGGTGCTTTTGGTATAAAACGCAGCTCTTTTTTGCCGACATCTCCGTCGCGCTGACTCGGTCGGCATTTCGTGGTGATCTCGCGGCAAGAAACAAAAGTTCATCACAATTCACTAAGACTACTGTGAGGCGCGACCCAGTTGGGTTAGGGTTAAACAGGTTATACGAGGCAGCAACATGTCTAGGGTTTGCATGGTAACTGGCAAGAAGCCAATTACAGGGAACAACGTATCCCACGCTAACAACAGGACCAGACGTCGGTTCTCGCCCAATCTTCAATCTCACCGTTTTTGGGTTGAGTCTGAGAAGCGCTTCATTAAGCTGCGTATCTCAACGAAGGGAATGCGCATCATCGACAAAGTAGGTATCGATTCGGTACTCGCTGACATCCGCAAGAATGGCGCGAAGGTCTAAACACCCTTCGAGCTAGCGCTTCAACTAACGCTCGCCAGCGAGCTGATAAGCAAGGCTAAAGCTATGAGAGACAAGATCCGTTTAGTTTCCAGCGCAAAGACTGGTCACTTCTACACAACAGACAAGAACAAGCGCACGATGCCTGACAAGATGGAGATCATGAAATTTGATCCCGTCGTTCGCAAGCACGTGATCTACAAAGAAGCCAAAATCAAGTAAGCACGCCTTACTGATTGATGCCGCAAACTCTCCGCAGACTCTGAGCGCGGCATCCTGGCGGTGCCGAACAGCGTGAAATAGCAGAGTCGCGAAATCTCGAAATTGAGAGACTGAGAGATAGATTAAGAGATTAAGAGATTAAGAGATCGATTAAGAGATCGATTGAAAGATCGCGAAATAGAAAGCGACGAGACGCGCTAAATTGCCGGCGTTCGATTAACCCAGCCAAAACGGCGGATTAACGAAGGTCGGCTTTTTTGCGCCTGCGATTTAGCCCCCGATTTGCCCCCTAGTTTGACTTCCAACTTGACCCCCGATTTGACCCCGCTCGGGCGCTACCGCTTAGTTGCGACAATCACCACGCGCCGCGGCGCAGGGTGGCCCTCGACACTCAGGCTACTGTCGTTGGGGTCTAATGAATCACTCAGCGACTCATAGGGCATCCACGACGTCGCCCGCTGCTCGTCGGGTGTCGTGACCGACTCATCCACAACGCGCACGTTATCGAACCCTGCTTTGCTTATCCAAGCCGTGAGTGTTGCAACCGTGGGCACAAACCAGATGCCTCGCATGCGCGCATAGCTGCCTTGGGGAATGAGGCTATACCCTTCGTCGCCTTCGACATAGAGCGTTTCGAGCACAAGCTCGCCGCCGACTCTCAGGCAGTCGCGCAGTTGCAATAGATGATCGATCGGCGAGCGCCGATGATAGAGAACGCCCATCGAAAACGCGGTGTCGAAAGCCCCGCAGCGCTCGGGAAAGTCGTCGAGGGTAATAGGCAAAATATCGACCGCAACCTCGGCGAGGTATTGCTGAAGTAATAAAAACTGCGCCACATAGGGCACGTGCGGATCGATACCCAGCACCTGTTTAGCCCCCGCCCCCGCCATGCGATACGCGTAATAGCCATTGCCGCTGCCAACATCCAGCACGCGGCGATCCGCAAGGGGGCTGATCGCCGACTCCAGACGCGCCCACTTAAGGTCGCAGCGCCACTCCGTATCAATCCCCACGCCAAACAGCTCAAAAGGACCCTTGCGCCAAGGAATAAACGCCTCGAGATGCGCGCGAAATTCAAGCGCCGACAGGCTGCCGTCGAGGTCCCGCTCATCACCTATAACGAGCCGCGCCGAGTTCAGCTCAACCCGCGATGGTTGCACAGCGGGCAGGGCGTCGAGCGCCTGTGTCCACCTGCCGATGTCGCCATGATTAAGCGCGCTGGGTGTCACCGACGCGAGCGCTTCTGCGAGTGCGACAAGGCCTTTGCTGTCGGCGCGCGCGCCAAAGCGCTCACGCTGCGCTGTGTAGAAACGCGCTAACGCAGCGGGGTCGATGTTAGGAATAGCGAGGGACATTGCGGCCGCCTAAATTACTTAAACGCCACCATCGACGCGAAATTGAAACACTGAAACCAAGTGTCAACCGAATGGAAGCCAGCGCCGTTCAAGCGCTCACGGTGTGCCGCCAGCGTCTCGGGAATCAGCACGTTTTCGAGCGCAGCGCGCTTCTGGCTAATCTCGAGTTTGCTATACCCCTGCGTCTCTTTAAAGCGATGATACAGGTCGATAAACAGCTCGTTCAGAGCGGGGTCCGGAAACTGAATCTTCTCGGAGATAATCAGCAGCCCGCCCGGCCGCATCCCGTCATAGATTTTGCGCATCAGTGCCTCGCGCGCCGCCGGCTCGATGAATTGCAGGGTAAAGTTAAGAATCACCATCGAGGCGTCTTCTATTTTACTGTCGCGCAGGTCTTCGTGGCGGCACTCGATTCGGCTTGTCTCTTTGCCGCCGAGTTCGCCCAGCGCGGCGAGCTTTGCCGAAAGCCTTGAGGTCATCGCCTCCGAATTGTCTATTGCGATAATGCGGTAGTCGTCGTGAGGCAGCTGCTGTGCTACTGCAAAACTGGCGCCGCCGAGACTCGCACCCAGATCATAAATGGTACTTCCCGCGCCGCAGTAGCGTTCGGCGAGCACGCCGATCATCGAAATAATCGTGCTGTAGCCCGGTACCGATCGATTGATCATGTCCTCGAAAACACTCGCCACTTGGTCGTCGAAAGCAAACGCGGTCGGCAGACGTTCGGTCGCAAACACGCGGTCGGTGTTGGCGTGGCTGCTCGTTTTTTCGGTCATAATTTTCACCTAGGTTCTAAGCCGGTTTTGTGCGCGCAATCGTTATTATATTCGACGCGCCCGGCTCTATACAGACGGCCAGTAGAGCCGCTATTATCAGCGTGAATAGCGGCTCGCCGCGAAATCTTTTACACCCGTTTTGCTGAGGCCTCTACCGCTAAAACGATGAATCAGTTTCAGTGTGAAATCGTGCGTCAAAAGCGCAAGACCCTCGGTCTTTATGTTAAACACCGCTGGGTCGAAGTGCGTGTGCCTTTGCGTGCCTCTAAACGCGATGTCGAAACGTTTATCGCCACCCACCGCGACTGGATCGAAGAACGCCTAATCGCCGAAGCCCAGCGTCATAAGAACCGGCTTCGTATCGAACACGGCGGCAAGATACTGTACAAGGCACGCGAGCTCAACATCGAGTTCCGCGACAATCGACGAGAGCGCGTGTTAATCGAAGATAAAACCTTCGTGATCCAAGGTCACAAACTCACACAAGAAAAAGCGAAGGGTATCGTCGAACGGTATCTTCAAAACAAGGCCAAGGAATACATCGTGCCGCGCGCGACGGGCCTTGCACAACACCTTGGCGTGGCGGGCGATATTACCGACATTCGGTTTCGCAAGACCAAAACCAAATGGGGCCATTGCACCTCAAAAGGCGTGCTGCAATACAACTGGCTTATTATGCTCGCGCCTAACAGCGTGATCGACTACATGATTTCGCACGAGGTCTGCCACCTCAAACACATGGACCACTCCAAGCATTTCTGGACACTGGTCGACTCCGTGTGCCCCGACAGCGACCGCTTTATCGACTGGCTACGCGAGCACGAGCACAGGCTCTACTTTTAGCTAGCGTTTGATGTAAAGCAGATCCCACACCCCATGCCCCAACCGAATACCGCGGCGCTCGAACTTCGTGCCCGGCCTGTCTGGTAGCGGCCAAAACTGCCCCGCGCCATTGGCATTCGTCATTCCCTGCACCGCCTCCATCGCCTCGACCATGTGTTCAGCGTAGGGCTCCCAATCCGTGGCGAGGTGAATACGGCCGGCATCGGCTAGCAGAGGCAGCAAGCCGGTAATAAATTCTGTCTGCACCAAGCGTCGTTTATTATGGCGTTTTTTGTGCCACGGGTCGGGAAAGAAAATCAGCAGCGTGTCGATGCAGCCCGCGCCAATGCAGTGCGCAAGAATGTCTATGGCGTCGTGACAAAACACCTTCACGTTTGTCAGCCCACTTTCGGCAACGCCGTGCAGCAGTTTGCCCACGCCCGGCTTATGTACCTCGATACCCAAAAAATTGCGCTGCGGATTCGCAATCGCCATCTCGAGCAGTGAGTCGCCCATGCCAAAACCGATCTCCACCGTCAGTGGATTGTCGTTGCCGAACAGCTCGTGGGTCGAAAACAACCGCGGCTCATACTCCACCACGTAATTGTCCCACTGCTCGCTGATCGCCACTTTTTGCGCATCGGTGTAGCGTCCTGCCCGAATTACATAGCTGCGTATCGGCCGGTGGGTATTGTCTGCGGCAGGCTCTTGCTGTGGCTCTTGATCCAGCGGGGCTCTTTGCTGCGGGGCTTTTGTTGCGGAGCTTTATGCAACGTCTCTTGCTGCAGCGGCTCGGATGATGCATCCAAAGCCTCGGGATTACTGCCAATCTCGTTTTCGTTAGTGCTCATAATGTCTAATCAACGCTTCTGTTCAATATCGCTTCTGTTCAATGACGCTTCTGTGTAGTGACGCTTTTGATCAATGACGCTTCTGATCAATGCGGCCACTTGAATTGCATCAAGGCTCTACTTTGCGCGGAGCGTAGGTTACGACTGTAGCTGACTGGTTGCCCCAAACCACGCAAGACAACCCCATGCCGCCAAAAAGCACAGCCCGCCCAATGGCGTGATCGCGCCCAGCCAACGAATGCCCGAAATCGCTAAAACATACAGGCTGCCCGAAAACAGCGCGATGCCCACCGTAAACAGATACCCGCTAATGCGCGGCAGCGTCGCCTGTGGCATAGCGAGCAGCAAAAGCCCCACGCCAAACAGCGCCAACGTGTGAAACATGTGGTACTGCACGCCGGTTTGAAACGTAGACGCCAGCTCCGGCGTCAGCCGATCGCGTAGCGCGTGCGCACCAAAGGCGCCGATGCCCACGGCCAAAAAGCCGTTAATGCCGGCAAGGGTGAGAAATAGATTTGGCATAGCTGTGTGTCCGAATAGTGATGCGGGGCATTCTATCGCGTTTACGCAAGGGTTTGGATGAAAAAAGGGGTCAGACCCCTATTACCGACTCTTCGCCCGGTGCGAAAATCGAATAGAGCCACATATCGCACCAGCCGCCGTCGCCTTTGATGAAACTGGCGCCTTTAAAAACGCCTTCGAGAGTCATGCCGAGCCTTCGAGCCAGCGCCGCTGAATTTGGGTTACGCTGGTCGATATGCGCATCGATTCTATTGAGGTCAGCTAATCTAAACGCTTGTTCTATTACCGCCCCCGTTGCTTCTGCAGCATAGCCGTTGCGCCAGTAGTGAGGGTTGGTCACCCACCCGATATTTGCTGTGCGCTCGTCCGCCGAGGTGAGCGTGAGAATATTCTGTCCGATGACTTTACTCTCTGCCTGCAACTCCCAGCCCACTACCAGCGCGTCGCCTTTGCGCTCGAAGGTTGAGGTTTTGCGAATAATTGCGGCCGGCTTGCCTTCCTCGTTAGTTCGCGGTCGCCACGGTACGAACTGAGTTACCTCTGAGTGGGATTGATATTCCAGCACATCGTCGGCGTCAGAGTTATCGAGGGGCCGAAGGATAAGACGCTGCGTGTGGATTCGTTCGGGTAGCAAAGAGTTAATTCTTCCGGATAGTGAGGCTAAACGGCCTAGGAAGCCGAGATAGTAATACAACCGCCCAAAGACAAGCGAGGAAATCAGGCGCAAAAAGCGGGCATAAAAAAGGGGCTTAAAAGCCCCTTTACTCTCGTCTAAATAAAATCAGGCAACCATCTTGGCCTTAATCTTATTCATCGCGTTTTTTTCAAGCTGCCGCACGCGCTCAGCGGAGATGCCGTATTTGTCGGCGAGCTCGTGCAGGGTTGCTTTGTCGTCGCTTAACCAGCGGCTCGCGAGAATGTCTTTGCTGCGCTCGTCGAGGCCTTCCATCGCAAGATAGAGACTGTTGTTGGTTGTCTCTTCCCACTCTTCCTCTTCGATCTGCAACGCGAGGTCCGAGCTCTGATCTTCTAAGAAGTAGGCGGGTGCCTTGTAAGCGGCTTCGTCATCGCTGTCGTTGTCGGCGTCGAAGGCCATGTCGTAAGACGCCATGCGGCCTTCCATCTGCTGCACAACTTTCACGTCAACGCCTAAGTCTTCGGCTACGGCATCGGCTTCGTCGTTGCTTAGCCAGCCCAAACGCTTCTTGGAGCTGCGAAGGTTAAAGAACAATTTTCGCTGCGCTTTGGTTGTCGCGATTTTTACGATGCGCCAATTGCGCAGAATAAACTCATGCATCTCGGCCTTAATCCAATGCACCGCAAACGAGACGAGGCGCACGCCGACTTCGGGGTTGTAGCGCTTTACCGCCTTCATGAGGCCAACGTTGCCCTCTTGAATCAGGTCGGCTTGCGACAGGCCGTAGCCAGAATAAGATTTAGCGAGGTGTACAACGAAACGGAGGTGCGCAAGGACCAGCTGGCGCGCCGCATCGACGTTATCGTCGTAATAGTATTGCTTGGCGAGTTCGAGCTCGTGCTCTGGCGTCAGAATAGCGATGCTATTGACCGACGTCATGTAGGCAGACAGGTCTCTTCCTGGCGTGTTAGGCCCAAAGGAAGGATCGAATGCCTGAAGGCTCGTCCCTGTATTTCCTTGGAAGGTTGTGCTCATTGTGTCGTTTTCCTCAGTTTAACGCGGGGTGTTTAAGGGGTCTTGTTTAAGGGGTCTGACCCCTTTTCTACGACGGCCGAGTAGTTTAACACCTCTTCGGCTCCTCGTGCATACCCATTATCGCGCTGTAGTAACTTAGAATATTGATCTAGTTCGGATATTGGGCTTATACGTTAAATTTCAAGGGTTAGTTTAAGGCTCGCAGGCGGCGATAGCCCTGTGGCTAGCGACCAAGGCGGCTAGCCAGCCTAGGGCCGCGCCAGTGCCAAGCAACAGCCCAAGGTCTTGCGCGGCTCGCTGCGCAAAGATAGCGATCTGTGATACCGCCAAGCTGTTCGCCTGAGCCGTGTAGAGCGCTAAAAACTGATTAACCTCGTGACCCACAAGCCCAACTACCACCAGCTGCAGTAGCCAAGCCACCAGCCCGCCGCCTAAGCCTAGAAACAATCCGGCATACAAGAAAGGTCGCGCGACATACCCATTACTCGCGCCGATAAGCTTGCTGACTCGAATCTCGTCCCGACGTTGTTCGACCGAAAGCCGCACGGTATTGCCAATGGCCGCAAGCAGCCCTATCGCCATAAGCGCTGCGAGCAACTGCGCCGAGCGGCGGATGATCTGGGCGAGCGCGTGCAAACGCGTCAGCCAAGCGCCTTCGGCAGTTACGCTGTCGACAGAGTCGATTGTGCGTATCTCGGCAGCGAGTCGCTCGGCTGTGACAGCAACTATCTCCGAGCTGTCTTTACTCGCGCTGAGGGAGACGACAAGGGTTGTTGGAAGCGGATTGCGGGATTTGGCAGGCGAGGCAGGACTCTGACTTGG
>LICD01000009.1 GCA_001438145.1 OM182 bacterium BACL3 MAG-120619-bin3 | reverse complement strand
ACGTTTAATTATCTCAAAGCGAAGCACGGCGATTGGACACTCGAAGAAATAATCGTTCAGACGGGCGTACAGCGCCTACGTCCGGTTTTTCTTACGACATTCACGACCGGCTTTGGGCTGCTGCCACTGGCGATGCATGTCTCTGTCGATCTTATCA
Organism: OM182 bacterium BACL3 MAG-120619-bin3; assembly: GCA_001438145.1. Taxonomy (GTDB): domain Bacteria; phylum Pseudomonadota; class Gammaproteobacteria; order Pseudomonadales; family Pseudohongiellaceae; genus UBA9145. The sequence goes on along the minus strand of LICD01000009.1, from coordinate 30,580 downwards.
ACGCTGAAATCGAAGTCGGCGGGCCGATTACGTCACAGTGGGTTAGCCTTGCGTCTGCTATCGTGTTCGGGCTGTCGTTCGCGACAATACTGACGTTAATAGTCACACCTGCGATGCTCGCTCTCCCCGATGCAGCGCGTAAAATGCTGCGGATGAAAGCGAAGCACCAGCCGCTTGAGACTAGCATCGCCGTTAGCTAAGAACAGGCGCTAGCGATACGTGCGATTTGAAATCAACGTCTCGGCAAGCAACAGCAGTAATACTAGGCTGAGTATCCACCACCAGAGTCGCTGCGGCGACTCTAATTCGACCATGCGCTGCGCCGTGCGGACCTCGCGCGGCGCAAGCGTTGTATTCTCCGGATTGATCACGGCATCAAAAATCGATTCGGCAGACACTCTCGCTAGCGCCGATTCGCCGGTATCCGAATTAATAGCAACCCACTGCGAGCGCGTTGCGCGCTCCAGCCTCGTCAAACCCACGGCAGTAAAGTCGGCCACCTCAGAGTCGCCGATAACATAGCTGGCCGGCTCGCTCGGGCGCGCTGCTAAGTAATTGAGCGATTCGTGAACGAAAGGGAGATAGAGAGGCTGCAGTGGAAAATCGCCCCATTCCGAATCCAAAGGCATCGCCGTGAGCAATACACGGCCAGCGCCGACTTTTGCATCAAGCAGCGCGGGCGAAGCATCATCAAAACGCATCAGTGTCGCAGCACCTTCTTTAGCCTCTAAAGTCCAAACGCGCTGGAAACGCGATGACCATTCGACAGGCAATTTGGCAAACAGCGGATGCCGGCGATCGAAGTCGGCGATGATGCGATAGTCGCCTATTCGCAGCCGCTGACTTCCTACTAAACGACCCGGTAGAATCGAGTCCAGCGTGCTCCCAGCCGTACTCGTTTGATCGCCTGGCGCAACGAGAAGCCCACCGCCGGCGCGCACAAAGTCGGAGAGGACGCGCGATTGTTGAAGACCCAAATCACTGACATTTAGGAGAACGACTACCTCCACGCTTTGGATAAGTTCCGGCGTCAACCGGTTTGGAACTGTGCTTGTCACAAAGAATGGACTAGCCACCCCGCTACCGCTCGCTAGCTCGAACCAATGCGCTTCGTCGTCGAACCAGTCTGACGAGGCCTCACCGTTAACCACTAACACATCGACCTTTGGCTCGATAGTCACAGCAGCGTAACGGGAATTATCATCGATGAAATCATCTCCTTGTACGCGAACCTCTATCGCCCGCTCGCCGCTCCCCTCCAGAATATAAGCAAACTCGACAACCTTTTCCGACACATCCGTAAGCTCAACAGCCGCCCGCTCGATCACCTCGCCATCGATTAGAAGACTCACCTGCGCGCGTTCGACTGGCAGCGACCCTGAAGACCTTATACGAGCAAGCACGGGGTCGGCTTGTATCCCATCAATTAATGTCGCAGGTACGCGTACATCAACTACCGTCAGGTTTTGAGTCTCTTCGACGCCAACATCTATTGGGGTAAAAGCAACGCCCGGCGCCAACTTCCAACTCCCTTCTAGCCCATCGGCGCCCGTGGCTTGAAAATCCGAGAGCAATGTAATTGACCGATTCTCGAAGGTGGCGGCAGCGAGCATTTCATCGGCCAGTGCTAAGCCCGAACGAATGCTCGATGCGCCGAAGCTAGGTTCGGTCAACGAATCGAGTGCGCGTCTTAACGCCGCCGGCTCATCGGTAAAATCGGTTAGCACTGTGGCACGTTCGCCTAGCACCACAATCGCGACCTCATCCCCGGGCCCGAGATTATCCATAAAGTCATTGGCTTCGGCTAGAGCCGCAGCGAAAACGCCGCGGTAGCGCATGCTTAGTGTTGTATCGATAACCAGTACCGCTGACTGCGGGTCGGCGTCTAATAATTTGGCGAGAGACTGATTAAGCAAGGGTCTTGCGAAGGCAAAAACTAAGAGGCTGATCAATAGCGCGCGCAGTAACAGCAACGCCCACTGTTGTAGATGCTGAAAAAGAATGAGCTTCTTCGGCGTGTTTTTAAGGAAGCGTATAGAGCCAAACACAACTTTAGGCGGACGTTCTCGCCTAATCAGATGTATCGCGATCGGAATTAATGCAGCCAACAGGCCAAACAAAAAAAGGGGCGCTAAAAACACCATTTAGAATCCCCTCGCCCGCTTACTTAAATAGGCCGACAGCGCCGAGTCGATCGGATCGGCTGTATTGAGCAGGCAGTAGTCTACTCCCGCTCTCTGGCATTGCTTTTTACATTCGGCAAGATAGGTATTCACATTCTCTAGATAGGCATCGCGCACCGACGCTGGCGTTGTAATAAACGCTTCGCGTGTTTCGCTATCGATAAATTCAGACGACTCGTCGAAGGTAAAGTGAAGCTCCGCGTCATCCATAACATGCAGGACGATCACATCGTGACCCATCGCGCGGAGGTTGCGTAGCGTTGCTATCGTTTCCTCCTCGCCTTGCAGCAGATCAGAGATCAGCAGGACGAGACTCTTCTTGGTCAGCGTCGCAGCGAGGTCACCTAACGGCCGCGCTGCGTCGGTCTGATCGCCGGGCGACACTTGCGTTAGTAGCCGCAACAAATGCATGAGATGAGGTTGCCGACAGCGCGCAGGCAAAAACTCGCGTAACTTATCATCGAAGGTAATGAGACCCACCGCGTCTCGCTGGCGCATAATAAAATACGCAAGCGCCGAAGCAACGCTAATGCCGTAATCGAGTTTACTCATGCCACCCGAGGTGTAGGTCATCGAAGCACTCGTATCGAGCGCGATCATACAGCGAGTGTTCGTTTCGTCTTCGTACTGCTTGATATAGAGTTTGTCGCTGCGAGCGTAGAGTTTCCAGTCAACGTGACGGAGATCATCACCGCGCTGATAGTGGCGATAGTCATTGAATTCGACGCTAAAGCCGCGGTGCGGACTGCGATGTAAACCCGACAAAAAGCCCTCGACCGCGACGCGTGCCCTTAGCTCGAGATTATCGATTCCGGCGAGAATACTCGGATCCAAGAAATTCGCAGCCCCTTGGGTGGCCGGTCGAGACTTAGAGGCGTCTGTGTCTGTGTTGCTTGGCATAGGCTTCAGGTCTGGCTACTACTGTTTTGTCTATTGTGTCGCGTGAGTTAACGAACGGCATTCGCGACCGCGTAAATGATTACAGACCAGAGCTCGGCTCTGGTACCTCTTCGAGCAAACGCGCTATGACTGTGTCGGTAGTAATGCGCTCTGCTTCTGCGTGGAAATTGAGTAACACGCGATGGCGAAGTACCGACGGAGCCAGTGCGCGAACATCACCAAAAGAAACGTTATAGCGGCCATGCAGTAGCGCGCGCACCTTGCCTGCGAGAATAAGATTCTGTGAGGCGCGAATACCCGCTCCCCAACTAACCCAGTCTTTGATGAATTGCGGCGCCACGTCAGACTGTGGCCGAGAAGAATGCACGAGTCTTACTGCATACTGAATCACCGCTTCGGCTGCCGGCACCTGTCGTGCGATGCGCTGGAACTCCAGGATATCCTCGCCGCTTAATGGGTGTGCAAGAGCGGTGTCTCGTGTCTGAGTTGTGTTGGCCACAACCGCAACCTCGTCCGCTTCGGAAAGGTACTTAAGCTCGATTTTGAACATAAAGCGGTCGAGCTGTGCCTCGGGCAATGGATAAGTGCCCTCAAGCTCGATCGGGTTCTGCGTGGCAAGCACGAAAAACGGTTTTGCCATGGGGTAGGTAACCCCCGCTGCGGTCACTTGCCGCTCTTCCATCGCTTCGAGTAGCGACGACTGGGTTTTAGGCGGTGTGCGGTTGATCTCATCGGCTAATAAGATGTTCGTGAAAATAGGCCCTTTTACAAAATTGAGGCCGCGTTTACCGTCTTTCTCTTCCACTATCTCGGCACCGACAACATCGGCAGGCATCAAGTCCGGAGTGAATTGGATTCGGCTAAAATTCACCTGCAAAATGTCGGCGACAGTCTTAATCAGGAGAGTCTTAGCGAGACCCGGCACACCGGTTACCAAGCAATGTCCCCCTGAGAACAGAGCAATGAGTAGTTCATCGACGACAGCCTCTTGGCCGACAATTACCTTGCGGATTTCGGCAACAATCTGCTGATGCCCTTCTTGCATCCGCTGTACCAGCGCAAGATCGTCTGGGGTTTCAATTTCAAGCGCGTCTTTTCCGTCACCCGCTGGTGCCTCAACTGTTGAGATATCCGTCTCAGTAGAGTCGTTGCTTTGCATCTCTGCCCCTTCCTGTTGCTGGTCTAATTCTGTCATCAAAGAGTCCTATTTCTCATTCGGCGCTCGCATGCGGCGCGGCGGTGTCACATTGTTTAGTGGCTAAACGCGTAAATCAAATAATTGATTCCAATCTTGTAGGCATCGTTTGTCGACTGTGTCGGGTAGCCTGCGTAAAAAGTGTGCTCCCAGCCATCACCGAGGTCGGTGTTGTAGTTGGCGGCAAGCATTACTCTGCCATCGTCATCGAGTACCGCGTAAACAGCTGGCGGATACTGCGGATCGTCTTTATTCAGGAATCCACCGTAATCCCAGGTCACCATGCGGCCAGGCACTTGAGCAACCTCATCGATATCGAAGAAAATATGAAAGACCTCATGGTCCGACTCAAGCCTTGTTATCTCGCGCTCAGGAAAAATTTTTCGTATTTCGACAAACATATCGTCGAGATGCGGCTGTCCCCAAAAATCATCGACCAAGACGAATCCACCTCGCAGCATAAATTCGCGCAGCGCCGTGACCTCGGGCGCGCTAAAATTAGGCCCACTCATGGGATAGCCGATGGGCACGCGCTTCCAGTTCATGTAGAGAAATATATTCTCGAATAACTGAGGATCCGTTAACTCAACATAGGTATAGTTTTTGGGATTAGTATCTACGTTCGTGTAGCGCTGCACACCGCGCAAAAAATTTTCATCCGAATCAGGGAAATCAGTATCCCACCAACCACCGCCACGGCGTCGACCGAAGCCGCCTTGCCCTGCACCATGGTTCGTATAGCGACCCCGCACCCATTGAAACTCAGTGATGTCATCACCGTAGACGGACAGATCCTCGCCGTCTGGCGCCAATTCATCGAATCGCAAATTCTGCGCATAAGAAATAGAGATACCCAAAAAGAAAACCATCAGAACGCACAAGGAAGGAGCAAGCTTTGGGCTCGTTCTCGCTTGTAACGCCGGCTTCTGAATTGGCTTTTTCATTGCGTTCTTGTTTCTCCAGTCTCTTTCGTAATTCTCGGCAATTTTTCTTTAGCTTTTCTTTAGCTTCTCTCTAAATTTTTTAAAGTTTTTCTAATTTTTCTCTACTTTTTCTCTAATTTCTCTCGCCTTACTCACCTGAGTCTGTTCAGTGCCTAGTCGTCGTTCTCGTTCGCGACAGCCACGGTCCGCAAAAGAATTTTTTGCGCGCGCGCATAGCTTGGCGCAATTTCTAATGCGCTGAGCACATTCCGCTTTGCCAGCGCTGTGTCGCCGTTGTTGAGATAAGCCTCGGCAAGATTCGTCCGTGCCTCTACGGGGTCGTCTACCTCCAAGGTAACGATTACCTCATTCTCAACCACGGCAGCTGCGGTATCGTTCTGCAACGAAGCCAGGCGCGCTCTAAGCTCATGTACTTCGCGGCGATAGGGATCGACCTGAATAGCCCTGTCGATATAGTAGCCGGCTCCGCTAAGGTCGCTGCTCGCAAACGCGGCTTCAGCCAGTGTAATCGCGGAGTTGTAGTCATGCTGCTGATTGCCGAGGAGCAGCCTTAATTGCTCGAGGCGCGCTGCCTCGTTGCCTTCCTTCTCGTAAATTTGCGCGAGGACGAGAGGTGGACTTGGATAACCCGTGTATTCGGGCAGCATCGCATAGGCGGTGTCTAAATAGATTTTTGCCTCGGCGTAGGCTTCCTCCTTAAACAAGACAATGCCCATTTGCAGATAGGCTTGAAAGTCTTTGGGGTTCGCCTCTATTCGCGCACTCATGTGCTGCTTAAGCGAGGTGTTGTTATACAGTTCGGCTAAGATAGCACTCGAATTCTCGCGCACGCCATGCCCATGACCCTCGCCTTCATCTGGCGCATCTTCTTTATGCACATAGACGTCGATCTCGGAAACACGCTGCTCAACCCAAGACAGGAATCCTGCGTCAAATTCTGTCAACGAAACAGCAAACGCCTCATCGAATCGCTCGGCATCGGTTTTTATTTCGTCGTATTGCATTACCAGCGAACGGAGGCCCTCGAAACCGTATTCGCGGGCGATATAGTCGATGACCAAATACGACTGAAAGTATGCAAAGCCAAGGTCTGCGCTGTTCTGCGCACCACTAAAGCCTTTGTCTAGATCGGCGAATGGCAGCAGCTTATCTTGTTCCCATGCCCGCACCAGATCTAAGCCTTGGCTACGGCCCCAATAGGGCCTGCCCTCTCGTTCCTCCCACACTGAAATCCCCTCGGACAGCCAGCGTGGCAGCTTATTGCCGGTCATCTGCAGCGTCACCACGTGTGCAAACTCATGCCACACGATCTCCTGCCAGTTAGCCGACAGCGTGTCGGGGGAAATAAGCGTGATAACTTTGCCGAAGCAAATACCTACAAGCGGACCGATGTCAGGAAGGCCAACCGAGCGCACAGCAAAGTCTTGCGAATTTTCAAACACCTGAATAAGTATCGGGCCTTCGGGTTCAAAGCCGTATTTTGCGGTGAGCGTATCCCAGCTCTCTTCAAGCAGTGGCTCGAGATACGGCCAGAGAACTTGTCCATCTTTCTCGGATAAATTGACTTTAAAATGCTCACTTTCTACCGTTACGTAGCTGTCGAGTGTGTCGTATACCTTCAGCATATTCGACGTCATCACGTTAAACGGATCGTTGTCGAAACCAATCTCCAAATTTTCGCGTCCCTCGACCTCCTCACCTAGACGGATAAGATTACTGCCCAGCAGCGTATAACCTTGCCAGTAGTTAGGATCAGATGCGATCGCCTCACGCGCTAACGCAACCGCCTCGACAAACCGATATTGCCGTCCGAGGGTGTCGGCAACGTCGCCAAGGAATTGTGGATTAGACGGGCTGAAGGCATCGACTCGCGCGCGAATTTCGGCAAAGTCTTGAGTTCGTTCTTCGAGTGCCGCCTTCGCACCCAATAGGCTCAGACTCTTGAGCGACTCGGGGTTTAAAGAAAGCGCTCGATCGATAGCCTCGAGCGCATCGTCTTCGAAGTCGTTAACGAAAAATAATTGCGCCTGTGTCTCGAGCGCGGGAACGAAACTCGGGTTAACGGCGAGCGCCCGCTCCAACGCTCCCCTGTCACCGGTGACGCGCGCGAGACCAGTTAACGCTGGCAGATAGCGTGGATTCACCGCGAGAACGTCTTCATACGAGCGCTGCGCATCGGCTGCATTGAATTTTTCGAGGAACAGATCACCCCAAAGTGTCTGTGCTTCGAGATTATTCGGATCGAGACGCGTAGCCTCGCTAAAGAGGCTATTGGCATCGTGAAATTCGCCGAGCAGCCAACTCGCGCGCGCCACCATACCGATGTCCTGCGACGAAAATACAAGGCCATCGGTATAACGATCTAGCGCGCGCTGGAATTGCGCCGCGGCCTCACCTCGACGGCCAACAAGTTGCAGCGCCTCTCCGTATTTCACTACGGCACGCAGTGGCGGCTGATCGAGCCCTTCGCTTACATCGGCTAATACGTCGAGCGCGAGTGCAGACTCACCCTGCGCAAGTCGCAGTTCAGCTAACTGAACGGCGACAAGAGGCAAATCGGCAGGTGCCAAGTTATTTAACGCGTCTTCGCACAGCGCAATCGCCCGCGCCCTATCGCCTATCATGGCAAACGCGCGACTTGCACCAACGATACCCTCTTCTCGATCGAGACCCTGCGCGCGTAAAAACGCATCACCTGCAGCAGCATACGAGCCGCTAAGGAAAAGCTGCTCTCCCCTTGCCAGAGGAGAACTCGCACTTAAAAACGCCTCGTCTATATTTTGTGCCCAAGCGGGCGTGGCGAAGAGTGCAGCCGCTAACGTGACAGCAGCCATTAGCCGCTTCGCAACTAGCGCACTGCCCGCGTCGCGCTTCAGGGTCGCGCTCATCATCGAGTTTGGAGAGGTCTTATTCCGACGCTTCACGAGTGAATTCCTCCGTGGTTTTAGCAAGGTCGACTAGCAATGTTTCAAGCTGCGCCCAGTAATCGTCCTCTAGATAGTCAGCTTTGCGGCCACGCAGGAGTAAAACACTGCGCTCTAGGGTTTGCATTCGCCGCTTAAGTGCCAAGCGGGTCGCTGACAAGCCGGTTTCGCCTGCGTCGGACGCGTCGATAAAGGCGATTTCGGCAAGGCTGCCATCACCTTGTCCAGGCGCTGGGCTGAGGGCAAAAAGGGCATCCCCATTGTCGTCTAGCCCCGCGTGTTCGGCTGCAAGCCTGCCCGATTCCTCATAAAATTCTTCGACATTATTTTTTGCGTAATTAAACGCTTCGAGCAAGGAGACGCGGCTGTTCTTATCGCGATCGGCACGTCTCTCACTCAAGCCCTCGATAAAGTAACGCGAAAAATAGGGATCAAATTTTTCGGAAGACGAGCGCGTTGCCGAGACTACGATGCGCCCCTCTCCTGCTATCTCGCGGGCGAGTGCTGTTGAAAAGCCATAGCTTGCACTCGTCGTATTCACAAAAATTAAGTCTTGCTCAGTAAAGGCATCAAACAAACGCGCGAACTCTGCGCCGGTTAGGTCAGGGCCACGGAGGTTAAATTTGGCTTCTTCGTCGGTTCCGGTGCCATGGCCAAGCAAGAAAACGGCAAGTTGGTCGCCGGCACTCATTCGATTTTTGAGGTCTGCCAAGCTCGCACTAATTCCTTCGCGGTCAGCGATCGCATCCCCGCGTGAATCCGTAGATGTATTGCCAAAAAGCAATTCTATCGCTGCACTGCTATAGCCGTAATCGCGCGCGAGGATGTCATGCAGAGAAACCGACAACTGACGGTATCTGGCTTCATTGTCAGCGCCAACGGTCGCACCGCTAATAATTAGCGCGTATTTCGAGGTTGCAGCCGACTGCGCAAATAATTCTCGCCTGCCGTTCTCTTGAGCGCTGACACTCGCTGCAACCAATCCGGACAGCGCAAAGAAAACCATTGTTTTCATAAAACCATTCATCACGATAGCCCCTTGCCGCGGCGCAGCGTCCAATCGAGGCAGAGCATCAAAATAAGCAAACCCAGAAGCCAGGGGCTGTCCCAAAGATCGGTTGTGACTTCTTTCGAATACGCATTAGGTGTATTGCGAATAGCTGCAGCGACTGATGACGAGTTGTCGATTGACGCGTAATAACCTCCGGTCGTTTCTGCAATACGCTGAAGCATGCCTGCATCAAGGCCGGCGTTAGAATACTCACGCAGCGATGGCGTCACGATAATCGAGGCGTTAGCTTCCGAGTTTTCAGCACGCCCTTCACCTGCTGCGCTAGCAACATCGACGAGCAGCGAGTTGACTCCGACATTATTTGCAAGAAATTCGGCCCTATAAACGCCTTCGTCTTCGAGTTGCCACTGCATAGGCGTGTCGCTTACATCCCCAAGAGGATCTTCGCGTTGAATCCATAGGGTTGCGTCATTGTCTGCGAGATAATCGGCATCAAGAACGGTTGCCTCGACTCGCACGGTGTCACCCACGTTGTAGAACTCTCTATCGAAGCTAAGCGTGATTCGCTCCTTCGCATTTACCGCAAGCCATCTGAGTAACTGACGCCATAATTTTTCTTGCGATTGATCAGCAACAGGAAGCATCATCTGCCAGCGCCAAGTGCTCGCAGTGGCTACGCTCATGCTTCTACCAGACCCATAGCGCTGCGTAACGAGAACAGGCAATGGCTGATTTTGATAATCAAGACTCGGGTGTTCGAGCAACACTGATGCACCGGGCTTAACACGGCCGGTAACATAGACACCTTGCAGAGGCGGCATTTGCGCCCATAAATTGATGTTTGCCGCCTCGTCTGCAGCGAGTCGTAACAAGGGCGACACGCGACCCGCTGCTGTCAGCTGCGGATTGAAGAGCGCGCCGGCAGGATGATCGCCGCGGCGAATCCCTCCCTGCAGTGGTTGCGGCAGAAGAGCTTCCTCGACCAAACTTACCGGCGCAATCGCCGCCAGCGGCGTACCAATAAACCCTTCGTCGACACGCCCCGAAAGCAGCAGCCCTCCGCCGCGTTCGCCAACAAATTCATCAAGCATTTTCAGCTGTTCAGTATCGAAAAATTCTTGCTCTATGTCGCCAAGAATAATTGCTTCGTAGTCGAACAGCGCCTCGCGATCGCTTGGAAAGCCATCGCTTAATTCGGTTGGTGATTCGATGCCTTGCCGATAGAATTTCTCGGGTCCCGTGCGTAAATAGGTTGCTAGGCGCAGCGACTTATCACCTCTGACAGCGCGTTGAATAAACTTATATTCATTCCGCGGATGGCCTTCGATAAAGAGGATGTCGAGCGCGGGTTTTGGTAAGTTATCCACCAGAAATTGATAGCGATTATTCTCGCTAACAATCTCCTCTTTTACCGAGTCGCGATCAACCAATTCAGCTTCGAGTTGGTAGACAATTGCTTCCTCACGCTCGGGGCTTAGTTCTATCTCGAAGCGCTGTGTCACATTGCCGGGGGCAAGAACGACCTCACGGCTGGCTACTTCTCGCTCGCCATCAACGATTCGAAGGCGGACTCGTTCGTTATCGAAACCGGTCTGCACGAGCCGTATTTGCGCAGTAAAAACAGAGCCTTCCAAAACGGTTCGGGTAGTGACGACGCCTTCAATACCGAGGTCGCGGGGCAGTGATGGCATGCCCACGCCAAGCGTGTAAACAGGCACACCGCTGGCAGCAAAGGTTCGGGCAGCGATTGTCGCATCCTTGCCACTGTTATCGGCGCCGTCGCTAATCAAAAGTACCCCACCAAGAGGTAAGCCGCCTAGCTGATCATCCACATAGCTGAGCGCATCACCGAGGCCTGTTTTACTAAACGCGACAGCCCCTTCCTCTTCATCGAATCCTGTGCCAATTGAGGCTAAATCATTAGCGCGTCGCGTCTCACCACCGAAACCAAAGAACCGTAGCTGATAGTCTTCGGCAAGCGCATCAAGCAAACCGGCACGTTCTAGCGATTCTGCCGCGGCCTGTTTCCGCGTCTGGCCGTTCGGCATGTCGGTGATGGTCATACTGGCAGAGTTGTCGACTAACACCGCAAAAAATGTCTCCTGCGGAATCACCTCGAGATCGATCACCACAGGCCGCAGCAGGCAAAACATAATGAGCACTAGCACCGCTGCTCTGAGCGCAACTAATCCGGCTCGCCAGCGGGTAGTAAGAGGCCTAGTTGTATTGGCATACCCCAACCACACGAGTCCTACAATACCGAGCGAGAGTGCGACGAAGGCCCACGGCGGAATACCGTAAGCAAAAGAGAGAGTGCCCGCGCGCAGTGCGTCAAAGAAGGAAAGATCGGAAGACTGCATAACTACCGCGCTCCTCCAGAATCACCTTCCGACAGCGTTCGATAATATTGCTCCACTAACTCGCGATACGCATCAGGGATCGCTTCTTCGTCTGCGCTAAATAGCTGTGTGGCCGCACTCTCTAATTCTGCCTGCGCGCGCAGCGCGCCTTCTAACTCAACAATAGGCTGCAGTAACGCCTGAAGGAGCTCGGGCTGCGCGAGGAAATCTTCAATATTTTGCCGCGTCAGCTGCTGTCTAATCGATCGCGCGGTGCCTACGGCATTCGCCTCGCCACGCAGGGTTTGCGTTGTGCCGCCCCGCTGCTGCGCTAACTGCTGGGATAAGTTTTCGGCGAGTGTCTGGCTGCTCTCTAACTGCTCACGCATCTGCGCAAGCGACGGCGTGTTTCCCGCGCCTTCCGTTTCATTCGCCTCGCCTGCACTACGTTGATTAAATTGCTCAGCCTGTTCGCTCAGGCTTTCGATCTGCTGTCTCAATTGCTGCGCATCACTTGCTACCTGCCGTGCAGATCCTTCGGAGTCTTGCGTTTGCGATGGATCCAGTCGCGCCAGGCTCTGCGCTAACTGGTCGATCTGGTCGCCGAGTTCCTGTTCCATATCAATCGCAAGGTTGAGCATGCCATTGCGAAGAACACGGTTGCTTGTTGCCATCTCATCGCGAATTGGTTTTAGGTCACGCGTTGCTGCCTGAGCCTGAGTCAGTAAGCTGCGGTCATCACTATCGCCTCGAGTGACCACCGCTCGGAGCATGTCTTCGATCTCTTCGATATCACGTTGCTGCTGTCGCTGCGCATCGAGAAGCGCCTCTAGCGCCTCATCACGACGCGCCTCACGGCGGGTCTGACCTAGACCCTGATTGCGACTCGCCTCTTCTAATCCTTCTTGTAGCGCCTGCTGGTTACGGACAAGCTCCTGACCGCGCTCGCTTAGGCGTCGTGCAATCTGCGAGACCGAACTCTCGCCTTCTTGGCTTAGTTCGCGTTGCTGGTCGCGTAAGCTCTCGAGCGCTTTCTGGCTTTGCGCCGCTGCAATAGCAGCGCTGTCGCTCTGCGCAGCTTGCTGCATTTGCTCGAGCGCGCGCTCAATTGCAGATTGAGCAGTTGACTCACCCGCTTGCGCGGTGCCGCCCTGCTGCGCCGTTTGCTGCCCGGCTGCGCTCTGCTGTCCTTGCTGAGATTGCTGTCCTTGCTGAGCTTGCTGAGGCGATCCCCCGTCTCTTTGTTGCGACTGTTGAGGCTGTTGAGACTCTTGAGATTGCTGTCCCTGGTTATTTTGAGCTAATTCGCGTGCTAATTTTTCAACGTCAGCGGTAAGCTGTTCTTGCTGTCGGCGCAGCCGTTCTAGTTCGCGACGACGCTGCTCTTCTTCGAGCTCCTGCTCTCGGCGAGCAAGGTTTCTCTGCGCGCGAGTGAGGGCCTCTTGGCGCCGCGCTAACTCCTCTAGCTTGTTCACCTCTTCGGCATTAGTTCCACCCGCTTGGCTCGCGCTGTTCGGTGTCTCATACCGATTTTCGAGTTGCCCCATCTCCATTTCGAACAATTCGCGAAGATCTTCGCGCTCTTGCTGAGCGCCTCCTCCTCCACCGCCGCTGTTTTGATTCATGCTTATGTCAGTGCGATTAATATTCGCTTCAGCTTTCAGCACGTACTGCAGGGCGAGTTGTTCAGGCTTGAGTGCGGTCGTTACTTGCAAACTATCTAAATCGTTTGCAGCAAGATTCATCTGTTCGATGGCGAGAGACAAATTTTCAACGGCTAGATCATAACTATCATCCGAAAAACTCAATCGTTCTGATAAGCGATCAATAGACATCTTAGCGCGACCGGTCGCCTCGCGCTGGCTCTCGGCTATGATTTCGGCATCGGCCTCGATGTCGGCATTCGATGCGTCACGCAGTCGGTTTCGCAGTTTCCAAGTCGCCGCAATAATGTCTTTCTGCACTGAAACAAGCGCACTACTTTCGCCGCCACCCTGACCGCCTCCTCCGCCACCACCACCCTGCTGCTGCGATCGGCGAAATTCTTGATCGGTCGGTATAACTTCGAGGAAATAGATGTCAGACACCACCTCACTCGGGCCATCGAGTGCATTATTGTCGGCAAGCGTTAGGTAGTAACTGACAAAGTCGCCCGGCTCAACCTCCATGTCTTCGAGATAAAGCAGAGTCGATCCCTGCGCAGAGCGAACGGGTTCGGCAGGCAGGAAATTAACCACACTGTCACCAGCACCCACTACCGCGTAATTGAGCACGAATTCGCTCAGCCCATAATCGTCGCTTGCGTCAACTTCGATCACCACCTCTTCGAGTGGCATCACGTCTTGATCAGCGCCGGGTCGGCGCAGAGTGAGCTGGGGAGGCTGATCTTCGATTGCGCGAATATAGTAATCGAGCGGCGCATCGCTTTGCAGGCCTTGTAGATCGGTTGCCGAAAGCCGGTAAACCCCATCTCCCTTCACAGTAAAACGAGCAGTTGCCTTAAGTCCGTCAATAGTCAGGCTACTGTTTACATAGCCTTCCCCAGACGTACTGCCGGCGTCAGCGAACTGCAATTCGGCACTCGCCAGTGGTTTATTGAACGTAATCGTAAGGCTTACCTCGGTGCCCTCTGCGGCGACTATATCGCCGCCATCAATTTCGATTCGATCCTCTTCGCCGGTATAAGCCGGAAAATCCAGCGCCACATCGATCTGCTCTACATTGGGGAGGTCATACAAACTTATCTGGTATTGCCGCGAAGTCTGCTCATCGCCGGCAAGGCTAACCAGATAGACCGAATCTTTTAGAACCGCAGGTAAATAGTAGCTAAACGTCGCACCGCCGATGTCCGCCGCATCGAGTACCATCGGGTAGTCGCGCCAGTTCAACCGATCGTCCTGAAGCCGCAGGGTCAGCGCGCCAGGCTGCGCATTTTCTACTCTTGCCGTAAACGTCAGTGGCGAGCCCCGCTGCAGTTCAATATCCCCCGGCTCGACAATAAGCGCGATAGGCAACGCCGCTGGGCTTAAATCAGCTCGCTGTTCGCTAGCGAAAGGCCAGGCGAGGCGCTGCGCTGCTTGCCTCATCTGGGCAGATTCTTGCAATAAAAGGCCGAGTGCTAAGCAGGCGGCAAGGCCGGCGGCCATCGCAATAAAAGATTCACGTGGGGAGCCTACTCGCTCAACCTCTTGCCTCTGCAATTCAACATGTGAGCGCGCGTCTTTAATCAGCTGTTCGACGAATGCTGGGGAAACGCCCGCCTTTAGAGGCTCTCTTTCTATTTGAGAAAACTCGATAGAGGTAAGTAAACGCTGTTCGAGGTCTGGAAATTTTTCTTCGACATAGAGCGCTAACGCTCTCTGATCGGCTTGTGCACGATGACGGTGACGCCACGCAACCGCCACAATAGAAACCAAGAGTGCAAGGGATGCCACAGTGACTACTAAGATAACCGCCGGTGATGCGGTGACATTCGCGACTACAGCGAGGCTTGCCGCAATCACGAGACAGACGGCGACAAGCGCGAAACCGAACTGCCGAGCGAGCACTAATCTGGCCTGCCTTCGCTGAAGGCTGTAGAGGGTGTCGCGGAGACTGTCGAGATTCGGAGTCGTCATGCGTTTCCTGGATGATAATAAGCAAAAACTGACGCCCGCTTTGGCAGCGTGAGCGCCAAGGGCACTTAGCTAAAACGCCGAGGAGTCGCCATTGGACTTGCTCCCCCTCTTGCTGAAAGGAGTGCAGGGCAAGCCTCTCTCGCAGCCCCACTATCCCACTATCGTCAACCGCTTAGCAAGGTTCGGAAAGCGGGTAACCCATCTCTTGTGGCCGATAAAAGGGGGAATCATCGGGGAATATATGCACAGGGGTCGAGGCAGCCCAGTCTAGAAGCGCTTTGACGCTGCTGATTTGAGCGATGCCTTTGAGCGTCTCCTTAGTGGGCTGCGGCAGAACGATCTCTTCTGCCTTCGAAGCGGCGAGCGCAGCTTGAGGCGTAATCCAGCGGTGCTCTAGTATTTCAGCGTTGTCGACAACAACGTTGGCCGCTCGTGGCACCGGACACATAAAGAACCAAGTACAAAACCGTCGTGGCAAATGGGGCGGAGTGGTCCAATGGGCAGTGTGAATAAGCTGGCTCTCGCCGATGTCCAGCCCCGCCTCCTCTTTCGTCTCTCTTACCGCCGCTTTTAGCGCCGCACGATACTCCAGCCCCTCGACCCCCTCGAAATCGGCCTGGTCTACACGACCTCCGGGAAACACCCAATGACCACCATGGAAAACAAGCTTGGAATTTCTCCTGAGCAGTAAAATTTCAATAGAGCCTTGCGTAGCGCTGTCGCGGGCTACGACTACTGTGGCGGCCGGAACCGGGGTCATCTCGCTCATTACTGGGTCTTCCTTAAGGCTCAACGCCCTTGTGCACTGTCGCTTTCGGTAACCCTCATAATACCCAATTTGGCGGAAGATCCCACTCCCTGAATGCAGCTATAAGCGGATGGTTTGCGCCTCCACCCCCATACGCTTAGAATCGAGTCAACGGCGGCTCTATCGATGTGTATCGAAGCCCCTTACTTCTATTCCCATCAACAGAAAAACGGAAAACAAGCTATGACAATTGGATTTGAAGGTCGCGTCGCAATCGTAACAG
This sequence comes from OM182 bacterium BACL3 MAG-120619-bin3, assembly GCA_001438145.1. GTDB lineage: Bacteria > Pseudomonadota > Gammaproteobacteria > Pseudomonadales > Pseudohongiellaceae > UBA9145. The sequence goes on along the minus strand of LICD01000009.1, from coordinate 14,435 downwards.
GCGCAGGCGGCGGACTAGGCCGACAGCACGCCTTAGAGCTGGGACGCCGCGGGGCAAAGGTAGTCGTTAACGACTTAGGCGGCAGCGTAGATGGCAGCGGCGGTTCGGCCTCTGCAGCTGAGTTAGTCGCTCAGGAAATCATCGCCGCAGGCGGCGAGGCCATTGCGAACGGCGCATCAGTTACCGACCTAGCCTCTGTCCAATCGATGGTCGACGAGGTAATGGCGAAATGGGGCCGCATAGACATCCTCGTGAATAACGCAGGCATCCTGCGCGACCGCACATTCTCGAAACTCGAACTCGAAAACTGGCATGCGGTCATCGATGTGCACCTCACAGGCAGCCTCAACGCGACTAAATGTGTGTGGCCAATCATGGTGGAGCAAGGCTACGGCCGCATAGTAATGACAACCTCAACGAGCGGATTGTTCGGAAACTTTGGCCAGAGCAATTATGGCGCCGCAAAGCTAGGCCTGGTCGGCTTTATGAATACCTTGCGCCTAGAAGGTGCGAAATACGGTGTTTTCACCAATGCGATCGCACCAATAGCCGCGACGCGCATGACCGAAGAACTGCCGGGCTTCGAAGACAGCGCAGAAAAACTCGCGCCCGAGTTAGTCACCCCTGCGGTGGTCTATCTCTGTTCTGATAAAGCCCCTAATGGCCGCATCATTCAGGCAGCCGGTGGCCGCTATTACTCTGCCGATGTGCGTGAAAACGAAGGCGTTAATCTGGGCCTCGGAGCCTCGGTCGAAGACATCGAGGCGAATATCGACACAATACTCGACATGACGTCGAGCAAGGGCGTGATAGAGCGGACGCACCACCGATAACGGCAGCACGTTTGCGCCTGCGCAATGTTTGATCCATCGGCAAAGCGCTTTTGAGCCGGATAATAGAAAACGCCCCCTTTGAGAGCTATAACACTCTCAAAGGGGGCGTTTTTTTTCACTCACAGACCGCCTAGGCTTTCTTTTTCTGGTCTGCTAACACGCGCTGAATCGAGGCGCGCTCGTCGAGGCGCGCGATCAGCTCATTGTTGCGGGGCATTTCGGCGGCAACGTCCCAGTCTAGTGCGCGCTTGCAGGCTGTCATGGCAAGATTCATGCTGAAGCGAAAGTAGAAATCGGCATAGGTTAGCTGCTCGCCGCATAAATAAGGCGAGAATTTCGCGAGCCGATTGAACGAGGCAAACCCCTTCTCTAGTTGAGGCTTCACTTCTTTCTTTAATTCATCGGTTGCTGGCCGCCCAAAAAACACCTCTCCGTATAGCCGACGCGCCGGTAATTCAACATAGAGTTCGAGGTAGCGGATCATTTCCTGCACCTTAGCCTTCTCGAAAGGGTCTGCCGGGTAAAAGCTCTCACCCTGTCCCAGCGAGTCTAAATAGTCGATCATCACGCCCGTCTCGGTGAGAAAGCCCTGTTCGGTTTCCATCGCCGGCACTTTGCCCATCGGACTTTTGCCCAAAAAATCTGACTCTTGATTAGGGAGTATCAGCATTTCTTCAAAATCCATACCTTTCTCGAGCAGAACAGTCTTTACCATGTTGTAGTAATTACTGAGTGGCATCCCATATAGTTTGATCGTCACACGTGTCCCCTTCATACTTAAGTTCAATGAGCGACAGAAATTACTCTGCACGCGCACAGATTGCAAAACCTATTCACGCAAGCGTAAGCGATTCCCCATGTCAGCCACTGCACGCCTCCGCATTCTCTTACTGTCCGGCTACGATGCCGCGAGCCATCGCCTCTGGCATGAGAATCTCGCGCGCATGATGCCCGAGCATGAATGGACTCCGCTAGCTCTCGCACCCCGAAATTTTAGCTGGCGCCTACGCGGCAACGCATTAAGCTTCGCCTTTGGTGAGCGAGAGACCCTGAGCAGACATTACGATTTGATGATTGCGACATCGATGGTTGATCTAAGCACGCTGCGTGGGTTCATGCCCGCACTCGCAGCGATCCCAACGCTGCTGTACTTTCATGAAAATCAATTTGCGTATCCTACCCGTGATCAGCAACGCGCTAATGCCGAGATACAGCTCGTCCCTCTTTACGCTGCACTTTGCGCAGATTCGGTCGCGTTTAATAGTGAATACAACCGCAGGACTTTTCTCAGCGGCGCAAAAGAGTTGCTCCGGCGCCTACCCGACTATGTGCCCAAAGGATTACTACAGCGCCTCGAGCAGTCACACGTAGTGCCGGTTCCTGTGTTCCAGCCGGAGGAGTTGTCGCCGCGTTGCAGCAACCATTCGACGCTTGAAATAGTGTGGAATCACCGATGGGAATATGACAAAGGCCCTGAGCGACTGTTGGAGGTGGTCAAACTACTCTGCGCCCAGAGGCTCAACTGCCGTCTCCATATTGTGGGCCAGCAGTTTAAGCAGCAGCCCGAAGAATTCGACGAATGTCGCCGCTTACTTAAAGCGCACTGCATCTCTCTAAATCTTGAAGACGCTCACTTCGGCTTTATCGAAAGCGCTACTGACTACCACGCGCTTATCAACTCCTGCGACGTCGCCCTGTCGACTGCGCTGCATGACTTTCAAGGTCTCGCAATGCAAGAGGCTGCGATCGCTGGCTGCTGCCCGCTCGCCCCTGCCGACCTTGTCTATCCCGAATACCTGCCGCCAGAAAATCTTTACTCTGTGACTCAAGATAACACGCACACCGCGCGTAATATCTTCAAGAAATTGAAACGCTGGCAGGAGGAAAAAAACGAAGGAATTGCACTTCCGCGCGTGTCACTAACGCAGTTTTTCGAGGAAAATTTGACTGCGCGGTATCAACAGCTGTTTGCGCAAACTATCCATTCAAAAAAGCGGCTGGCGCTTTAGCGCTTTAGCTCCTTTGTTTAGCTGATAGACGACTCGGGCTATTCAACGCTTTGCAGCAACGGGAAAACAACTTTCTGGCCGATTTGAATCCGGTTGAAGTCGAGCTCTGGATTGTACTGTCGCACAAGCCACAGTGGAGCTGAATAGCGATTGCGCGCGATCGTGCCGATATTTTCGTTGCGGCGTATAGTGTATTCCTCTACATCGCGAATTCGATACCGAGCAAAGAAATCACGTTGTAGCGTCGAGTGGTAGTCTTTGCGCCTGCGCTCGAATTCAGGTCTCGATACCTTAGAGAACCCAAGAGTAAGACGCTTACCCACGATGACCGGATCGCTGTATGCCATGCCATTGAGTCGCCTAACATCCCAAGCGCGAACAGCTAACCAGTCGGCATAATGACCGAGCGTCTCGGTCGCCTGCACTTCAATCGAGTCGTCGCTCGCTACCGAATAGTCGGCAGGATCAGCGCTCAACGCCTCGGCAAGCTCTGCGTCGCTATCGACGGCTGTGTCCTCTGACATCGCCGCTGCAACCTCTTCGGCTACGGCATTAACATCCACTAACACGTTAGCTGCTAACGCAGGCTCGTCGAGCATCGAGTCACTGTCCGGCGCAACCAATGTATCGAACGCTTGTTCCTGCGATGACTCAGGCTCAATCTCCGCGACTTCTACAGGGTTCTGCATCGAGCTCTCTGATGAGACCTCTGGTGAGACCTCTAGTGAGACCTCGGTAGTCTCGACAAGCGACTCCGGCGCACGCTCATTCGCCACCAGCTGGGGAGGTGCTGCGTAAAGACCCGGCAAGCGCAACTCCTGTCCGGGATAAATGCGGTGCGAGTCTTCGATTCCATTGAGGCGCAGAAGCGCCGTTTCACCGACCGAGAAGCGCCGAGAAATAGTCGATACTGTGTCACCGCGCGCTACCGTATAGATGCCATTGGCTGGCGCTCGTTGCGACTGCGCAGCAAGTGAAGTTTCGTCCTGTGGTAGGAGTATGCGCTGGCCGATTTGAATGCGATGACTGCTGGTTAGCTGATTCAGCGCGACAAGGCGCGAGACCGATGTATTAAAGCGCCCTGCAATTGCCGATAGACTGTCCCCTCGTTCAACCGTGTAAGACACGTCTGGAGTCTGAACGACAAATTTGTAATCGCCATCAATGCTTGCGAGTAATTCCTGCGATGCCATCTTCGCATCGCGCAGCTTTATTTTGAATCCGCGAGGAATTCTCTTCTGGCCTTGCCAAACCACTGGCCTCAGCGCAGGGTTGTCTGCTTTCAATTGTTCTAAACTCACGTTAGCACTACGCGCGAAAACTTCGGCATCTATGTAAGCGTCGGTAGTGAGCTCGGTGAAATTAGGCGCTGGATTAAACTGTATTTCACCGAAAAAATTCTCGGCGCGCTTTTCGACTTCGTTAACCGCAAGAAACTGAGCATAGAAATTACGCGAGGCAAAACCGAAGCGCCTGCCCTTGTATTTTGCAACAATCTCCTCGATGTCACTCGACCCCGTTTCGCGCACCGCGCGTGCGATCCCCCCCGCACCGTGATTGTAGGCTGTTAGCGCTAAGGGCCAGGTTCCCAACACACGGTAGTTATATTCGAGGAGACTCATAGCCGCCTCAGCAGCGATGTAGGGGTCCATCCGCTCATCGACTATATGGTCTATTCGCATAAATCTCTGGCCGGTTGCGCGTGTGAATTGCCACATTCCTGCTGCATCGGCCGATGAATAAGCACCCGGGTTAAACGACGATTCGACATGCGGTAAGACAACGAGTTGGGGCGGGAGATTTTTCCCTCCAATGATCTTTTCGATATGCGCACGATAGGCGCCAGAGCGGCGAAGGCCTGCAAGGAATCTGTTCGATTGACCAAGCTGCCAACGCACATTGTCCGAAGCCACTTTTAAGGTTTGATTACTAACATTCGCAGGCCAGAGAGCGAGTACCTGCTGCTCCTCCGTCGAGAGGCCAGTCCTCTTGCCCGTAGAGAGCACTTGCAAGGCCGCCTTAATCGCTTCTCGCTTAGTTTCGATTTGCTTTCGGTCGAGTGGTAACGCGGTATAAATGACACCAAGATGTTCGGCATCGTGGAGAAAGCCACTCTGGGTATCTACTTCGGTATAGACGCGAACCCAGAATTGGATTGCAGGCTCGAGTTCCGCGGGGCGAGGAAAATCACGGGGATCCTGCGCAAATAGCGGAGCTGCTGTTGCGACCAGAAGGAACATCACTGCCGCGCGCCAGATGCTAGCCTTACTTGCGCGAGTCATAGGACCAATGAAATAAGGCAACTCGTCTACCCTTCTGATTAATTTTCTCTCGCCTAGATGGAGGCCGCTCCCTTTGAGCATTGACGGCCTCGGTTACTGTCCCAACTAGGGGATATCGTCCAATTCCGATCCTTCCTTGATAGGAATCATTAGATCTTCGCGCGTCACGTTCATCATAAGGATCACGTTCGATGCGATATAAATTGATGAATAGGTACCGACCACAACGCCAATAATCAACGCGATAGCGAAACCCTGAGTCGACTCTCCGCCGACGAGTAAAATCGACACTAATACGAGGAGAGTAGTGAATGACGTGATTATCGTCCGGCCCAGTGTTTGATTCAAAGACACGTTGACCATGTCAGCCGGCGATCCGCTACGCAGACGGCGAAAATTCTCTCGTATCCTGTCCGATACGACGATCGTATCGTTTAGGGAATAGCCGATTATCGCGAGCATTGCGGCGAGGGTATTTAGATTGAATTCCATCCCGAAAACGGAGAAGAGACCCAACGTGATGATGAGGTCGTGAGCGAGGGCAACAACCGCGCCGACAGAGAACTTAAACTGAAAGCGCACGGCAATATAGACCATAATTATACCGAGCGCGACGAGCATTCCTAAGCCTCCCTGCTCCGCCAATTCAGTGCCGACCTTCGCGCTCACATAGTCAGAGCCCTCAAGCGTAATGTCGGCGGCCGTAGACGACGCTAAGAGCGCAGTAATCGTCTCACCTACGCGCACGGCTTGGCTCGCTTGATCCGCCTCGGCAACCGATTCGTCTACCGGCAGAATAATACGAATATCTCGGTCGGAGCCAAAACTAACGACTACCGCATCGTTATAACCGCCTTCGGCGAGGGCTGTATTCACCTCACCAATCGCCACCGATTCTGAAAAATTTAGCCGTACCGACGTGCCGCTCGTAAAATCGAGACCAAAGTCTAGGCCGCGCGTAGCGAGTGAGCCGAGTGAGATAAGGACCAGAAGAAGCGAACCCATCGCCGCTGCGCGCCGCACACCCATAAAGTTGTATTGCTTACTCAACATAATCTTTTATCCGTAGTTTGCGCAGTCAGGCGCTTAGTCTTCAACCGTCAGCGCTTCGGTGCGGGGAGGAATTGTCCCGATCGACAGCGCCTCAACCTTGCGTCCGCCGTAAATCAAATTGATCAACGCGCGCGTGCCGACAATGGCGGTAAACATCGACGTAATGATGCCTATCATCAGTGTAATGGCGAAGCCTTTTACTGGCCCCGAGCCAATCGTGAAAAGCACCATCGCAACGAGGAAAGTGGTTAAGTTAGCATCCAAGATAGTCGTGAAGGCGCGATCATAGCCAGCATCGATCGCGCGCTGGGGTGACGATCCTTCGGCGATCTCTTCGCGTATGCGGGTAAAGATCAGCACGTTCGCATCGACTGCCATACCAACGGTGAGAACGATACCGACAATTCCTGGCAGCGTTAAGGTGGCTGGGATTATCGATGACATCACCGCGAAGATAAGCAGAATATTCATGATCAGAGCAATGTTTGCCGCAAGGCCGAACACGCGGTAATAAAACAGCATAAACAGAATGACCAGCGCCGCAGCAACCTGCACACCGCGGATACCTTGATCAAGATTCTCCTGCCCCATAGAAGGACCGATAACAGACTGTTCGACAATGGTCATCGGTGCCGCGAGCGAACCGGAACTGATCAGCAGCGAAAGATCATTCGCTTCACGCGACGACAGGCCGGTGATGACGAATTGACGGCCCAAGGCCGAATTGATTCGCGCATGGCTAATAAGCCGCTTCTCTTCATAAAATTCGACTTCGTCAACCTCATTGCCTTCCGCATCGATCGTCGTATTTGTTCGCGATTTCGTCTCGATAAGAAGGATGTCCATCAGGCGCCCAACATTGTCTCGAGTCACGCGATTAATCTGATTGCCGCCCTGCGCATCTAAACTGATTTGTACTTGCGGTAACCCGTTTTGGTCGAGAGACGAGCGCACATTACTAATGCGATCACCCTGCAGGATTACATCGTTGTTAACGTTAATCGACAGGCCCTGATAGTCGAAGGCTTCATAGGAAAGGCTCGACGCGCCTAACTCAGCTTCGAGGTGAAATTCGAGCGTGGCGATTCGCTGTAAAATACGGATAGCTTGCGCGGGATCTTGCACGCCGGGCAGTTCTACTACAATGCGATTCGCACCCTGCTGCTGAACCGTTGGTTCGGACACCCCCAGCGCATCGACTCGATTGATTAGCGTCGTGCGATTAGCCTGGATGGTGTCGCGCTGGATTTGCAGAATGACATCTTGAGTCATACGCATATCGAGCACGAAAAAGTCTCCCGACTCGCTATTTTGCAATTGCAGCTCAGGGAAATTAGTAATGAGGGCGGAGCGCGCTGCCGACCGGTCATCCGACGTCGCAAAGCGTATTTCGAGGTGTGTACTGTCGACGAGTGTTAGCCCGCGCGAGCGGATACGCTCCTCGCGGAGAATCGAGCGCACGTTACTTAGGTTGTCTTCCATGCGCCGCTCAATCGCCGCGTCCATGTCGACCTCCATCAAGAAATGAACGCCCCCTTGAAGGTCGAGGCCCAGATTCATTTTTCCTGCACCTATCGACTGCATCCACGCAGGCGTGGTCGGCGCGAGATTGAGCGCAATAATATAATCAGGGCCAAACGCGTTTTCGAGCGCTGTCTTAGCGCGCAGCTGATCCTCTACAGAGTCGAGCCTGACGAGCAAACTTTCGTCGTTAATCGCTGCACCGAAGAAATTGAGCTGCGCGGCTTCGAGTGCCGTGGTTGCCCTTTCAATGTCAAACTCGGTTAACGGCGATAGCTCGCTGCTAATCTGGATCGCCTCGTCATCGGGATAGAGGTTGGGCACCGAGTAAAGCAGGCCCAATAGAACGACTAGAAAGATTAGCGCGTTCTTCCACGCGGGGTATCGATTGAGCATAAGAGGGCTCTGCAAATTGCTAGGTTAACGGTTACAAAAAAACGTGTGTCAACACGCCTAATTTCGAGGGGAGCGCAGAGATTACTCGGCACTCCCTTTTGAGAGGACTAGATCTTCGCGAGAGTACCCTTAGGTAATACCGCTGCGATCGCTGCCTTTTGTATTTTCACCTCGAGACCGGTGCCGACGTCTACGGCGAGGTAATCCTCGCTAACGCGCACCACTTTGCCCAACAAGCCGCCGGAGGTTAACACCTCATCTCCTTTACCTATGCTGGTGACTAGATCGCGATGTTCTTTGGCACGCTTCGACTGAGGCCGCAGAATTAACAGCCAGAAAAGGAGGAACATGCCACCGAACAAGATGAGGTTGAAGGTCAATGAGGGCTGACCGGGTTCTTGGGCGTAGGCTACTGGAAACAAAAAGTCCATGTACTGTGCTCTCTCTTAGGTTTGAATTAGTTAGTTCAAACGCAGCAGTGACATCCATGCAAGGGGAAAACTCTTCTTTAATGAATTATCTTCTAGTCAGATACTGCGTTCTTCGCTGCGCATTGTCTCACAAATGGAGGCATCCGAAACGATATCAAGACTCAGGCTAACGAGAAAGCCCGTTTAACTGCTCGCTCGCCCGCGTTAATCAGCTTTTTTTAGCGTTTGCCTGCCACCTAAGACTCAGCCTGCGCTTCTAGCGCGAGGCTTTCGGCCTGCAATGCCTGTTGATTTTCCTCGAATGTAGCGACGAATTCTGACAATTTGCCCTTGGCTATCGCGTCCCGCAATCCCACCATAAGATCCTGATAATAATGTAAATTATGGATAGTATTGAGTTGAGCGCCCAGCATTTCACGGCATTTATCGAGATGATGCAAATAAGCGCGTGAGAAATTCTGACAGGTGTAGCAGCCACAATTTTCGTCTAGCGGCTTGGTATCTTGACGATAGCGTTTGTTGCGCAGGCGTAGCAGCCCTTTCGAGGTAAAAATATGGGCATTGCGGGCGTTGCGCGTGGGCATCACACAATCGAACATATCGATGCCCTGCGTAACGGCATAAACAATGTCTTGAGGCGTGCCCACGCCCATCAGATAGCGCGGCTTTTCGGCAGGCAGCAAGGCGCCGCAGTGCTGTATTACTTCGCGCATCTCGTTTTTGGGTTCGCCAACGGATAGACCGCCGAGTGCATAGCCATCGAAGCCAAGCTCAACGAGTCCCGCGAGCGATTCCTCGCGCAAGTCGCCATACATGCCACCCTGAACGATGCCGAACAGCGCCGACTCATGCTCGCCATGCGCCTCCTTGCACCGACCCGCCCAACGCATCGACAACTCCATCGACTCGCGCGCCTGTTCACGCGTTGCCGGATACGGCGTGCATTCGTCGAACACCATAATGATGTCTGAGCCGAGCGCGTGCTGCACTTCGATGGCCGATTCGGGCCCAAGGAAAATTTTAGCGCCGTCGACGGGCGAGCTAAACGTCACGCCCTCTTCGTTGATCTTCCGCATCTCGCCCAAGCTGAATACTTGAAAGCCACCAGAGTCGGTGAGTATGGGTCGGTCCCAACCAATGAAGTCGTGGAGGTCACCATGAACATTAATCGTCTCGGTGCCGGGGCGCAGCATCAGGTGAAAAGTATTGCCGAGGAGAATGTCGGCTCCCGTTCCACGTACCTGCTCGGGGGTCAGCCCCTTAACCGTGCCGTAGGTCCCGACAGGCATAAACGCAGGGGTGGCAACCTCACCGCGTGGAAAACACATCTTGCCGGTGCGCGCCTTGCCGTCGGTTGCGGCGATGTCAAAACTCATGTGGCTCATAGATAACTCATCTGCCGGTCATCGTGACCGTCTCATTAATTCGTTCGGTAGTTTTGCCTCGATACTCTTACCTCGAGACCAGTGCCTCGAGACTAGTGCTCGCGGGTCGCGCGAAACTCCACCTCGGGCCAGCGGTCTTCCATTAGACTCAAATTGACGCGCGTGGGCGCTAGGTAGGTGAGATAGCCGCCGCCATCTATGGCCAAATTGTCGTGGGCTTTTTTGCGGAATTCTGCAAGCTTGACTGAATCTTTACAATCCACCCAGCGCGCTGACTGCACGGTAATCGGCTCGTAGATAGCATCAACTTTGTATTCATCTTTGAGGCGGAACGCAACCACCTCAAACTGCAGCACGCCAACCGCGCCTACAATGAGATCATTATTGCGTAGCGGCATAAACAACTGCGTAGAGCCCTCTTCCGATAGCTGCTGCAACCCTTTTTGTAGCGCCTTCATCTTAAGCGGATCTTTTAAGCGGATGCGCCGGAACAGTTCGGGCGCGAAATGCGGAATACCTAAAAACTTGAGTTCCTCGCCACCGGTAAAGGTATCGCCAATCTGAATGGTGCCGTGGTTGTGCAAGCCAATTATGTCGCCGGACACCGCAGACTCTGCTTGATCACGGTCGCCTGCGAGAAAGGTTACCGCGTCGGCAACCTTCACATCCTTGCCGAGTCGCGAGTGGCGCATCTTCATATTGCGCGAATACTCACCCGAGCAGAGGCGCATGAAGGCGATTCGATCTCGGTGTTTGGGATCCATATTCGCTTGGATCTTAAAGACGAAGCCAGTAAACCCCGACTCTGTTGCGGTGACGTCGCGCGACTCGGTCGCACGCGTTTGCGGCGCTGGTGCATATTCCACGAAGTCGTCGAGCATTTCTTTCACGCCGAAATTGCCGAGCGCCGTGCCGAAATAGACCGGCGTCATCTCACCGCGCAAATAAGCGTCGAGGTCGAAATCGTTACTCGCGCCGCGCACCAGTTCTATTTCGTCGCGGAAGTCGTCCCGGTAACTGCCTAACAACGCCTTCGCCTCGTCACTGTCTATGCCTTCGATCACTTCCACCTCGTGCAACTGACTCCCCTGCCCGTGTCGGTAGACGTGGATCGTATCTTTGTAAAGGTTATAGACACCCTTGAATTCTTTGCCCATCCCGAGCGGCCAATTGATAGGGGCGCATTTGATTTTAAGCACAGTCTCGATCTCGTCGAGCACATCAATAGCATCGCGAATATCGCGATCGAGTTTGTTCACGAAGGTAAAAATTGGGGTGTCGCGCAGTCGGCAAACCTCCATCAGTTTGATGGTTCGTTCTTCAACGCCCTTGGCACCGTCGACTATCATCAGCGCCGAATCGACTGCGGTAAGGACCCGATAAGTGTCTTCCGAAAAGTCCTCGTGGCCAGGGGTGTCGAGAAGATTGACGACGCGGTCCATGTACGGAAACTGCATGACCGAAGAGGTGACCGAGATGCCGCGCTGCTGCTCCATCGCCATCCAGTCGGAAGTCGCGTGCTTGTCTGCCTTTTTGCCCTTAACCGAGCCTGCCACCTGAATAAGATTGCCAAGCAGGATGAGCTTTTCGGTTATTGTGGTTTTACCAGCATCGGGGTGCGAGATGATGGCAAACGTGCGCCGTTTTTTAATTTCGTTGGCTAAGTTGCTAACACCCATACCTGATGAATCCCAAAAGTGACAATGTCTAATTAGATAATCTGCGCTATCGATGCTCAAAAGCTTCCCAGTCTGCGCAGGGGGCGCATAGTATCAAATTACTGGCTACAATCCTTGCCTGAGTTCACCTACACTCGGTTTGATCATTTTTACTAATAGACTCAGTAACGCAGGCATCAGTATGGATTTCACCTTAAACGACGAACAGCGCGCGCTCCAAGAATCAGTTAGGCAGTTTGCTCAGCGAGAACTCCCCGAACTCGCTCGTGAGATCGAGCTCAGCGATGAACCGCCCAGCCTCGAGCTTCGACGCCGTTTCGGTGAACTCGGCTATCTTGGCGTTAACCTACCCAGCGAATACGGCGGTGGCGGCATGTCGCATTTCGATGCGGTTTTAGTACTGGAAGAAGTCGCCAAAATCTCAATTGCTGTCGCGTTCCCCATTTTTGAATCCTGCTTCGGCCCCACGCTGGCTATAGCCCACTTTGGAAGCGACGCGATGAAACAGCGCGTTCTGCCCAAAGTTTGCGCTGGCGAGATGGTTGTTGCCGTTGCAATGTCTGAGCCCGATGCAGGCTCTGCGCTCACCGACTTAAAAACTCAGGTGCGCCGTGAAGGCGACAAGATGCTTCTTAGCGGCAACAAGCGCTGGAGCTCCGGTGCTGGGCACTCCGAGGCCTATGTCGTTTACTGCCGCATGGATGATAGCCCCGGCGCCAAATCTATCGGCGCCGTGCTCGTCGAGAAAGGCAGCAAGGGCTTCACCTTTGGCAAACGAGACCACCATATGGGATTCCGCGGCGTGTACAGTGCGGATATGTATTTCGACAACGTCGAAGTCACCGATGCAGATATCCTCGTGCCCGCGGGTGGCTTTGGCAAGCTGATGGACGCTTTCGATCTTGAGCGCTGCGGTAACACAACCATGTCACTGGCAACCGCGCAGTCAGCGTTCGATTATGTGCTGGCGTATGTTCAAGAACGCCAGCAGTTCGGCAAGCCGCTTGTCGACTTCCAAGGCGTACAGATACAGATTGCTGAAATGAAGATGAAGCTCGAGGCGGCTCGGCTCTTGCTTTACCGTGCTGTCATCAACGCCGAGAGCGGACTGCCGTCAATTGCCGAAAGCTCAGTAGCTAAATGCTTCGCCAATGAGACCGCTCGCGAGGTTACCGGCAAGGCAATGCAGCTCATGGGTGGCTACGGTTACTCGAAAGAGTTCCCGCTAGAGCAGAAGCTGAGAGACTCGTGGGGATGGGGGATCGCCGGGGGGGCTATCGACATTCAGAAGGTGAATATTACTGCGGCGCTTGTTGGCCGGCGCTTCAATCAAAGGGCGTAGTCTGCCGACGGCGTGGCCTAGTGCAGCACCGCTGCACTAGGAATCTCGCGCGACTCAGAATAATCGGCGTGGAGAATATCCGCGCGCTGCACGAGGAGCAAATCGTTGGGCAGTAGCTTGTCGTATTCATCCGCCGCCGAGTCTATGGCCTGCACATCAATCTCTTCAGTTAGCACACACACCACATCGTCATCGTCTACATCGACAACAATTGCCTGTTTAAATCCCACTATTGTGTTGAGCGAAGCCTTCGAGCCAATATCGAACCGATAGGCCGGCAGAAGCGCAGACGGTGATCTAAGCAGACCGGTCGAGGTAAATGCCACACCGAACCCTGCCGCTGCAACGATATGAATAATTTCTATAACATCGGGGTCTGAGAGATCTACTCTGAGTGTTCTTCCTTCCTCGGGGACTGATTCAAATTCAACCTTTGGCTTCTTCTGGCTTAACAGGCGAAGGAAGAGGCTGATGTCTTCCTCGTTCCATTCCAAGGTTTCTTCTTGTTCAGATCGCATACTGTCCGACGCCAAGCTCAGAACAGTGGTCTCTATAGTGAGATCGGGAACCTCGTTCTCAGGGGGGCGGGGCACCACAAGAGACACAGAGCAATAGCCTTCGCTGCTCTCTGGGCTTAGCCTCCAAAGAAACGGAATATCGGCGTTGAGTTCGATCATAAAGCGAAGATGCCTAAAAACGGATGGCGAAGAAAAAGGGTCTTTGGAGTAGCGCTGCGATCGCCATTTAGGGTTACAAAGATAACACAAATAGTAAGGGGTATATATCGCTGCAGCGTGCACTGCGCGTCAGCGTTGAAAGGGCAAGTTAGCGGCATGACCTAAGCAATCTCAGACATTATCGCTGTAAGTTATTGTGTTTAGTGTTGTTTACAGAGAGCGCGGAAACACACTTTTTTTCCACAGAAACTGTGGATAACTCTGGGGGTAAAATAGGAAAAACGCGTAAAAGCCTGTAAATTAGCGCTTTCAAGTATAAATTGGTTAATTTTTGCTCAACTCATAATAAATAATAAAATCAATAACTTAATTAGCCAATGCGTGGAGAAATCACAAAAATACCGTTAAAAATAGCGTTTTGTGACACGAATGTAGCGCATGTGCATAAAATAGCGAGGTTAACGCGCACTTAATAAAACACTGAAACGCACCCTACTGATTTTAATGAATTTTTATGACCCGGCAAAACGCTCGTTCCGAACTTTTGCCCGTTTATACTCCTCCACTCCAAAAACCGCCTGTGCGACAATAGCCACCTCGCTTGTTACCGGCATCGCTGCTATGACCTCGCCATTGCGCTTTTTCAAAACCTCTTTTGCGCTGCGTCTCTGTGCAATCATTACGCTAACCCTCATCCTTGCACTCTTCGCTGGCGCAAATTTCTCGCGCTGGTCGGCAGGTAAAGAGGCGAAGGCACGCTCCCTCCTTCTTGTTCGAAACCTGTTCGTCGACGAAAAACCCTCGAGCCTCATGCTCTATGCGCACCC
>LICD01000008.1 GCA_001438145.1 OM182 bacterium BACL3 MAG-120619-bin3 | reverse complement strand
AAATCATGCAGTAATGCCTCTCAACGCGCTCTTTATAAAACATTCACCCTATGCCCGCAAGCGTTAAACCCCTTATTTTGCGGTATAAGTCGATCAAATCAGCGTCTTTACATTCACGCGCAATCCATTGTGAGCGAAACGAGTAAATTGGTAACCTTCTTGCCTCGGTTAGCAAAGGTCTTCGTGTTGCTCTCTGGCGGCGGTTGAAATTAGTACAAAAGGATTGTTGAACGAGGCGAATCGAGGGTGATGCTGATTTCCGAACTAGGTTATAATTCACTGTTAACCAACAAGAGCCGTGTTTCCGAAGCGTGGCTGCGGCGGCCAGTTTGGTTTTTAAAGTAAGCAGGAACTGATAAATGCCTATTTATGAATATCGCTGCGTAAGCTGCGAGCACACAATGGAAGCGCTCCAGCGCATGAGCGATGACCCTCTTAAGGTCTGCCCATCCTGCGGCAAAGAGACTCTGAGCAAAATGGTTTCTGCTGCGAGTTTCAGGCTCAAGGGTGGAGGGTGGTACGAAACCGACTTTAAGACCGGCAAGAAGAAGCAGTTAGCGGATTCTGGTTCGGGCCCAGGCGGAGGTTCAGACTCGGGGTCGACGACACCAGCACCAAAGGCCGCCAGCTAAGAATTCAGCAGTTGTGCACATCAAGTAAGTGCCAAGACATTAAATCGAGCAGCACGCCATGGGGCTAATTCAAACCCAATGGCGCGACAATACGACTAATTAGGGAAAAGTTATGCGCAGCAACTATTGCGGTGAGCTAAACGAAACATTCGTAGGTCAACAAGTGGAACTCTGTGGATGGGTTCACCGCCGTCGGGATCACGGGGGTGTCATCTTTCTGGATATCCGCGACCGCGAAGGGTTAGCGCAGGTCGTTTTCGACCCCGATACGGTAGAGGCTTTCGGGCTAGCTGAAACTGTGCGTAACGAATTCGTTGTTAAAGTAACAGGCCTTGTCCGTCCGCGCCCAGAAGGCACATCGAACAGCGGGTTAGGAACAGGCGCGATAGAGGTGTTGGGCAAACAGCTTGAAATACTCAACGCAGCGGCTACCCCTCCGTTCCAGCTCGACGAGCATGCCTCTGTGGGTGAAGACATTCGCCTGCGCTATCGCTATGTCGACCTGCGCCGCCCTGAGATGACAGAGCGCCTGCGTTTCCGCTCGAAGGTGACGAACACTGTGCGTAATTTCTTCGACGATAACGGCTTTATTGATGTTGAAACTCCGCTTCTGACAAAGGCAACGCCCGAAGGTGCGCGCGACTATCTTGTCCCTAGCAGAACTCACCCTAACCGTTTCTTTGCCCTGCCGCAGTCGCCCCAGCTTTTCAAACAGATTCTTATGGCGGCAGGCATGGATCGTTACTATCAGATCGCCAAGTGTTTCCGCGATGAAGACCTGCGCGCCGATCGTCAGCCTGAGTTCACTCAGATCGATGTTGAAACATCGTTCATGGACGAAGAGCAGATTATGACGACGATGGAGGGCATGATTAGCGGTGTCTTCAAAAAGCACTTAGGTGTCGATCTTGGCGAATTCCCTCGCATGCCGTTTTCGGAAGCAATGAACCGCTACGGCTCAGATAAGCCCGATCTGCGTATCGATCTCGAACTTGTCGACATCGCTGACTTGATGAAAGACGTCGACTTCAAAGTCTTTAGCGGCCCTGCGAACGATGCCGAGAGTCGCGTCGTTGCTTTGCGCGTGCCGGGTGGCGTCGAGATCAGTCGCAAATCGATCGATGAATACACCAAATATGTCTCTATATACGGAGCCAAAGGGTTGGCTTGGGTTAAGGTCAATGACCGCGCCGCTGGATTAGAAGGCCTGCAGTCGCCGATCCTTAAGTTTATGCCAGATGCCGTTGTCGAGGCGCTTCTAGAGAAGCTCGGTGCCGAGACTGGCGACATTATCTTCTTTGGAGCGGATAAGGCCAAGGTCGTTAACGAAGCGATAGGTGCGCTGCGAATCAAAGTCGCCGAAGACTTGGGGCAGGTCAAAGACTGTTGGGCGCCTCTTTGGGTTGTCGATTTCCCCATGTTCGAAACGAACAGCGAAGGCAACCTCACGTCACTCCATCACCCGTTTACAGCGCCGGCCTGTTCAGTCGATGAGCTGAAAAGCGCGCCTGCAACGGCTCTTTCTCGTGCCTATGACATGGTGCTCAATGGCACTGAATTGGGCGGTGGCTCTATTCGTATCAATAAGCCCGACATGCAGCAGTCTGTCTTCGAAGTCTTGGGTATAGGCGAAGAGGAAGCACAAGAAAAATTTGGTTTCTTGCTCGATGCGCTTAGTTTCGGATGCCCGCCCCACGGTGGCATCGCCTTCGGTCTTGATCGTCTGATAATGCTGATGACTGGCGCTACCTCGATACGCGATGTTATCGCCTTCCCTAAGACTCAGTCTGCGGCGTGTCCGCTCACCGAGGCACCGGGGGAGGTGTCTACAAAGCAGCTGCGTGAGCTAAATATTCGGCTGCGCGAACAGCCCAAGCCCGAAGTAGAGGCTTAACAAAGGGGGGATGCTAGAGTAGGGCTTGGCTTATTCAAGTAGGTCGATACCCAAACGAGTGAAAACCCAACGCGTGAATAATAGAGGGGCGCCTAAGTCGCACCCTGAGGATACGAACACACGGGAGTGAAGCATGGCGGGTCATAGTAAATGGGCGAATATCAAGCATCGCAAGGCAGGACAAGACGCCAAGCGAGGCAAGGTTTTTACCAAAATAATCCGTGAGCTCACGGTTGCGGCAAAGTCTGGTGGCGGCAATGTGGCCGATAATCCTCGTCTGCGCGCGATCATGGATAAGGCGCTTGCCGCTAATATGACCCGCGATACTATCGATCGCGCAGTCGCGCGTGGCGCGGGCACTGCCGAAAACGAAAACCTCGAAGAGCTAGACTACGAAGGCTATGGCCCCGGCGGCGTGGCGATTCTTGTCGAAACTCTGACCGACAATAAAAATCGCACCGTGGCGGAGGTAAGGCATTGCTTCAGCAAATACGGTGGTAGCCTCGGCACTAACGGGTCGGTTGCGTATTTGTTCGAGCGTACCGGTATTATTAGTTTTCCCGAAGGGGCAGACGAAGAGCAGATAATGGAGATTGCGCTCGAGGCTGGCGCACACGATATTACGACTAACGAAGATACGAGTGTCGATGTGTTAACCACGCTCGAGACCTTTGGCGCGGTGCAGGATGCACTCAAGAAGGCAGGGCTAGAATGGGTCAATGCCGAAATGACGATGCTGGCATCGACGCACGCTGAGCTCGATCTCTCCGGCGCCGAATCGCTGCTCAAGATGATCGACCATATGGAAGACCTTGACGATGTTCAGAATGTCTACCATAACGGCAATATCTCGGACGAAATCGCCGCACAGCTTTAAGCTGCAGCTCCAGAGCTGCACCGTTTCTATTAGCCCCAACAGGTAATCACGGTAACGAGACGATGGCGATTTTTCTGGGTATCGACCCCGGCTCGAGGGTCACCGGCTATGGCCTCGTTAATGCGGTTGGCAACCGTCTCGAATTCGTCGGCTGCGGTCGTATAAAAACCTCCTCTGAGTCGCAACCTGAGCGGCTCAAAACTATTTTCGACGGAATATGCAGTGTTATCGAGGAATTTTCTCCTCAGTATGCGGCGGTCGAAGAAGTCTTTATGGGTAAAAATGCCGCGTCTGCGCTCAAGCTAGGGCAGGCGCGCGGAAGCGCCATGGTGGGATGCCTTCATCATAACCTCGAGGTGGGTGAATATTCGGCGAGGATGGTAAAGCTTGCTGTAGTCGGCTCGGGCTCGGCAACAAAAGCACAGGTTCAACACATGGTTAAGGCGATACTCGGTATCGATGATACACTCGCCGAAGACGCAAGCGATGGCCTTGCTATTGCCATTTGCCACGCAAATACGCATGCCAGTTTAATAAAGATGGCGGGCGCTAACCGCTTCAGCAGGAAACGCTTCAAGTGATAGGACGGATTCGCGGGATTCTTATAGAGAAACAGCCGACCGATATTCAGGTAGAAGTCGCTGGTATCGCCTATGAGGTGCAGGTGCCCATGAGCACGCTGTTTAAGCTGCCCGAGGTTGGCGATGCGGTGACGTTACACACGCACTTTGTCGTGCGTGAAGATGCGCAGCAGCTATTCGGCTTCATTGAATTGAAGGACAAGACCCTGTTTAGGACGTTGATCAAAGTTAACGGTGTTGGACCGAAAATGGCGCTTGGCATTCTCTCAAGTGTGGATTCTGACGCGCTCGTCGGCTTGGTGCTGAGTAACGATATTGCCGCGCTTGTTGCGATGCCAGGAATCGGCAAAAAGACTGCCGAACGGTTGGTTATTGAGCTTCGCGATAAAATCAAAGACTGGGAGACGGCGGGTGGCTCTGCAGCGGTGACAGGAGCAAAAGCCGCTTCGCCCAATGCAGCGTCGGCAGCGCGTGAGGCCGAAACAGCGCTTGTTAGCCTCGGTTACAAGCTTCCACAGGCTGCGCGAGCGATTGCTGCAGTGCAGAAAGACAGGCCAGAAATGGTAAGTAGCGAAGAGCTTATTCGTTTCGCATTAAAGAGCATGGCTTAATTAGGCGATTTTTAGGAACTGCGTTGCAATGATAGAAGACCGATTAATTTCTGCCGACAGCTCTCGCACCGAAGAGTCGCATGACCGCGCGATTCGCCCACTTTCGCTGCAAGACTATATTGGCCAAACTGAGGTCAAGCAGCAGATGGAAATTTTTATCCATGCTGCACGCGGCCGCGGAGAGCCTCTGGATCACACGCTCGTGTTTGGCCCGCCCGGCCTCGGCAAAACGACGCTGGCGAATATCATCGCCAATGAGCTTAACGCCAATATCAAGGCAACCTCGGGTCCTGTGCTTGAGAAGGCCGGCGACTTAGCTGCGATGCTGACGAATCTCGAAGCCGGGGACGTGCTGTTCATCGACGAAATTCATCGCATGAGCCCGGCAATCGAGGAAATTCTTTATCCTGCGATGGAAGATTATCAACTCGACATAATGATAGGCGAAGGCCCTGCTGCGCGCTCGATTAAGCTTGAGCTGCCGCCTTTTACCCTTGTGGGAGCGACCACGCGGGCAGGGCTGCTGACCTCACCACTGCGTGATCGCTTCGGCATTATTCAGCGCTTGGAGTTTTATTCGCTCGAAGAGCTCACCACAATTGTGACGCGATCTTCTCGAATACTAGGTACCCAGATCGATCAATTCGGCGCGACAGAGATCGCACGTCGTTCGCGCGGTACGCCGCGCATTGCAAATCGTCTGCTGCGACGCGTGAGAGACTATTCCGAGGTCAAGTCAGACGGGGCGATCGGCGCCGCTGAGGCTGCTGCTGCGCTCGATATGCTAAGCATCGACAGCAATGGCTTCGACCACATGGACCGCAGGCTGCTCATGACTATGATCGAGAAATTCGACGGTGGGCCAGTCGGTATCGACAGTTTGGCAGCAGCGATCAGCGAGGAGCGGGACACCATTGAAGATGTTCTCGAACCCTATCTTATCCAACAAGGGTTTATCATGCGGACTCCGCGCGGGCGCGTTGTGACTCAACATGGCTATCGCCACTTCGGCTTAAAGCCGAATCAGAGCAGTGCGGAGTTGTTCGACAGCCCCGAGACGGCTGGCTTCTCCGAGCCCGAGCCTTAGCCTGCCATCATCTAGCCCGAGTGTTGCATGACATTGCTAGACTCTCGCGGCGCAGTGCCATCTTCCGAGCGTACACTTCTTGCGTGAAGCCTTCCGAAAGAGCAAAACTATTTCCCTCTTCTGCCGAGAATACTAGGTGAAGCGGCGGATAGGCTGCGGCCGACGACTGTCTAAAAGTTACGTGGTTACGCCTGCTCATCAGACTCTGGAGAAATAAGAAGTGAACGAAGCGATCAGTCCAATTCAGCTCATACTCGAGGCAACGTTGCCGGTGCAACTGGTAATGCTCTCTTTATTAGTGCTCTCGATTTTGTCATGGGTAATGATAGTACAGCGAGCGATGGTGCTAAACGCAGCGTCTCGCGGTGTTCAGAGTTTTGAGGAGCGTTTTTGGAGTGGCATGGATCTCAGTCAGCTCTATAAAGAAGGCACTCAGATGCAGCGCGAAGACGTGCCTATTGTAGGCATCGAAAACATTTTTCGCGCAGGCTTCAAAGAGTTTATGCGCTTAAGGCAGCAGGCTTCGGTCGACAAAGAGGCGATTATGGAAGGTGCGCAGCGTGCGATGCGCGTGGCCTTTTCGCGCGAAGAGGAAAAGCTCGAACGTCATTTGGCGTTTCTGGCCTCGGTAGGCTCGGTCTCACCTTACGTTGGGTTATTTGGCACTGTGATCGGTATTATGAATTCGTTTATTGGCTTGGCGAGTCAAACGCAGGCGACGCTTCAAGTCGTTGCGCCAGGTATCGCGGAGGCGCTAATCGCAACAGCAATGGGGTTGTTTGCCGCAATTCCTGCGGTGGTCGCCTATAACCGATATTCCTCGTCGGTTGATACCATCACTGGCAGCTATGTCACGTTTACTGACGAGTTTTCGAGCATCCTCCATCGTCAGGTTCACAGCGAATAGCATCGGCTGCCGAGACTAAATTATGGATATAATTGCCCGCAAAAAACGCAAGCCAATGGGAGACATAAACGTCGTTCCCTATATCGATGTAATGCTCGTTCTGCTCATCGTCTTTATGGTCACTGCACCTCTGCTTAACCAGGGCATTGATGTAGAGTTGCCGCAAGCGAATAATGAGCCGCTGAGCATAGATGAGAATCAAGCAACCCTTGTCGTCTCTATTACCTCGGCGGGTGAATATTATTTAAGCATAGGCGCTACCGGTGAAGATCGTCAGGCGACGAGCTTAGAGGGAGTCGGTGAGCAAGTAGGAAAAATTGTGGCTGCGAATCCTGAAATACAAGTGCTAGTCGAAGGGGATACGACAGCCGACTGGGGCGCAATGATTCAGCTACTTACTACACTGCAAGCGGTAGGTGTTGCTAACCCTAATTTCATCACTCAGCCACTCGATTCGCAATAGGGTAAAGGAGAGGGGAGAGGAATGCCTTCACTGCGCGAATTACTCGGCTTCGGTAAATCAGAGGGGGCCAATAATCTGGTGATTCTCAATGGCTACCCACTCGCTGTCGTCGTGGCTATTTCTCTGCATATTCTCCTTCTGGGCGGGCTTGTTTACTTGCAAAGTAGCAGTCAATCACAAGCACTCGAACTGATACAGCCGACTGTGATCAAGGCGCTATTGATCGAAGAAAATCCTCAAATCACCAATCAGCGCAATCAAGACAATCGGCGATTGGAGGCTAAGCGCAAAGAAACCGAACGCGCCAATGCTGCGGCGCAGAAGAAGCGCGAAGAACAGGCTGTCGAGAGGAAGCGGCAAGAGGAGGCAGCGCAGAAGCGCGAGCAGCAGCAAGTCGCAAAACAGCGCGCCGACGCCAAAGCTAAAGCAGAACGCGAAAAAACGCTGGCAGAAGAAGAGCGTAAGAAGCGAGAAGCCGAAAGTCAGCGAGAGGCCGAGAAAAGGCGCGAAGAGCAGGCTCAGCGCGAGCGTGAATCTCGGCAACAAAGAGAGCGCGAGGACGCGCAAGACGCGGCTGCTGCCGAGGCAGCAAGCAGTGAGTTCGAATTAATCCAAAGTGCGACGGGCCTAATTCAGCAGCTCGTGACAGAAAATTGGTCTCGACCACCGAGCGCGCGTAACGGGATGCGAGCAATTATTCAGATCAAAATGCTGCCAACGGGTGAACTCGTTGATGTCATAATTACTCAGTCGAGTGGCGATCCCGCATTCGATAGATCTGCAGAAAATGCGGTCTATCGCGCTGCGCCTTTTGCCGAGTTAACCGCGCTACCAATTCGCGTTTTTAACCAGAATTTCCGCACGCTGTCACTCATCTTCCAGCCAGAGGACTTGCTTAACTAATGAATCTTAATCGCACTCTCCCGCTTCTCTTTGTTATCAGTGTCTTAATGAGTTTTTCAGTCAGGGCTGAGCTTAGTATTCAAATTACTCAAGGTATCGACAATCCGATTCCTATCGCGGTTGTGCCTTTCTCGTGGGAGGGAAGCGGTGTCCTCGACGAAGATATTGGGGAGATTGTGACGGCGGACCTGCAGCAGGTAGGCGAATTTCGCGCCCTCTCTCCTTCGAATATGCTCGCTTTGCCGCGCGAGGAGCGCGAGGTTTATTACCGTGATTGGAGCGTTCTGGCACAGGACTATCTGCTTGTCGGTAAAGTGCAGCGCTCACCGGGGAGCGAGTTAATTCAGGTGCAGTACGAGTTCTTCGATATTAATCGAGAAATAAAACTCGCAGGTGAAGTGCTCACCGGAACGACTTCGCAGCTGCGCGACATTGGTCATGAGATAAGTAATGTGGTGTTCGAACTCGTGACAGGTACCCGTGGCGCGTTCACCACACAAATACTCTATATTGTCAGTGAGTTTGTGAGCCCTGAGGTTTCCTATTTCCGCCTCGAAAAGGCTGACTACGATGGTCGTCGAGCACAGGTGCTGCTGGAATCTCGGGAGCCCATCATGTCGCCTAGTTGGTCGCCAAACGGGCAAGACATCGCTTATGTATCGTTCGAAACTGATTTGCCGCGAATCTACACGCAGAATATAGCGACAGGACAGCGGCGTCAGATTACCAATTTTCCCAATATCAACAGTTCACCAGTGTGGTCGCCCGACGGCACTAAGCTTGCGATGGTGTTGTCTAAAGACGGCAGTCCAGACATCTATGTGCAAGACCTGCTGAGCAACGAGTTGATTCGGATAACCGATCACCCGGCTATTGATACCGAGCCTGCCTGGTCGCGCGATGGTCGCTCGCTCGTGTTCATGTCCGACCGTACGGGACAGCCTCAGATCTACCAAATGGAAATAGGGGCGAGCACCTACGACGTTGAACGACTCACCTATGACTGTTTCCACTGCGCGAAGGGACAGTTTTTGCCCGATGGAGTGAACTTGGTGCATGTTAGAAGAGAGACTCGGCAGAGCCCGGAATACCAAATTTCGATTATGAACGTCGAAACTCTGCGGGTTATCACGCTCACCTCGACGAAGTTCGATGAGTCGCCTAGTGTGGCACCTAATGGCAGCATGATTATGTACGCAACTAAGTTTAATGGCCGTGGTGTGCTCGACGCTGTGTCAATCGATGGGCGAGTAAAATTTAGGTTGCCTTCATCGCGCGGCGACGTGCGCGAGCCAGCTTGGTCGCCTTATCTTAATTAGTGCGAGGGGAGGCGCCGTTTTTTTTGCTAAGAATCGATATTTCTTGCAAGTTTTTCGCGATTCCGCCGATTTATTCCAATTAGAACGTGCTGCTTTTGGCACAGTGTATAAAATCTGAGAGGATCAATCGGCATGACGCCCATCAAGAATCTAATAAAGTCAGTTGTAATCGGTTTGGCGCTCGTAAGCCTTGCAGCCTGTAAATCATCGAGTGATGCTGAAACAGAAGTGACTGACGCCGGGTCTATGGGCAGCACTTCGAGTGAATCGACCTCTTCGGCTGCGCAAGCAAGTGGCGCGGGCACAAGCGGCCGCTTGAGTGCCGAGCAAATTCAAGCAGAAAATGCGCTGCGCCAAACGGTGTTTTATTTCGACTTTGATATTGCTGAATTCCGTGGCGCTGATAGAGAAACATTGATGTATCACGCGCGCGATCTGTCCGCTAATCCTAGCAAGCGGTTGCGCTTAGAAGGACACGCCGACGAGCGCGGAACTCGTGAATACAACTTAGCACTAGGCGAGCGTCGAGCGAACAGTATTCTCAACTACCTGATCGTCAATGGCGCTTCGCGCTCACAGATCGAAGTGGTTAGTTACGGCGAAGAAAGGCCTGCTATGACTGGCCAATCCGAGAGTGTGTACAATCGCAATCGCCGGGTTGAAGTCGTCGCGCGCTAAAAATGTGTCGGCGCGTTGCCCTCAGCGTATGGCTCGCCTAAACTACTCGGTCTAGTCATTCCCTTTGGAGCTCGGCGCAGCCATGAATTTACGTCATACCCAGACTGTCACAACCCACCGGTCGCTCTACGGAAGGGCCTTTAGGGTAAGTGTAGCTGTCACGCTATTGACCGCTGTGGCAGCAGCACAGACTGCATTCTCTCAATCATCCAATGATGCAATGTCGTTATTGTTGGATCAGAATCGCCAGCTTCAGGCTGAGATTCAAGCACTTCGCGGGCAACTGGACGAACAGGGCTTTGAAATTAAGAAGCTGCAGCGAGATTCGCTTAATCGCTATACCGATGTCGATCAGAGGCTAAGCGATCTTGAGGTTGCGGCGCCGCAGACAGCACCTCCTGCTTCAGCACAGCGTGTTCAAGGTGGAACGCCCGCAGTGAATCGGGCGCCTTCTCAGTCTTCTCAGTCTTCTCAGTCTGCGCCAAACGCCTCTACACGGCCTTCATTGCAGCCGGCCGTGCTCAGTGAGCAGCAGCTCTATCAGATGGCCTACGATTCAGTTATTAACAGCCACTTCGAGCGCTCTATCGCCGAATTCGATCAGTACCTTGGACAGTATCCCGAGGGACGATTCGTGACCAATGCGCATTATTGGAAAGGGCAGGCCTACCTCTATCTCGAGCGTTTCGAAGAAGCGCGCAGCGCCTATGAAATAATCCTAGAGCAGTACGCGGATTCGAGTAAGTTACCCGATGCGATGTACGGATTAGGCCTTGCCTATCAGGGTATGGGAAATATCCAGCGCGCAAGACAGATGCTTACTGATATCAAGCGTCGCTTTCCCAACACAGGGGTTGCGAACCTCGCCGACACCCGACTGCTTTCGCTGTGAGTAGTGGTCTGAGTGTACGCCTAACCGAAATTTTCCACTCCCTGCAAGGCGAGGCGCGCACCGCCGGTCGTCCTACTGTTTTCGTCCGACTCACTGGCTGTCCGCTGCGGTGCACCTACTGCGATACGGCTTATGCATTCGAAGGAGGGAAGCAGCACTCGCTCGACTCTGTTCTCGCGCAGGTGGCCGAACATTCTGCTGACTATGTCACGGTGACGGGCGGCGAGCCCCTCGCTCAGCCTGCAGCGATTCAGCTTATGCAAAGACTTTGCGATGCCGGCTACCAAGTCTCTTTGGAAACTGGGGGGGCAATGCCAATCGATGACGTAGATGATCGCGTGTCTATTGTCCTTGATCTCAAAACCCCAGCCTCGGGCGAATGCGATAGGAATCTGCTCGCCAACGTTCCCCTGCTGCGTCCTAAAGATCAGGTTAAATTTGTTATCTGCGATCGCGGTGACTATGAATGGTCGAAGGCTCAGGTTCACATGCATGATCTGGGATCGCGGGTAGACGATATTCTGTTTTCACCCTCCTATGAGGAGCTTGCGCCTGCACTACTCGCGCAGTGGGTGCTCGAGGACAGGCTTAAGGTGCGGATGCAACTGCAACTCCACAAGCAAATTTGGGGCGATAAAAAAGGCGTTTAATGCCGGCCTCCAATGATCCACTCAAGGAAATCGAGAGAATGAAGAAGGCCATTGTCCTTGTCTCCGGCGGACTCGACTCGGCGACCTGCTTAGCTATCGCTCAGGCCGAGGGCTACGCCTGTTACGCGCTCAGTTTCGATTACGGGCAGCGTTCGGCGAGCGAACTCGATGCAGCTGCACGGCTGTCTGAGACCGCAGGTGTTGTCGCCCATAAAAAGTTGCCCATAGACATGGGGGCTATCGGCGGGTCGGCGCTAACAGATCGCAGTATCGCAGTGCCCGAAGAGGAGACCGTGGGCATTCCAGTGACATACGTTCCGGCTCGCAACACCGTATTTTTGAGTTACGCACTTGCCTGGGCCGAAGTTGTCGAAGCCGAGGCAATTTTTATTGGTGTGAATGCGTTAGATTATTCTGGTTATCCTGATTGCCGACCCGAGTATATTGATGCGTTTCAATCACTGATTAATCTTGCAACCAAAGCGGGAGTCGAAGGAAAAAATATTGTGCTCAGAACGCCGTTAATAGACTTAACTAAAGCAGAGATTATTGGCGTGGGACTAAAGCTCGGAGTTGATTACGCCGCCACAGTTTCATGCTACCAAGCAGACGCCGAAGGGCGCGCATGCGGTCTCTGCGACAGCTGCAGACTGAGAACAAAAGGCTTCGCCGATGCACAGTCGCAAGATCCTACGCGTTATCGCTAAATAATCGAAAAAAATGTCGATTGTGACTTGTCTTTTTTTGATTTGATAGTACTATGACGCCCCTTCACGGGCCGTTAGCTCAGTCGGTAGAGCAGTTGGCTTTTAACCAATTGGTCGTGCGTTCGAGTCGCACACGGCCCACCATTTCCCCGTGATCTTCGTCTAAGTTCCCTCGCATCGCGACGAGGGAACTTAGGCAAATCTCTTCGTTCTCCGCATTCGTATAGCCATGTTAGAATGACTTAATTGGCCCTGACAGAGAGCGCAGCATGCAAGAAATCACTCAATCCCCAGTGACTCCCGAACGCTTAGCCGCCGACACGCAGCTTGTGAAATCTTATCTCGATAAGATAGACGCGCTTCAGGTAGAGTCCCTCAGTGCTGCAGCTACCGCCGACTATAAACAACGTATTCTCGATGCGCTCAACGCCAGCGGCGCAAAAATGGTCGCGCATTATTACACGGATCCCGTGCTTCAAGATCTTGCCGAGGAGAGTGGCGGTTTTGTTGGAGATAGTCTTGAAATGGCTCGCTTCGGCCGAGATTGCGCCGCTTCGACATTGGTCGTTGCGGGCGTTCGTTTCATGGGCGAGTCAGCGAAAATTTTAAGCCCAAACAAGCGCGTCATCATGCCAACGCTTGAGGCAACGTGCTCTTTAGATATCGCCTGCCCAATTGATGAGTTCTCCGCGTTTTGTGACGCAAACCCCGACCGAACGGTGGTTGTTTATGCGAACACCTCGGCAGCGGTTAAGGCGCGCGCCGACTGGGTGGTGACGTCGAGCATTGCGCTGGAAATTGTCGAGCACTTAATGGAGCGCGGTGAGAAGATACTGTGGGCGCCAGACCGCCACTTGGGGCGTTACATTCGCGAGTCGACAGGCGCTGATATGCTGCTCTGGGATTCGGCTTGCATCGTTCATGAAGAGTTCAAAGCGCGGGGTCTGCGAGACATGCGCGCACTTTATCCCGACGCAGCTGTGCTGGCGCATCCTGAGTCACCTGCGGAGGTGTTGGCAATTGCCGATGTAGTTGGCTCTACCACGCAGATTATTAAAGCCTCGCAGTCGTTACCTAACACGCAGTTTATTGTCGCCACTGACCGCGGCATTTTTCACAAATTGCAGCAACTTTCACCCGAGAAAGAATTTATCGTCGCGCCCACTGCGGGTAATGAAGCTACCTGCAGAAGCTGTGCTAGCTGTCCATGGATGGGTATGAACACTCTGCCAACCTTGCTCTCAGCGCTTGAAGAGATTCAGGCGACGCCGATCAGAGGAGCGTTGATTAACGAAGTGTTTGTTGACGCAGCAGTAGGTGAAAGAGCGATGCAACCATTGCAGCGAATGCTCGATTTTGCCGCTGAAAATGCGTTGAAGGTAAGAGGCAGAGCTTAGCTAGCCCTGCAATGCGCGTTGCTGGTCTTCGAGGGTATTGATACGCTCGCGAAGCCTTGCCTCGACCGCCGCGCCAGACCCCTGGTCAACCTCTATTCTGAGCGCAAATTGAAGCTGTTGGCGCGCGTTACGAAAGTCTCCAAGCAGTCTAAAATATTCGGCCCGCGCTTGATGCACCTCGCTAATATTTCCCGCCTGACCTTGCGTCTCTGCAAGCATGGCCCACAGGTGATGATCGTCCGGACGCAATACCGCGTGGCGTTGCAATACTTCGGCCGCCTCATTGTAGTTTCGCGCCGCAATGAGCGCCTCGGCATACGCTGTGGTGAGCGCGTGATTGTTAGGATTGATCTGCAGGTGCCGCGTTAAAAACTCGCGCGCCTGACCTGGCTCGTTCTGTTTTGTTAATATTTCAGCCTGTGTCACGACATAGCTAATTCTGTTGGGCTCTTTTGAGAGCAGCGGAGCCAGTGTTGCGCTCGCCCCTGCGTAATTTCCTGCCTCCCACAGCGCGACAGCCAGGCCGTAGCGGTTAGCGTCGCGAGTAAAGGAATTTGTGCTGTTAGTGAGCGCTCTGCGCATTTCGTTTACTAAGGCGCCTTTGTCTTCAGCGTAGTGACCTACGACACGAGCTCTGACAATCTGGTATTCAAGATCTTCCTGATAAGATCGCTCGGGGTAGCGAAATTCGCGACTCCTTGCATCTGAAATCCGCGACTCTGTTACCGGATGCGACAGAAGAAATTCTGGAGGTCGTCGACCGAAGCGATTAATTGCGATCAGGCGCTCGAAGAGAGACGACATGCCCTCGGGGTCAAAGCCTGCGTTGAACATCGTGTCCTGACCGATGCGATCGGCTTCGGCTTCGTTGCTGCGGCTAAAACGAAGCTGGTTTTCTAGCGCGCGACCCTGAGCGGCGGCAAGCGCGGCGGCGCCGTGTCCTGCATCCGACGTTGCCATGACGATAACGCTCGCCAATAGACTTGCCATTTGCGGTACGCGGCCGGCTTGGGCTTCATCGATGCCGCGAGCGAAATGGCGCTGGCTGACGTGAGAAATTTCATGGGCCATTACCGACGCAAATTCGGCTTCAGTCTGCGCATTAAGGAAAAGCCCCGTATTCACGCCAATAATCCCTCCGGGCGCGGCGAAAGCATTGAGCTCTTCGCTGTCGATAACAACAAACGAAAGGCGATGGTCCTGCAGTTGGCTCCTCGAGGCGAGCTTGTAAGTGACATTCTCGAGGTAGTTATTGAGTAGCGGATCCGGAATAGTCGGGGCGCCGCGGCGGATGCTCGCCAAAAACTGCTGGCCTATAGTGAATTCTTGCTCGAGCGACACGGTGCCCGAAATCCGATCGCCAAGGGATGGGAGGGCGTTCTGCGCGCTGAGTGACGGTGAGATCATCAACAGCAAGATGAAGGTTGTTAGGGCATAATTGGCGCGCTCGCGCGGCGCCGTGTCACAGCGTTCGGTTGCTCGCCCTAAAAGGGCAGTTAAACGGTTATAGTTGGACGAATGGCTCATGGCGATTTCGGTGATTCTCCGTGCGGCAGAAGGAAATAGACGCCGTCTCATCATATTACTGAAATACTCCCAAAATTAAAGCCTTAGATCATAGGCATTAGTAGCTAATGCTTGATAAAATAATCACATGGAACTAAAAAGCGATATTCAGTTAGACCTCAGCGGCCTGCAGTGTCCAATGCCTTTACTCAAGGCTAAACTCGCGCTCAATTCGATGGCATCGGCGCAGGTTCTAAAGGTGACAGCAACCGACCCTGCCTCGGAGAAAGACTTTAAGCTGTTTGCCACGCAGAGTGATAATGAAATCTTAGATTTTAAAAAAGACGCAGCGGCGTATTTCTACTGGATTCGTAAGGCCTAGCCTCCGCCCCATTGGAGGGCTAAAAATGAAAAAGCTTGTGCAGGACTTTTACGATCGCTACTTCCACGACGAAGAATCGATTATTTTGCTGTTACTGCTCACAGTAGGGCTGACTGTGCTGCTGACACTAGGCGGTGTTCTTGCGCCGCTAATGACAGCAATCATCGTCGCCTACCTAATGCAGGGATTGGTCAACGCGCTGTTAAAGTATGGGTTGTCTGGCCGACTCGCGTTTGTTCTGGTGTATGTTTTGTTCATCGGGCTTTTTCTCGTTCTTCTTTTCTTCCTACTTCCGCAGGCTTGGAATCAGTTGAGGCGCTTAATAGGCGAGCTTCCAAACCTACTCAGTCAGTGGCAGGCCTCGCTTATGCTGCTGCCGGATCGTTACCCCAGTTTGTTCTCAGAGTCTCAGATTCAGGAGTTTATCCTTGGGGTCCGCGGAGAATTGGGCGGCTATGGGCAAGTCATTCTTGAGTATTCACTCGCCAGTATTCCCGGGATTATCGATTGGGTGATTTTCCTCATTTTGGTTCCGATTCTGGTGTTTTTTGTCATGAAAGATAAGGCGCAGCTCATTGACTGGGCTGGTAATTTCCTGCCGCGTAATCGCCCATTAATGAGTAAGATCTGGCACGAGATGGACCAACAAATATCGAATTATGTGCGAGGTAAGGGGCTAGAAATCATCATCGTTGGTCTCGCAAGTTTCCTTCTTTTCGAGGTGTTGGGTCTCAACTACGCACTGCTATTGTCGGTGTTGGTCGGCATTTCGGTTATCGTGCCTTACATCGGTGCCACCGTAGTGACCGTGCCGGTTGCAGCGGTTGCGTTTGTGCAATGGGGCATAGGCGGCGAGTTTTACACAGCGATAGTCGCGTATGGCATCCTCCAGCTAATCGACGGAAATGTCTTGGTGCCGATAATCTTTTCTGAGGCGGTAAATCTTCACCCAGTCGCCATCATCGCCTCGGTGCTCATATTTGGAGGCATTTGGGGCTTGGCGGGTGTATTCTTTGCGATCCCTTTGGCAACCTTAGTCAAAGCGGTCATTAATTCGTGGCCAAGTAAAATGGCCGCCGATTCGGAGCTTTCCTCAGAGTCATCCGCCACAGAAAGCTAGCCTCGATGCGGAAACCAACGCCTAGCAATTTTACTCAGTAATGAAGTGCTGCCCCCGGGGCGGCGTAAGGATAACAACCGATGTTGCGAGACAGTGATAATGCGAAAGGGACGCCAAGCGGCAGTCTGGTAGCGATAGTTACGCCAATGATGGAAGGTGGACATGTCGATCTGCCCGCTTTCGATAGATTGATCGAATGGCATATCAACAGTGGCACACATGGTATTGTCGTTGTGGGCACAACAGGCGAGTCGGCGACGCTTAGTTCTCAAGAGCACATTGATCTTATCGAACACTGTGTCAAACGCGTTGCAGGTCGCGTGCCCGTCATCGCCGGCACGGGTTCAAACAATACAGCAGAGGCGTTGTTGTTCACTGCAGAGGCGAAAGAGCGTGGCGCCGATGCGTGTCTATTGGTTACGCCTTACTACACAAAACCCTCGCAGAAAGGCCTCTATCAGCACTTTAAGACGATTGCCGAAGGCGTGGACATACCGCAGATACTTTACAATGTCCCGGGGCGCACGATGTGCGACCTGTCGCTCGAGACCGTCGACGCGTTGGCTGATATACCCAATATTGTAGGCATTAAAGACGCAACTGGCGATAAAGCCCGGGGCGTGGAATTGATCGCACAGTGTGGCGATCGATTAGCCGTTTACTGCGGTGAAGATGCGCTCAACTGCGACCTTATCTTAGCTGGCGCAAAAGGGGCGATTTCGGTAACGGCAAACGTCGCGCCTGCCGAAATGTCGCGCATGTGCGAGCTTGCGCTCGCTGGCGATGCCGAGGGGGCACAAAAGATGGACGACGCGTTGCGATCTATGCACCGAGACCTCTTTGTAGAGGCTAATCCGGTTCCTGTAAAGTGGGCACTTTGGCAAATGGGGCTCATTGGACGAGGCATTCGCTTGCCTCTCGTGGAACTCGACGAGCAATTTCACGTCAAAGTACTCGATGCGCTGCTAAATGCGGGCATCAAAGTAGGGTAGTAAAAGTAGGGCAGTAAAAGTAGTTACGATTCGCTCGTTCGAGCGTGAAGCGCACCGAACGAATAAAAAGACTCCGCTAGGAAAAGGCAATGCAACGCAGACATCACACATTCACTCGACTGATTTCGTTAGCGCTCTTAGGTGGGCTGGCCGCCTGCAGTATTCCTGGCTTGGACAAAATAGGCTTAACAGGTGAAGACGGCCTGATACGCGATCGCGTTGGAGATTACAGAGACGCGCCAATTCTGCCGGAGATGGATGTACCAAGTGACCTCGATAGCTACACTATCGATCAACTCTACGTTATTCCTCAGGCGATTGTTGCTGCGGCGGATGCCGAGCCGTTCGATGGCGTACCAATGCCCAAGCCTATCGAGACTCGGCGGCGTGAGGGCGTCATCATTCAAAACCTTGGCGATAGCCGCTGGATACTCCTCGACGCCACGCCTGCGCAGGTATGGCCTTTGGTGCGCGATTTCTGGTCGCGGCTTAACGTGGTTTTAGACTACGAAAATCCGAGTAGCGGTATCGCAGAAACGGCGTGGGTCGAAGTGAATTCGGAGCCCCTGCTAAGACACAAATACCGAATTAGCATCGAACCTGGGCTGCATTCAGGGTATGCCGAAATTTATGTCACGCACATCTCTGACTTACGTTCCGAGCCAATTCCGATTGTGGTGACGTGGCCGGAGAACTCAGATTCTGAGGACCGTGAGAAGCAGATACTCGATGCGCTTTCGCAATATGTCGCCGATCGCAATGATGTCTATCAGGCATCATCTTCGAGTCTGCTCGCGGGCAGCATAGAGTCGGCGCGCAAGGCCAATATCATTGCCGCAGGCAGTGAAGAGGAGAAATTGGCGTTAAGGATTAATTACGGCCGCGCTTGGGTGCAAGTTCGACAGGCGATTGAACGTGCTGAAATCGAGATCGTCGATGCCAACCGCGATCAGTCCGTGATCAGCGTTAAATTTGCAGGTATCCAAGCGGACAAAGATAAGCCTGGCTTCGTCGGGAGGCTGTTAGGTCGAGGCCGAGGTGGGAACGACGCCGTGCTTCAAGACTTTGCTGTTAGGCTGCTCGATACCGGAGACACGATCGATGTGGTTATTGAAGCCCTGACCGACGGTCAGAGCGGGCATAGCCGCCTTACAATCGAGCTACTTCAAGAGATCAACGAAAACTTAACCTAGACCAGGCCTGCGCTGATGGAAACACTTTTTTTGCTCCTCCCGCTGGGCGCCGCAGTCTGCCTCGGCGTGGTCGCAGTGTTGCTGGTGATTAAGTTACAGAACGCTCGCTTAACCGAGTCGAGTCTCAAGGCCAGTTTAGAGGCCATTCAGGCAACGCTTCGCACGGCAATCGAAAAAGGCGACTTAGCGAGTAGCGAGGCGATCGCGAGTCGCAACGAGCTCCAAGGCCAACGCGAAATCAATCTGGTGTTAGAGAAGACGCTAGAGCTCGAAAAGGCGCAGTTTGAGGACAAGCTCACGCTCCTTAAAGAGTCGAAAGAAGAGCTAAGCCTGCAGTTTAAAAACCTTGCCAACGAAATATTCGATGAAAAGAGCAAACGGTTCGAAGAGAAAAACCAGCAAAGTCTGTCAGCGCTATTAAATCCCCTCCAAGATAAAATCAAAACCTTCGAGAAGCGTGTCGAAGAGACTTACAGCAACGAGTCTAGAGAGCGGCATACGCTGGGCGCCGAAATTCGAAAGCTACACGAGCTCAATGACAAACTCGGTATCGAGGCGGCGAATCTGGTTCAGGCGCTTAAGGGCGACAACAAGTCGCAGGGCAATTGGGGCGAGGTAATTCTCACGAGCATTCTCGAGCGCTCTGGACTCACCAAGGGTGTCGAATACGATGCACAAGTCAGTCTCGACGCCGAAGACGGCAGCCGCTCTCAGCCCGATGTCGTCGTTCATTTGCCCGAGTCGCGAGACATTATCATAGACTCAAAGGTGTCTCTCAAAGCATGGGAAGGGTTCACCAGCGCCGAAGACCCCGATGAGAAAGAGGCGCATCTCAAACAGCACATTCAGTCTATTAGAGGCCACGTTCGTGGGCTAGCCGCGAAGAACTATCAGAACCTTATTGGTGTGAACTCGCTCGACTATGTCTTCCTATTCATGCCAATCGAATCGGCCTATTCGGTAGCGATACAAGAAGAGCCCGAGCTAAACCACGAAGCGTTTGAAAAAAACGTGATATTCGTTGGTCCGACGACACTGCTGACTACATTGAAAACCGTGCAGAATCTCTGGCGCTTGGCGCAGCAAAATCAAAATGCGAAGCAAATTGCGGAGGCGGCTGGTCGCCTTTATGACAAATTTGTTGCCTTTAGCGAAGACATCGAAGAGCTAGGAAAGCGATTGGAGGCAACCAATGCGACCTATGACAAGGCGCATAATAAATTGACTAGTGGTCGCGGCAATCTTATTTCAAGAACCGAAAAGCTGCGCGAGCTGGGTGCGAAAACAGCGAAAAAGCATAAGTCGCATGTGCTCGATAAGGCGTTAGGTATCGACGACGACGAGGAGGATGCGTCTTCTCCCGCTGCTCTTCCTCATGCCACAGACTCTCAAGAGACGCCATTTGATGAATGACACCCTTGCCGAATTATTGGCGCCAATACGAAAATTCTTGCACTGCAGTACGCCCAGCGCGTGGATCGAAGCGGCCTGTCAAAACCAGGCACTGCTCCTTGCTGACCATGCTAACTGCGAGAAAAAAGCTGCATCGACCGCGATGAACTTGATGTACAAATACACCGATAGGCCCGAGCTGCTCAAGAAAATGTCCCAGCTTGCCCGCGAGGAGCTTTTGCATTTTCAGCAGGTGGTTGAACTAATGCAGGCTCGAGGCGTGCGTTACGAAGGGGTGAGTGCGTCGAGATATGCGGCCAGTTTACGAGCCCTTTCAGAGTCGAAAGGGGAGGCGCAGTTAGTTGATACGCTGTTAATCGGCGCCATTATAGAGGCACGTTCTTGCGAGCGATTTGCAGCTTTAGCTCCTCATCTCGATGAAGAATTGGCAAAGTTTTACCGAAGCCTCTTAAAGTCGGAGGCGCGGCACTATGAAGATTATTTGAGTCTTGCGTCTGAGTATGCGCCCGCGGCAGGCGTTGATGTTGATGAGAGGCTCCAAGCCTTTCTAGCGGCCGAGGCGGTGCTTGTCACAAGCGACGATTCGCAGTTTAGGTTTCATTCGGGCGCACCGCATTAACTAAACGCGCGGCTAACGCGCGCACGCGGTCGGCGGTGTGAAATTCGCACCCATACGGCGAGCAAGCTCAGCGATATCTTGGCAAGGAATAGCGTTGTTTCCAGAGAGATTTAAAGAGCGCAACGTTTTGATTCTTAGGAGTGGCGAGATGTCTTCTATGAGATTGTTGCTTAGATTAAGCCCGCTCAACCTATCTAGTCGCTCGAGCGGAGTGAGGTTGCTTATTCGATTTTTCCCGAGGTCAATAAAACGCAAATTCTCCAGTCGAGAAATGTTAGCCAGGTCGGTTACCTCGGAGTTAGCGCAGGCGAGGACCTGCAGCTGGTCTTCGCTTTCTATTTTTTGCTGGCGCAGAGCAAAATTGATGCAGCCTTGCAAATCTGCGTTGCGCACCTCCCCTGTGTAAAGGCGATCTTGAGGATCGAACACGGCATTGTTATTAATCGATACAGTATAGGGGTTAGAACACGCTGTGAGGATTGAGGTAAGCCCTAAAGCGATTAGCCACTGGCGGCTGGACCTGCAATAAAGCGAGCCTTTCATTAGAATACCGAGACTGCTGATGGACATCGAATCCTCCGCTGGAGCGTGACAGTACTCTCGCTCAGTTTGCTTAAACCCGCCGAGTATCGAGTGTAGCACCGTTAGCCTTGAGTGGTCTTCTGTGGCTGGCAATTGGCAGATATCCTCGCTAGACTGCGTCCAAACTATTTCTAATAGGTAGCCATGGTAAGCGCTTTGCTTGGTGTTAGCTGCTCAGCTGCGTTTTTAACTTCAAAGAAGGAACACTCATGTCGAATCACTCGTCATCCACTTTATTGCTCAATCCGCTCAAAGCGAGCATTTCACGCGCAGTATACAAAGCGTCTGCAGCCGCGAGCCTCTCACTAGGGCTCTCGTTGCTGTTTGCGGGCCAAGCCTCTGCACAGGAAGCGATTGACCTCGCTGACGAAGACAATCGCATTGGCTATTCTATCGGCGTGAATATCGGCCAGAACTTAGTGGCGCAGGGCATCATCGAAGGCATCGACATGAATAGTTTCGTTGCGGGTATGCGCGATGCAGCCGGCGATACGATTCAATTAAGCAATGAGGAATTGTTTGCCGCGATTCAACTTTTCCAAGAACGGATGACAGCAGCGGCGCAGGCTGAGATGGAAGCTAATTTTGCCACTACTCAGGCATTCCTTGAGGAAAACGGCGCTAAAGAGGGTGTCGTCAGCACGGCGTCTGGTTTGCAATACGAAGTGATTTCGAGCGGCCCTGCCGACGGCGCATCGCCTACGACTAGCGACTCTGTGCTCGCGCATTATCATGGCACACTTATCGATGGAACTGTGTTCGATAGTTCAGTTGACCGTGGTGAGCCCGCTGAATTTGGCCTTACGCAGGTAATAAGCGGCTGGACTGAAGCACTCCAACTGATGAGTGTTGGCGATAAGTGGCGTTTATTCTTACCGCCAAATCTTGCCTACGGCGAGCAGTCACCTACACCCGCTATTCCGCCTAATTCGGCGCTAGTATTCGAAGTCGAGCTGCTCGAAATACGCTAGGCTGCGTGTACTTTTTCATCCGCGGGCGCCGCTCTGGCGCTCTCGGCATACTCTTCTTCTTTAGTGTTTGTGGACTCCCATGATCGCCGACTTCAATGCTCGTCTCCTCGATTTTCTTGATTCAAGCCCAACCCCTTTTCATGCTGTCGAAAGTCTAAAAAAGAGGCTCGCAGCTTCTGGTTTCGAGCAAGTTGCTGATGGGGACAGCTGGCATTTAGAGCCCGGAGGTCGCTATTTTATTGTGCGCAATGATTCAGCGCTTGTGGCGTTTGTCTGCGGGACAGAGCCTTTAGTTGAAAACGGTATCAGAGTTGCGGGTGCGCATACCGACAGCCCCTGTTTAAAACTAAAGCCGGTTCCCGAATCTAAAAAGCAGGGGTATGTGCAACTCGGTGTCGAGGTCTACGGCGGGGCATTATTAAACCCTTGGTTCGATCGAGATCTGTCGCTTGCTGGGCGCGTGGATTATCTCGACGCAGACGGCGCGTTAAAATCGACGCTGCTCGACCTGCGTAAGCCAATAGCATTTATTCCTAGCTTAGCAATACATCTCGATCGCACAGCGAATGAGGGCCGAAAAATTAACCCGCAAACTGAGATGGCGCCGCTTATTTCGCAGCTA
This sequence comes from OM182 bacterium BACL3 MAG-120619-bin3, assembly GCA_001438145.1. Lineage (GTDB taxonomy): Bacteria > Pseudomonadota > Gammaproteobacteria > Pseudomonadales > Pseudohongiellaceae > UBA9145. Next base: position 7,848 of record LICD01000008.1, on the reverse strand, counting down.
GGCGAGGGCGATGATTTCTGCTTAGAGGCGTTTCTTCTCGAACAGATAAAGGCGCAGCCCGGAGGCGATTCGGCTGCGGAGGTGCTGTCGCACGAATTGATGTTCTACGATACACAGCCAGCCAAACTATTGGGACTTAAAGACGAGTTTCTAGCCTCGGCACGATTAGATAATTTATTAAGCTGTTTTCTCGCCTGTGAAGCACTCTGCGACTCGCCGGTCACGCACACCTCGATTGTGGTGTGTAATGATCACGAAGAGGTAGGTAGCGTTTCGACCTCGGGCGCGCAGGGCCCGTTGCTTCGGTCGGTGGTCGATCGACTTCTCGGCAGCGTGGGGGCAGAGGCAGACGGCTTTGATCGATTGATTAGCCAATCGGCGATGCTCTCTATCGACAACGCACATGGCATACACCCTAATTTCATCGATCGACACGACGATAAACACGGCCCGCTGTTAAACAAAGGGCCGGTCATTAAGGTTAATGCGAATCAACGCTATGCCAGTAACTCGCACTCTGTGGCGCTGTTTAAGTCCTTGTGCATGAAGGTTGGCGTCACGCCTCAGTTGTTTGCTATGCGCGCCGATATGGCCTGTGGCAGCACAATAGGCCCAATCACTTCGGCATCATTAGGGATTGAGACCGTTGATGTTGGCGTCCCGACCTTTGGTATGCATTCTATCCGAGAACTCGCAGGGTCAGACGACGCCCCAGCATTGGCAAAGGTCGTGGCGGCTTTTTTTGCGCGCTAGCGGGTTTGTTTCTTAATGTCTCTGACAATAAAGCGGGCGGGGCTGATAAGTTCGGCCTCCGCTGCATCGAGTGGTAATGGTTCTCTGCAGATTAGGCTGGCAAGGTATTCTGCGCTCAGTGGGCATGTCGCAACGCCATTAGACCCGTGGCCAACATTCACAAAAAGCCCCTCTTGATAGGCTGTTTCGGTGGGTATTTCGGCCTTCGCATTTCTGCGCAGAGCTGCCAAGTCTGCAACGACAGCCTCTACCGCCGGCGCTCTGCCTACAACGGGTAAAAAATCTTCTCCAGCGCTGCGCATCGCAACCAGCGATTGCCCCTCGTTGGGCGCCTGAGTGACTGCCGGCGCCGCTGCACCGTCTTGCATCCTACTGAGAGGTTTGGTGAAAACAGCGGCTATTCCTGCCAAATTTTGGTCATCATCGAGTGCATTTCGCTCGCGCGTCGCAAGCGACTCGCTACCGGTTCGATAGCTCGCGGCGATTAGTTGGGTGCCATTGTGTGCTGGGAAAAGGCTGCGCTCGCCACTTACAACGCAGCGAAGCGCAGCTGAATCTGTTTCGGCTTTTATCAAGCTTGCTTGTCCACGTGCAGTGTTCAGACGTAGGCCCAAATCGGGCGCGAGCGAGTCTATAGCGTGCGAATTACACAATACAACAGTCGCCGCTTGATACCGATTACCTCTCGCATCGGTCGCAATCCAATGTCTCGGCTTGCCTGTCGCCGCATCGGCTGCTTCTGCACTTATGCTTATAATTTCGCTATCGAATTGCGGGACGATTCTCTTCTCAAATGCGAGAAGGTTCTGCGCGAGGGTGTGTGGATCGAGCCAACCTGCGCCTTCGAAATACCAGCCGCCTTCGGTAACCTCAAGTCCTGCAAGAGCGGAGGCCGCGTCGGCGTTCACAGGCCTAACGATGCGCGGGTCATACAGCGCGCTTACTAGTTCAGGGGTGAGCGACTGTTTTTTATTCAACGCCCCGGACAATTGCACGACACCTGATGGATGCCACGCGGTTATGGCTGCCTGTCCCAATGCGTCTAGATGGGCGTAGAACCTTCGTGCAGTCGAATAGGCGTTGAGAAAGAAGCTTGCACCGCTCTCCGCCGAGCGGAAAAGTCTGGGTCTTAAAGCCAATTGCGGAATCCCCGAGGCGCCGGACATTGGCCGCGGCGCCGAATCGATTAGCTTCACTGTCAAACCTCGTCGACCGAGCGCAACAGCGGTGCTGCACCCGGCAAGCCCCGCGCCAATCACCAGCACATCGTAGCCACCTCTGGCTGCTCCAGTCTGACTTGTCCCGTTTTTAGGCTGAACGGTGGCCGATAAATTCGGGCGGTTTTCGACAGCATTGGCGCGGGAAGGCACAGGAGCGTTCGCGCCGGAAAGGGCGGGAGAATTTGAAGCAGGTTTTTCAAAAACCGCGCTAAGGCTATGTCTTTTCTTGCCAAAGCCCGCGCGTTTGGTAACGCTGAACCCCGCCTCGATGAGCGCGCGCCGTGCGCTGCCGGCAACGCTGTAGCTTGTCGCTGTCGTGCCTTCTTTGCTGTGCAACGCCATGGCGCGCGCAATCTCTAAATCCCAGAGACTAGGGTTTAGCGCGGGACTAAATCCGTCCAGATACCACGCGTCTATTGTTGTCTCTTGGCTTCTGGACATGGCGCTGATGCGCTGCAAAGCGTCGCCATAGTGGAGATCGAGCGTTACGTCATTACCGAAATAGAGTCGGTGGCAGCCGGCGCTATGTTCCGGATACTGCCTAAGCAGCTGAGCTGAGTATGCCGCTAGATCTGGCCATTGCTCGAGCGCGCGCGTAAGGTCGGCATGCGTGAGGGGGTGCTTTTCGAAGGCAACGTAATGCAGCCGGTGAGGTTTACTGTGCGCCTGCGTCCAGCGCTGTAGCGTTTCGAGAAAATTAAGTCCGCAGCCAAAACCGAGCTCTGCGACAGTAAAGCAGTCGACAACGCGTTTCGCGGACTCGTAAGCCTCATGCCAGCGCTGCGTTATTCGGTTGCCATCCAAAAACAGGTAACGGCTTTCGGCTTGTGCGCCTTCGGAGGAATGATAGGTGTCGTCAAAATCCAAAGAATAGGGCAGGCCAGTGTCGAGCCAAGACAGCTGTGCATTGGCTACGATCAGAGTAGCAGGCTGTTTGGAGGTCTCACCTGCGGGCGTATTGTTTTCTGATGCCATTCGGTTTTTTGCCGCGCGAAAAAGAATAGCACCAGTTTACCACGTCACAAGCGCAGCTCGCGTTCGTAACTGCTGTCAATTTCGAGTAAAATGCCTAGCTTGATAGTCGCCGTAGTTTAGAATTTTCGGAAGCTCACCATGTTAGAAATCAATGCGCATTTGACCCAGCTCCGCGACCTTCGCGCTCGAACCGAGACGCTAAGGGGGTATCTTTGACTACGAAACTAAGCGCGAAAGGCTAACTGAGGTTGAGATGGAGCTCGGCGAAGCAGCCGTTTGGGACAAGCCAGAGTATGCCCAAGCGCTCGGTAAAGAGCGCTCCGCATTAGAGGCCGTGGTGAAAACCATAGACGGTCTGGAGGGCAGTCTGGGGGATATCGAAGACCTGCTGGCACTGGCCAGTGAAGAAAACGACACTGAACTGTTTGAAGAGGCTAAGAGTGACCTCGCCATTCGCACGGCAAGTCTCGAAGCGCTCGAGTTTAGACGCATGTTCTCCGGTGCGATGGACCCTAACAACGCGTTTCTCGAGATTCAAGCAGGCTCGGGCGGCACCGAGGCGCAGGACTGGGCCGAAATGATCCTGAGAATGTATCTGCGCTGGGCCGAAGCTAAGGGTTTCGATGCCGAAGTGCTCGAGGTCTCCGGCGGCGAAGTCGCTGGCATCAAAAGCGCCACGTTGCATATCAAAGGGGAGTTTGCTTTTGGTTGGTTGAGGACAGAAACGGGCGTGCATCGACTTGTACGAAAATCCCCTTTCGACTCAGGAAGTCGTCGACACACCTCGTTTGCCTCGGTATTTATAGCGCCCGAAATCGACGACGATATCGAAGTGGAACTCGATATGTCTAAAGTGCGCGTAGACACCTATCGCTCGAGCGGCGCAGGCGGTCAGCACGTGAACAAAACAGATTCCGCCGTGCGCCTAACGCATGAGCCGAGCGGCATTGTGGTTCAGTGCCAAAGCCAGCGCTCGCAGCACAAGAATAAAGACGCCGCGATCAAACAGCTCAAAGCAAAGCTCTACGAGATGGAAGAGCTTAAGCGTAAAGACGCAGCGAAAGATGTAGAGGAGTCTAAAGCAGACATCGGCTGGGGAAGCCAGATTCGCTCTTACGTGCTCGACCAGTCACGCATCAAAGATCTGCGCACAAACGTCGAGGTGAGCAACACCGGTGCCGTGCTCGATGGTGGTCTCGACAAATTCATCGAAGCAAGTCTCAAGATGGGGCTATAAACGCCTACCAACACCTAATTTTCATAACACCGGACAACATGCCGGTCTCAATAAGACAGACGCAACTATGACTACAGATCAGACTGACAACGCTAACGTGGATGCCCATGATGAGAATAAGTTAATCGCGGCACGACGCGAAAAACTTTCTGCGATTCGCGAGAAGCGCATTGCGTTTCCTAATGACTTTACGCCAACGGCGAGTTCAGAAAAACTGATTGCGCAGTACGATGCAAAAGACAAAGAGGCGCTCGCAAGCGAGGCGGTTCAGGTGTCGGTTGCTGGGCGCATAATTCGCATGCGCGGCCCTTTCACTGTGATTCAAGACGGGGCTGCGCAGATGCAGCTTTACATGAACAATAAATCGCTCCCGGAAGAGTTAGTCGAGGAGTTTAAGGCATTAGATCTTGGCGACATCATAGGCCTCGAAGGCGAGCTGTTTAAAACAGGCAAAGACGAGCTCACAATCCGCGTTGCGAGTTTTCGCCTCTTAACCAAGTCGCTCAGGCCACTGCCGGATAAGTTTAAAGGACTGACTGATACCGAAATGCGCTATCGCCAGCGTTATGTCGACCTAATAGTGAACGAGGAGTCGCGCCGAATATTCGCCATGCGCTCGAAAATCGTACGCTGCATACGTGACTATTTCGAGGCGCATCAGTTTATGGAGGTCGAGACGCCAATGATGCAGGTAATTCCGGGTGGCGCGACGGCAAGACCTTTTGTCACGCATCACAACGCACTCGATCAAGACATGTTTTTACGGGTAGCTCCAGAGCTATATCTCAAGCGTTTGGTTGTCGGTGGCTTTGATCGCGTCTTCGAACTCAATCGCAACTTTCGCAATGAAGGGCTTTCTACACGTCATAATCCTGAGTTCACCATGCTCGAATTTTATCAGGCCTATGCGCAGTACACGGATCTCATCGATCTCACTGAAGATTTATTTAAAACGATAGCCGAAACGGTTCTCGGTACAACAATGGTGCGCTACCAGGGATCCGAATACGATTTCTCAAAGCCTTTTGCGCGCCTCTCAGTGGTCGACGCCATCAAGAAATACTGCGGTGTTACAGACGACGCTGCGTTTGCAACTAAAGAGTCGCTTATGGCGCTTGCCGATAGTTTCGACGTGCATTACGACAAGGCGTGGGGTAAGGGCAAGATTCTGATGGAGATTTTCGAAGAGAAAGTCGAGGCCGAACTCGATCAACCTACCTTCATTACAGAATACCCAATCGAGGTTTCGCCGCTAGCGCGACGCAATGAGGATAATCCAGAGATCACCGATCGTTTCGAACTTATTATCGGTCGACGCGAATTGGCCAACGGTTTTTCTGAATTAAATGATTCCGAAGACCAAGCCGAGCGTTTCAGGGCGCAGGTTGCGCAGAAGGACTCGGGCGATAACGAGGCTATGCACTATGACGAAGACTATATTCGAGCCTTAGAATACGGCATGCCACCGACGGCAGGTGAGGGTATTGGAATCGACCGACTCGTCATGCTGTTTACCGATAGCGCATCGATTAAAGATGTTCTGTTGTTTCCACACATGCGTCCGCTGCACGCGCAAGACTAGCGCTTCGGGCGCGCGATGAGCACTCTTGGTTTTTATGATGGTTTGAGTGAGGCGATGCCGCAGGAATGGCTAGCGAGCCTTGCGGCATTGCCTGGGCAGAGCGAGGCGAGCGTAGTGGCTCTGCTGGCAAAGATCGAGCGCAGTCTGAAAGCTGAATCTGACGCGGGATATTTGATTTACCCAGGCCTGAATGAAGTTTTTTCGGCATTAGTGAAAACATCGCCGGCGCGGGTTAAAACCGTAATACTCGGCCAGGATCCGTATCACGGGGGTCAGGCGCACGGGCTTTGTTTCTCCGTGCGACGTGGTCATAAAATACCTCCCTCGCTGCGCAATATTTTTAGCGAACTTGCAGACGATACAGATGTCCTCGAGCCAGTAGTGGGCGATCTGAGCGAGTGGGCGGATCGAGGAGTATTGCTGCTGAATAGTGTTTTAACGGTGAGGGCGGGGGATGCAGGCTCTCATGAAACGCTTGGCTGGGGACAGTTAACGGATCTGATCATGCAGGTGGTCGCGAAAGACTCTCGGCCTTGTGTGTTTATTCTCTGGGGCAAGTTTGCTGCAAGTAAGAAAAAATTCATCGATGCGACGAGGCATCTCGTTATCGAGAGTCCGCATCCTTCGCCGCTGTCTTCGTATCGAGGCTTCTTCGGCAGCAAGCCCTTTTCTCGATGCAATCAATTTCTGCGTGAGCGAGGCAGAGGAGAGATTGACTGGTCGCTTTGAACTCAGTCTTCTCTCGATAAAGTATTAATTTTAGGAGTCAGTAAATGAGTGAGCAAACCTGTATCGTTGTCGGCGCGAGCCATGCCGGCACGACCTTAGCCCTGCAGCTCCGCCGAGAGGGATGGGAGGGTAAGATTTTACTCATCAGCGAAGAAGATGAGTTGCCCTACCATCGTCCTCCGTTGTCTAAAGAACTCCTCGCGGGTAAAAAGACGCTAGATGAGATCCGTCTCCGGCCTGCAAAGTTGTTTGCTGATAATGACGTTGAATTGATGCTCTCCACACGCGTAGAGAAACTCGACAGAGACGCAAAAACCGTACTCTTATCCGATGGCAGTTCTCGTCAGTATGACAAGCTTGCTATCTGCACTGGCGCCACTGTGCGCACGCTACCCGGCAGCGAGAAATTCGATAATGTGTTCACGATTCGCAATGCAGCCGATATCGAAAAATTCCGGCCGCTGGCGACTCCGGATCGAAAGGTAGTCATCGTGGGCGGTGGGTATATTGGGCTCGAGGCAGCTGCTGTTTTATGCAGCATGGGACTCGAGGTGACCGTTATCGAGGCGGCGAAGCGCGTTCTTGAGCGCGTAACAAGCGAAGTAATGTCAGCGTATATGACACAGCTTCATACCAGTAGGGGAGTGACGATCGTTGCCAATACGATGGTCAGCGAATTACGGGGTCACGGCTCGGTGGAGTCTGTTGTTTGCGCAGACGGTTCGGAGTATGAGGCTGACTTTGTTATCGCCGGAATTGGTGTAATTCCCAACGTTGGCCTGTGTGAAGAGGCTGGGCTCGCCACCGACCGCGGCGTGCTGGTTGATGAAAATGCCCAAACAACCGATGCGAATATTTACGCGGCAGGCGACTGTGCTCGGCATCCGAGTGCGCTCTATCGCCGTCCACTGCTGCTCGAGTCAGTTCAGAATGCCACGGATCAGTCGCGCGTGGCCGCAGCGAATATTTGCGGCAAGGTAATCGCCTACGACGCGGTGCCTTGGTTCTGGTCAGATCAGTATGAGATTAAACTGCAAATGGTCGGTTTGAGCGATGGCTTCGATGAGCTTGCCATTCGCGGCACGCCCGAGGTCGGGAGTGAAAACGGCTTTGCGCTATTTTACTTAAAAGACGGTGTGGTCATCGCTGCTGACTGCGTTGGGCGACCGAAGGAATTTATGTTGGCGAAAAAACTAGTCAAAGACCGCGCAGCGGTCACTGCCTTGCGCTTAGCCGACGAGTCGATTGAGGTTGCCGCGCTTATTGCCGTGTAGTGCCAATGTGAAGCGCCAATGTGAAGCGTCAATGTAAAGCGTCAATGTAAAGCGTCGATGTGCAGGGGCTGGGCTTAG
>LICD01000007.1 GCA_001438145.1 OM182 bacterium BACL3 MAG-120619-bin3 | reverse complement strand
CGGCAGAAACCGAAAACGACGCAGAGGACGGAGAAGCAAGTCCTAAGGTCGAAGTTGAGTATGAGGCTATCAATGCCGCTCAAGCGCTTTGGACCCGTTCACGCAAAGACGTTAAAGAGGACGAATATAAAGAGTTCTACAAACTCGTCACACACGAATACGAAGACCCGCTCAACTGGAGTCACAATCGCGTCGAGGGCAAGTTAGAATACACGAGTCTGCTCTACATTCCTGGCCGCGCGCCCTACGACCTTTGGAACCGAGACGCTGCACGCGGTCTGAAACTCTATGTTCAGCGCGTCTTTATCATGGATGAAGCCGAGCAGTTCCTTCCTCTTTATTTGCGCTTCATTAAGGGCGTGGTTGATTCGAATGACATCTCTCTCAATGTGTCACGCGAAATTCTGCAACAAGATCCTGTTGTCGATTCGATGCGCTCTGCACTAACGAAGCGAGCACTAGATATGCTCGAAAAGTTGAAGAAAAGCGAACCCGAAGCCTATGCGCAGTTTTGGAAAGAGTTTGGCTTGGTTCTCAAAGAGGGCCCTGCGGAAGACTTCGCCAATAAAGAGCGCGTCGCAAAACTACTTCAGTTCAACAGTACGCAATCCGATGGCGATGCTCAGGATCAGAGCCTAGAGGACTATGTTAGCCGCATGCAGGAAGGCCAGGAGAAAATATATTTCTTAGTTGCCGAGTCGGCTAAGGCAGCTCGCAATAGCCCGCATCTTGAGATTTTCCGTAAGAAAGGTATAGAAGTGCTGCTTCTATGCGACCGAATCGACGAGTGGCTCGTTAGCCATTTACGTGATTTCGATGGCAAGCAACTCCAAGACGTATCGCGCGGTGAACTCGATCTTGGCAAGCTCGAAGACGAAGACGACAAAAAGGAACAGGAGGAGGTTGAGAAAAAGCTCGAAGGACTAGTTGGCCGCGTTACTGCTGTTCTAGAGGGCAAGGTCAAGTCGGTTAGGCTCAGCCATAGATTGATCGATTCGCCGGCGTGTCTTGCTGTAGACGATCACGATATGGGGCTGCAGATGCGAAAAATTATGGAGGCTTCGGGACAAGAGGTACCGGAGGTGAAACCTATCTTCGAAATGAACCCAGAGCATTTGCTCGTGAAGAAACTTGATTCTGAGCAAGACGAAGAGCGTTTCGCCGACATTGCCGAGATCTTGTTCGCGCAAGCAACACTTGCCGAAGGATCACAGCTAGAAGATCCTGCGGAATTCTCGGCGCGCCTAAACAAACTGCTGCTCTCTCTTGGCTAACGTCGTTACATACGCTCGAGTGTCTCGATACCGAGTAGGTCTAATCCTTGCTTCAGCGCTTCTGAAGCAAGGATGCAGAGGCTGAGGCGATTAGCGCGAGTTGCGGCATCCGTGCCTTGAATTGGGCAAGCCTCATAAAAACGCATGAAAGAGGCTGACAACTCATACAAATAGTTGCTCAGTGTATTTGGAAAGCAGTCTTGTGCAACGGCGTCGATAGTCTCTGCCAGTTGCAGCGATTTAAGCAATAGCGCTTTCTCTTCAGGGGCAAGCGCTACTGATTCTGGAAACCTGATATTACCGTCGGTATCGACCGCTTGCTTGGCAAGTAGCGTTTTTATCCGCGCATACGCGTACATAAGATAGGGCGCCGTGTTGCCCTCAAAGCTAAGCATTGACGACCAGTCAAATAGGTAGTCGCTGGTACGATTCTTCGACAGGTCGGCGTATTTCACCGCCGCAATGCCTACGGCTTGCGCGATATGCCTACGCTCTGTCTCCTCGAGATCCGGGTTCTTTGAGCTGACAAGATCGAAGGCTCGCGTAACCGCCTCATCCAGAAGGTCGACAAGCTTCACAACGTCTCCTGAGCGCGTTTTGAAGGGCTTACCGTCGCTTCCCATCATCGTGCCATACGATATGTGCTCTAGGCTTATAGCCTCGTTGCTGAAGCCTGCAGCAGTGGCTACTGCAAACACCTGTTGAAAGTGCAGCGATTGGCGGGCATCGACAACATAGAGCGCACGGTCAGCTTTTAGCTCATGACAGCGGTAGTCGACAGCAGCTAAGTCGGTTGTTGCATAAAGATAACCGCCGTCAGTTTTCTGGATAATCACTGGCAGCGGCTCTCCGTCCTTCCCGACAAATTCATCGAGGAAGACACAGCGTGCGCCGTCCGAATCCTTGAGTAGACCAGTATTCTCTAAGCGCATTACGACGCCTTCGAGCTGCGGATTATAGAAACTCTCGGCCTTAAGATCGGTCATCGACAAGGTGACATTGAGTTTGTCGTATACCGCCTGGCAATGTGTCAGTGAGGTCGAAATAAACGCCTGCCAGGCTTCCAGATACTCCGGATCGCCACCCTGAAGCTTAACCACGCTTTCGCGCGCACGGTCGGCAAATTCGCTGTCTGCATCGAAGCGCTGTTTAGCCGCGCGGTAGAAGCCTTCGAGGTCTGCAAGCGCCATGCCTGCCTCGGCAGAAGACTCGCGCATAAAGGTGATCAACATGCCGAATTGCGTGCCCCAGTCACCTACATGGTTCTGCCGAATGACGCGATTGCCCTGTCTTTCAAGGATTCGAGCAATGCTGTCGCCAATAATCGTGCCTCGGAGGTGGCCTACGTGCATCTCTTTCGCAAGATTGGGTGACGAATAGTCGACAACGATAGTTTGCGGAGACTCAGTCGGCAAAACCAATAAACTCGGTTCAACAAGCAACTGGTTTGCGCGATCGCGGAGGGCGTCGCCAGCAAGATGGATGTTGATAAAACCCGGCCCTGCAAGCTCGTAGTGCGAGACCAGGGGGTTTGCAGCCGCGTTTAACCGAGCCAATAGCTCGGTGCCAAGCTCGCGCGGGTTACGACCCAGCCTTTTGGCTAGGCCCATGACCCCGTTTGCCTGATAGTCGCCGAACTCCGGCTTAGAGGCGGTAATTACATTGGGATTAACCTCGTCGAGACCAGTGAGGGTCGCTAGTTCGGCGCCAATAAAATCGGTGAGGGTGCGTTTCAGTGTATGCATTAGTATCGCTTAATTATAAATAGAGAGGGACGACGACCGCTCGGCGGGCTCGCACACGGACCTCGTGAACCTCGAGGTAAATTAGGCGAAAGATTGTACAACAAAGTAGGGACCGATTTCGTGTAAACTATGCTCGATGATAAGCGTTTAATCCGCTGCTGTAATTTAGCAACGGCACCACCTAAAGAATACTACTTACAGAACTCTTCCAAGAGAACCCTACGGCATGACCGATCTTCCTAGCGCCCCCGCCTCTGACAGCCAGATAGAGAAGCGAGATGCCAATAATCCATTGCGCGATTCAAGCGAGCGCGGCACAGCGAACGGGGGCAGTGGCGTTCAGCATGTAAAAGTTAGCGAAGGACATGAAGGCCAGCGCATTGACAATTTTTTAATGCGTGAGCTAAAGGGCGTGCCGCGTACGCATGTTTATCGGATTATCAGGCGCGGCGATGTAAGGATAAATAAGAAGCGCTGTAAACCCGACCATAAGCTCATGCTAGGCGACGAAGTAAGAGTGCCGCCGTTTAGTGGCGCTAATGTGCAAGAGCCTGGAGAGCTGAGCGCTTCATTGAGATCGCGCCTGTTGAATCTCGTCCTGCTCGAAACAGACGATTATCTCGTTATAGATAAGCCAAGCGGGATGGCTGTTCACGGAGGCACGGGTATTCGTCTTGGCCTGATTGAAGCCGTTAGGCAGGTCTCCACCGACTGGGCGCAAGCCGAACTAGCCCACAGATTAGACCGCGAAACCTCTGGTTGCTTGCTGATTGCCAAGAACGCCTCGTTTCTCAAATCCGCGCAAGATCAGTTTCGTGCAAAGACTGTGGAAAAAGACTATCTCGCCCTGGTACACGGCTCCTGGCCGAGCGGCGTAAGCAAAGTAGAAGCTCCGCTTCTTAAAGACGCCCTTGGCGAAAACGAACGCATCGTGCGGGTTTCGGATGAGGGCAAGCCTGCGCTCACGCGGTTTACGGCAGAGCAGCGCTTCGCCGATGCCACACTGGTGCGTGCGGCCCCTGAAACGGGGCGCACCCACCAGATTAGGGTGCATTGTCAGTTCGTTGGACACGCCATTGTAGGCGACGACAAGTACACAGCACGCGAGATAGCGCCGGCGCTGAAGAGAATTACTAGCCTCTGCCTGCACGCTGAGAAACTGTCATTTGATGACCTAAAACTGGGCAAGCGCATCGAAGTCGTTGCGCCGCTCGATCAGCAGTTCTTACGCCTGCTCGAAGCGCTCTAAAATCGTTAGGTTTTACAATTAGATAGTCGCCGTGGATCTGACACGTCTCGGCAGGAATCCTTTGACAGTAGGGCCCTAGACGCCTATTATTGCGCGCCTATGAATGACAGCGCACCTTTTGAACCATTCCCTCACTACGTCGATGCACGTAAGGTGTTCTCGCAGAAGGGGAATTTCTCAGGTGAACTGGGTAAAGAGAAATTTGATCGCCTGCCAAGTCTGCTGGTAGAAGGTGTTTTTTCAGTAAACGCTGAATTGCGCTTCTCAATTGGCGACCGCGGACGTCGGATGATCGAAGGAAATGTCGATGCACAGGTATCAGTAGCCTGTCAGCGTTGCCTAAAACCTTTAGAATTGACGCTAGCGGACGACATAAGACTCGCACTCGTGCAGGACGAAGAAGCAGCAGAGAAGCTCGACAACGGCATAGATCCTTGGATCGAGGCCGAGTACCGATTAAATCCGGCACAAATAGTCGAAGAACAGTTACTGTTGAGTATGCCCTTAGCGGCGTATCATGATGAAAAAGAGTGTCAGATTGAGTTACCGGCCCCAAGGGCTAATGGCGCACTCGCTGCGAAGCAGGATCCGAGTCCCTTCGCCATTTTGAAAGAACTTAAGAAATAGTCGCAAGACGTGTGAATACAGAATTTTACTAGGAGAAAGACATGGCAGTTCAAAAGAGCAAAGTAACGCGTTCACGCAGAGGCAAGCGCCGCACACACGATGCGCTCACTGGCCCAACGCTGTCCACTGATAAGACAACTGGCGAAATACATCGCCGCCATCACATTACTGACGATGGCTTCTACAAAGGGAAGAAAGTACTGGATCTCGGCACAGAGTAGCCTTGAATTCGAGTAAGTGCATAGCGATAGACGCTATGGGAGGAGAGGGCGGGCCTAGCACGACGGTTGCCGCCACTCTTCTTGCTCTTCAGCAGAATCCGATGCTGTCAGTGATTCTGGTCGGAGATGAACGTGAAATACGTTCTTCTGCACCAACCCTAGAGGCCTTCTCTGGCCGCTATGATATTGTTCATACCCCCAAAACCTTCCTAGACACCGACAAGCCCGCTTCCATACTTCGCTCAGGACGTGATTCGTCTCTCTATCGCTGTGTTGAGATTCATCAGCAGGGGCAGGCGTCGGCGGTGGTTAGCGCCGGCAACACAGGCGCATTACTCTTGCTCGGTCGCCATCTACTCAAAACAGTCGAGGGTGTTGAGCTTCCCGCTATCGTCGCCACGCTTCCTGACATTAACAGCAAAGCACTGCTGCTTGATGTGGGAGCGAATTTGGCCTGTTCCCCGCGGCAACTCGAACAGTTTGCTATAATGGGGTCAGTGCTTGCGCAGAAGCAGTTTGGCTGCGCGCCGCGGGTCGCTTTACTCAATGTAGGCGCCGAAGAGTATAAGGGCACTGCCGATGTCCAAGAGACCGCGAGATTGCTCGAAACACAAGAGACGATCAATTTTTCGGGTTTTGTGGAGGCCAACGCCGTGTTCGAAGGCCATGCAGAGGTGATCGTTTGCGACGGCTTTGTCGGCAATGTGATGATTAAAGCAAGCGCAGGCGCAGTCAACGCACTTATCAGTCAGATTATCAGCAATATTACAGTCAGCGAAGAGGCGAGTATTAGGGCTGTTTATTCACGTCTTAATCCGCAGCGATTTAATGGCGCTACACTTCTTGGACTGCAAGGAAACATAGTGAAAAGTCATGGTAACGCCGATATTTTTGGGTTTAGCTGTGCGATAAATCAGGCGTATAACGAGCAACGAGATGCCATTCCCTCGCTGATTCGAGAAGCGATAGCTTCTGCCGCTTAAGGCGTCGAAATTAGGCAAATAGACAATAAGGAGAAGTTTACTGTGAGTAAATTTGGCTTCGTATTTCCAGGTCAAGGTTCCCAGAAACTGGGTATGCTTAACGAGCTATCTGAGAAACACCCCAGTATAAAAGCGACGTTCGACATAGCTTCCGAGGTTCTGCAGCGCGATGCCTGGGAAATAGCTCAGGTCGATTCGGAGAATTTACTCGATCGAACCGACATCACCCAGCCGCTGCTCCTAGCGGCATCCGTGGCTATTTGGCAGGCATGGCAGGAGGCGGGCGGTGCTCGGCCTACTATTCTAGCCGGTCACAGCTTGGGCGAATACTCAGCCCTCGTCTGCGCAGAGGCTATCGGGCTTAAAGATGCCTTAAAACTCGTCAACAGGCGCGGGCTCTATATGCAAAATGCCGTGCCGCCTGGCACTGGTAAAATGGCTGCAATTGTTGGTCTCGACGATGACGCCATTGTGCGCGCTTGCGACGCAGTTGCGCAGGGTGAGATCGTGTCTCCCGCCAACTTCAATTCCAAAGGACAAACAGTGATAGCAGGGCACGCCGCTGCCGTTGAGCGTGCGATGGCTGCGTGCAAAGAGGCGGGCGCCAAACGAGCACTGCCGCTCAATGTCAGTGTTCCCTCGCATTGCGAGTTAATGCGCCCCGCAGCAGAGGAACTCGCGTTAGACCTTGAAGCGATTAAATTCTCTAAGCCTAAGATTGCCGTCGTTCAAAATTCAACCGCAGCGATTGTATCGGATCCCGCTCAGATCAAGGCGAATTTGATTAGCCAGCTCTACCTGCCAGTGCAGTGGGTCGATTCGGTCGGTGCGATCGCAGAATTTGGCGCGTCGCGGTTGGTCGAATGCGGGCCCGGCAAAGTGCTTTGCGGGCTAATTAAGCGCATCGATAGCGACATCATTTGTATGGGTTCAGAAGACCCGCTCGATTTCGACTCAGCGGTAGCCCAATTGCCGCGCTAAACAGCTTTAATTAAGCGGCGATCTCACTCGCCCACAGGTAAGGGATTGACATGACTGACACCAAAAAAATTGCACTAGTCACGGGCGCTAGCCGAGGCATTGGTAAAGCGATTGCTATAGAACTCGCTCAAGCTGGCTTTTTCGTCATTGGCACCGCAACCACTGAGGCCGGAAGCGCAGCGATTTCGGACTATCTCGCCGCAGCAGGCTTCGAAGGAAAAGGCTTCTCTGCCGACGTCTCTAACGACGAGTCAGTAGCGGCACTATTCGCGTCGATACTTGCAGACCATGCCGCCCCGCTGGTTATTGTTAACAACGCAGGCATCACAGCGGATAATTTGTTGATGCGCATGAAGGGCGATGAATGGTCATCGGTAATCGATACTAACCTCGGATCGATGTTTCGAGTGTGCAAGGTAGGCGTTAAAGCAATGACCAAGGCGCGCTGGGGCCGAATTATTAATATTAGTTCTGTCGTTGGTGCGAGTGGTAATGCAGGCCAAACAAACTATGCAGCGTCAAAGGCGGGCGTCGAGGGATTTACTCGCGCGCTGGCGAAAGAAGTAGGTTCGCGTGGGATAACGGTAAACGCAGTTGCCCCAGGGTTTATTCAGACAGATATGACCAACGCGTTACCGGAAGCGCAGGCCTCTGCACTTATTTCTCAGATTCCTCTAGCGCGACTCGGTCAGCCTGAGGAAATTGCAAGTGTTGTTGCCTTTCTCGCTTCCGAAAAAGGCGCTTACATCACCGGCGAAACTCTCCAAGTTAACGGCGGAATGTACATGAATTAGTTTGCTTGACACGCTGAATTTAGCCAATGCGCTAGCGCTAACATCATGAGTTTATTAGTAGATTTTTAGACAGTAGGTAAATTCAAATTTAGGCATTACATCGACTCGAAATAGGGGTAAACTTGCACTCCAATTTAGACGGTTAGCCCACTGCTTAGCAAGGCAACCCTAAACAGGCGAGGTTTTGAGGCTTCTTAATATAAAGAGCCCGAAGCACGCTTCACCGTAGTCGCCAATAAGAAATTGCATAGGATTTTATCCTGTCAAGGCAGTCAAAAACCGTACAAGAGACAGTTTTAGGAGCTAATATAAATATGAGTAGCATCGAAGAGAGAGTAAAAAAGATCGTCTGCGAGCAGTTGGGCGTTAAAGAAGACGAAGTTAAAGCAACAGCATCATTCGTTGATGATCTAGGCGCAGACTCTCTAGATACTGTCGAACTAGTTATGGCTCTTGAAGAAGAGTTCGAGACAGAGATTCCTGACGAAGAAGCAGAAAAAATCACGACTGTTCAATTGGCTTGCGATTATATCAACGCCAATCTCTAAGTATCGCGCGAGCGACTTAGTGTCCACGAAGCTACTCCAGAGAAATCTCGAGTAGCTTTTGTGTTTCTGATGTTATTACTTTAGGAGCCAACCGATGAGTAAAAGACGCGTTGTGGTAACTGGACTTGGGCTTGTTAGCCCGGTCGGAAACGATGTGGGGTCTTCTTGGGAAGCGATGAAGGCCGGCAAAAGCGGAATCGGTGTGCTGACTCAGATTGATACGAGCGAGTTTACTACTCACTTTGGCGGCTCAATAAAAGACTTCGACTGCGACCGTTACATTCCTAAAAAGGATGCCAGGCGCATGGATATTTTCATGCACTACGGCATCGCGGCGGGAGTGCAGGCTTTTGACGATTCAGGTTTAGGTGACACGTCCTTTAATCCTGAACGGTTTGGTGTGGCCGTTGGCTCGGGTATCGGTGGCATCAATATGATCGAGGCTACGTCATTGCTAATCGATTCATCAGGGCCACGCAAAGTCTCGCCCTTTTTCGTCCCCGGTTCGATAGCAAACATGATTTCGGGCAATCTCTCGATCCGCTTCAATCTCCAAGGCCCTAACATTGCGGTAACGACCGCGTGTACCACGGGGACGCACAATATTGGTCTCGCGGCCAACATGATCCAGAATAATCAAGCAGACATCATGCTCGCCGGCGGCTCTGAAATGGCGACGTCGCCCACAGGCCTCGCTGGATTCTGCGCCGCCCGTGCGCTATCTACACGCAACGACGAGCCCTCAAAAGCCAGCAGGCCTTGGGACAAAGACCGCGACGGATTCGTACTCAGCGACGGCGCTGGAGCCATCATGCTAGAGGAGCTAGAACACGCAAAGGCAAGAGGCGCAAAAATTTATGCCGAACTCGTTGGGTTTGGCATGAGCGGGGATGCCTATCACATGACATCGCCCTCAGAAGGCGGGCGCGGTGCGGCGTTGTGCATGCGCAATGCGTTACTCAGCGCAGAATTAGATCCAAGCCAGATCGACTATGTTAACGCGCACGGAACATCGACTCTCGCCGGCGATATAGCCGAGACCCAAGCGATAAAAAGTGTCTTTGGCGCACATTCTGCGGCACTCGCAGTAAGCTCCAGCAAATCGATGATCGGTCATTTACTTGGTGCATCAGGCGCAGCTGAAGCGATTGTCACAGTCCTGTCGCTCAAAAATCAGATTCTCACCCCGACAATCAACTTAGACACACCTGACGAAGGCTGCGACCTAGACTACGTACCGCATACCGCGCGCGACGCAACGCTCAAATATGCGCTGAGTAATTCGTTTGGCTTTGGTGGGACAAACGGCAGCCTGATCTTTGCGCAGTACACATGAGGGCCGGCTAATTGCGTCCGCTTTGGCGGCAAATTACGGCGGCTGTGCTACTAGGCTTTTTGCTTCTGTGTGCAGCCGCAGTTTACCTGTTATCGCCGCCTTCCTATCTTCCTTCTGCTAAAAGCGATCCAACACTGTTACCGATAGCCCGTGGTAGCTCCTTCAAAGCGATTGCCGCGAACCTTGAAGAGGCAGGGGTGATTCGTTCAGCGCTGGTCCTTCGAGATACTGGCTCTCATTAGGGGAGAGCGATCACTTCTAAAAAGTGGAGAGTATGAGTTTCCCCAAGGCAAGTCAGCGTCAGACGTGCTGGGCGACCTCGTTGCAGGCAGAGTAAAAAGCTATCAAATCACTTTTGTCGAAGGGTGGACGCTTGAGCGCTGCCTCGAGGCACTCGCCGCCAGCCCAGGGCTCATAAAAACGCTGAACGGTATCGATGATCCCGGGCTCATCGCCTTTCATCAGCCGGGCATAAACAGTGCGGAAGGACTTTTTGACGCGAATACCTTTCGTTATGTTCGAGGCGATACCGACTTAGATCTGTTGCAGAGAGCACAAAAACAACTCGCCGAAAAATTAGCGGACTATTGGAATCATCGGTCGCAGGACTTGCCGCTTAATTCAGCTTATGAGGCATTGATTCTTGCCTCGATTGTCGAAAAAGAAACAGGGATTGCTGAAGAGCGCTCGAGAATTGCTGGCGTTTTTTATAACCGACTAAAATCCGGCATGAGGTTACAATCGGATCCGACGACTATTTACGGGCTAGGCGATCGTTATACTGGAAGACTGACCAGAGAGCAGTTACGCGAAGAGACACCCTACAACACTTACCGAATTGAGGGATTGCCACCTACACCTATCGCACTTGTCAGCGATTCAGCGCTCACCGCGGTGTTAAATCCCGAGATTCATGGCTATTTCTATTTCGTCTCGAATTCGAATGGCGGCCATGTTTTCTCAAGAACACTTGAAGAACACAATGCAGCCGTGGCAATTTACCGCGCAGGTCTTATCGACTCTGCGCCGCAAACAGACGCAATTAATGGGGACATCAGTGAAAGGTAAATTCATCACCATCGAAGGCGTCGAAGGCGTGGGCAAAAGCACTAACATTGCCAACATCGAAGCATTTCTATCCGCGCGAGGCATTGAGTACGTAAAGACACGCGAACCTGGCGGTACTGTCATCGCAGAGAAAATACGTGAGCTATTACTCGATCCTGCGATTGAGTCGATGAGCGAATTAACCGAACTTCTTCTCGTCTTTGCCGCGCGAGCTGAACACCTAGAAAAGGTGATACAACCCGCGTTGAACAAGGGTCTTTGGGTGCTTTGCGACCGTTTTACCGATGCCACTTTCGCTTATCAAGGAGGCGGACGCGGGCTTTCGTTAGCCTCCATCGAGACTCTCCAAGACTTAGTCCAAGGTGAGTTAAGACCAGACCTTACAGTCATATTAGACCTCGATCCCGAAGTGGGGCTTGCACGCGCTCGCGAACGGGGAGAACTTGATCGTTTCGAGAATGAGGCACAGGCCTTTTTCCTGAAAGTTCGGGCGGCTTATTTATCAATAGCTGCGGCTAATCCCGAGCGCTGCCTTGTCATCGATGCGGGGCAATCTCTCGAACAGGTCAAACAGACCCTTGAGACGAGTCTCGCTAATAAATTAGCCTATTTGGGGATCTCCGGTGAATAACGCCAACGCGTGGGAATTTCCTTGGCTTCAGAACTTGCTCGAGTCACTTCAACGCAGCCAGAATGACGGGACGCTCGCGCATGCTTATATCATTAGCGGCGCACGAGGGTTGGGGAAAGAGCAGATCGCGATTGCGATTGCTGCGTTTCTTACTTGCGAAGCACCAAACCCCCAAGGCCAAGGCCCCTGCGGCGAGTGCAAGGGCTGTAGACTGAACGCCACCGGCAACCACCCCGACGTACTACTCCTTGCCCCTAAAGAGCCAGGCAAAGCGCTTACTGTGGACCTCATCCGTAAACTGAGTGACTACGTGCATGTCTCAAGCCACGCAGGCGGCGCACGAGTCGCTGTGCTGTCTTCCGCACATAAAATGAATAGTAGTGCATCAAACGCCTTGTTAAAGACACTTGAAGAGCCCCACGAGTCGACCTATCTCTTTTTAGTTACCGACTCGCCTGGCCTGCTGAGCCCGACGATCCGTTCGCGGTGTCAGCGCATAACCCTCCCAATCCCCGCGCTTGAGGTGAGTCTCGAGTGGATGCGTAAGCTATGTGGAGGAGAATTCGATGAGGCGCTCGCCACCAGCTGCCTGAAAGCGGCGGGCGGCAGCCCACTGCTAGCGATGGCCATGCTTACCGATGAAAGCCTGCCTAGTCGGCAAGCATTAGAGCGCGCGTTTGTCGCCTGCCTTACCGGTATAGCCACTCCCGAAAGCCTCTTAGCGTCGTTGATGTTGGCCGAACCGATCACAGCCATAGAGCAGATTCTCAGCACGACAGCGCACTATGCGAAGCTTATGCTCGACACAAACCAGCAAGCGGACGATGGCGCTATCGATACTGCGGTGCTTGGCGGACTGGTGTCGAATGCGACGTGGGCACAGTTTATTGCGCAAATTAGCGCTGTCGACGCAGACGAGAACACGAGGAGGAGGGCGCTGCTGGGTAATAGGCTGGTGCGGCTCTACGACGAAATCGAGAAAGCGCGCCGCCAGATCGGCTCTCCAACCAACCCTAACACCAAGCTACTTTTAGAGTCGCTGTGCTGGCTGACCAGCCGCGCGCTTAAGTAGTTTCGGCTAGCAAGCTTTCGACGCGCTCAGCTATCGCCAAGCTCGAGGTCAGGCCCGGCGATTCTATGCCGAACAAGTTCACAAGTCCCGGTAAGCCTGACGCTTTTTCGCTTCGAATAATAAAGTCCGATGGTGCACCAGCGGCGGTTTTCAGCTTTGTTCTTATACCCGAATAGCCTGGTTTTAATTTAGCCGGATCGAGCGCAGGAAAATACTGCTGCACCGACTTGGCGAACAGTGCCGCTTTCGACGGATCCACGGAATAATCAATGTTTTCGCACCACTCCGCGTCAGGCCCGAATCTGAGCGCACCACTCAAATCAATTGTGGCATGAATGCCTAGCGCATCATGTCCACTATCGGGAAGCGGATAAATGAGGTGGCTGAACGGGTTGGCGCCTGTGTAATCGAAGTAACTGCCTTTGCTTAAAACTTGTTCAGGCACGCCAAAAATTTCACTGAGGTTTTGATCATCGGCTGCAGAGGTATACTCCTCGATAACCATCGTTGCTAAATGCTGTGCATCTAATCCCGCGCAATTTATCAGCGTATTCGCTCGCAGCGCATAGAGCTGTCGCACACGCCCGTCATCGACAATAGTCGACAGGAGAAAGCCACGCTCTTCTGGCATAACAGACTCCACGCTGGTGGAATGGGAAAAGATTACGCCATGGCGCTCAGCATTATCTAGCAAGCTCCGCATATATGAGTGACTATCGATAATGCCGGTCGAGGGAGAGAAGAGGGCGGAGCTAGCCGCCACGGCTGGTTCGATGCGAGTAAGCAACGCACGATCAATCATCCTAAGATTAGTCACGCCATTTGTGCGTGCCTTTTCTTCTAGCGCCTCAAGTGCTGTGTCTTGGCCCGACTGCGCCACGATTAGTTTACCTATCCTCGAATGAGGAATCTCGAATCGACGACAGTAGTCGTAGAGCAGCTCCCGTCCATGGAGGCAAAGTTCGGCTTTTAGACTCTGGGCATCGTAGTAAATACCCGCGTGAATGACCTCGCTATTGCGGCTGCTCGTCTGCATCCCAAAGCCTTTTTCACGCTCTAGAATAACGATACTTTTTCCGACAAATGCTGGGCTTTTTGATAGCTGATAGGCTACCGCCAGCCCGACAACCCCTCCGCCAATAATAACAACATCGAAGCGGTCTAACTTCTTCGCTGCCATTATCGATTATCTTCTATAGTTCTAAAGGTGAGATTGATACGAGGCCCCACAGGTATTTTTGTTTTGGCAACTTGATGAACCCAGTTTTCTTGAACGCCAGGCTCCATAACAAGCAAACTGCCACTGTTTAGGGCTATGACCACTCTTTCGCTTCGTGCTGCCGACGTCATCTCGGGCGAGACTTTACGTTTCAACTGAAAGCGCCGTGTGGCGCCGAGACTTAAAGAGGCAATTCGCGGAGAGGGGCCGAGCTCCGGTTCGTCGTCGGCGTGCCAAGACACACTGTCCTCGCCTGACCGGTATTTATTAATGAGCACACAGTTAAACGCAGCGCCTGTTACCTGGTTCACCAAATCACGGATACTGCTCATTTCATGCGTCCACGGCATGGGTTCTAGACTAATATTTGAGTAGGCGTAGCGGCAATGCTCGGCGCCCATCCAGCATTGAAGCCGCGGCACAGGGATTGTTCTGCCTGCGATGCGTATCTGATCTTGGCGCCACTGCGTGGTCGCATCGATCGCATCGAAGGCTCGGAGCGATAACGAGGCGTCGAATAGGTTCGTATATTCGACAATGAGATTATCCCCGAGAGCGTGACTAACGGCTGTCGGCGCGCGAGACACCCAATCGACTAAATCAGGCAATTCTTTGATTTTTTCCTCGGGGTCATTAAGCGCACTAAATAGGTCATTTTGCATAACGTCATTTTATTCTTAAATGACACTGACTCGCTAATAACTTTGCTTACCTTGTGCTAATTCGCTATCGTTCCACTATTTCCGGTAATAAAGATTACCGGAAATAGTGTAGAGCTAGACGACATATGCCCTGCGCCCCATGGGAATGGCCCGTCGTCCCTGCAAGCTTTCGACGGCTGCTCTTCAAGAAAGCGTAAGATAACCCGATAGCCTATCAAGCGGTTCTATCTCTTTTCTTTATGTTACTGACACAACTATGGCCAAAACACCTACGTGCCCTCCTGCCTTCTTCGATACTTTAGAGGCAATGCAAAACCCGTATAAAAACCGGGTAAAGTCCGTCGATCACTTACCTGTCGCCACGCCGGAGAACGCTGTAGATGATTATCAGTATGCGAGCGAGTTTATCTTCAGCTATCGTGGCAGCCCTGACACGTTTAATACCTACCGCCGCGAAATCGAGCATTTTTTACACTGGTGCTGGATAGTTCGCCATGATTCATTGATATCGGTTGGACGCGAGCATATCGAAGAATTTATCGATTTCTCGCGCTCGCCCCCAAAATCATGGATCTCGCCGGTTAATGCGCCTCGGTTCATCCTCTCCATGGGTGAGCGTCGTCCCAACCCAGAATGGCGCCCGTATACCAGCACAACAGTGATCGACGGCGGCGAATACACGCTCTCTCAGTCCTCACTGCAATCTTTACTCGGTGTATTAAGTAGCTTCTTTAACTATCTGATTCAAGAGGAATATATTAAGTCAAATCCTATTGCCCAGCTGCGCCAGAAAAGCAAATTTGTTCGCAAGCACCAAGGCCAAAGCAAAGTGCGCCGCTTATCGCCCCTGCAGTGGGACTACACCCTCAGTGTTACAGAAAAAATGGCGAGCGAAGACCCGCTCGTGCATGAACGCTCGCTTTTTATCATGCAGGCCCTCTTTGCCCTGTATTTACGCATTTCAGAATTAGTCGTTACTCCGCGCTGGGAACCACAGATGGGGCACTTCCAACCAGATACTGAGGGCAACTGGTGGTTTTTGACCGTCGGCAAAGGCAACAAGGAACGGGAGGTATCGGTTAGCGATGCGATGCTCGAGGCGCTTAAACGCTACAGAAAATCGCGCGGGCTCTCAGCATTGCCCTCGTCCGGCGAAGCGACGTGTCTAATCCACAAAACACGTGGGAAAGGCGGGATAAGCAGCACAAGGCAAATACGCTCAATAGTGCAAACGTGTTTTGACAACGCAGCAACGGCAATGCGCCGAGATGGATTCAGCGATGACGCCGATCGCCTTGCCGACGCAACGGTTCACTGGCTGCGGCACACCGGCATATCGGAAGACGTAAAACACCGCCCACGAGAGCATGTGCGCGACGATGCAGGCCACGGCTCAAGTGCAATAACCGACCGATACATCGATGTTGAGAGAGCCGAGAGGCATGCATCCGCGCGCTCAAAGGTTATCAAATAGCGCGGGTACTCATCAGCAAGTGCCGAAGGCTGTCGACAACCAAATCTGTCAATATAAAGACAAGCACTAGGTGTCACTTCTAAATCCTTTCGATTTCATCTAGTCTTGGGTATCGATTGTGGGCTTTAACGTGCTGAATGTTGAGCCACACGCCTCGGATGTACGTATCAACTCTTGTAACGAGCAGACACAGTCAAACGGCATTACAGTCTGGCTAGCGCCAACAAGAAAGAATTCAAAGTATTGGAGAATCATGATCAACTTCTCAAAAACCTTTTTAGCCATCGGCCTGTTGAGCGCCCTGGGGACAACGCAGGCGACAGCCTCCGATGTCACAGAGCCTAACTCTCCCCTCGTCCTTGAGTCTCTCTTCAGCGAACTCGCCAGCGAGCCTATCTACGGCGAGACTGCGCTGGAGTTGCTGGAGCAGTTAAAGACGAAACATTATGCGTCGATCGAGATTAATGACAACTTTTCTTCGCTGCTTTTCGATCAGTATCTGGACGCGCTAGATGGATCTAAACTTTATTTCCTCGCCGAAGACGTGCAAAAAATCGCGCGCTATCGGTACACGCTAGATAACAGCTTATCGGCGGGCAATGTCGAGCCTGGGTTCGAAATATACAATCTCTACCATAAGCGCGTTATTGAAAGACTGATTTACTCTATCGACAGAATTGAGAACGCCGTACCGCAAATGGATTTCACTATCGATGAGTATTTACTGCTCGATAGAGAGAACGAGCCATTCGCCGCGACTACTGCCGAGCTCGATGAGGTCTGGCGCAAGCGTATTAAAAATAGCGTGCTTAGCCTTAGACTGACCGGTGATGATGAAGAGGAAATCGTTGAAAAACTCAGCAAGCGTTACCGCAACCAACTCAGCCAAGTTCTCAAGACCAATGGCAAAGATGTGTTTCAAACTTACCTGTCTAAAGTAGCCGCGACAGTCGATCCACACACCTCGTATTTTTCGCCAAGAGATTCTGAAAACTTCAATATGGGTCTTTCTCTCTCTTTGCAGGGAATTGGCGCACAGCTGACCACCGAAGACGAATACACAAAAGTCGTCGAGCTCATAAAAGGTGGCCCTGCAGAACGCGCCGATGAGCTCCAACAAGGTGATCGAATTATAGGAATCGGCCAAGGCGTCGACGGCGAAATACAAGATGTCGTAGGCATGAGGCTAGATGACGTTGTCGCGCAAATCCGTGGCGAAAAGGACACAGTGGTCCGCCTCAGTGTCATCCCTGTGGACGCCGTTTCCGAAAGCAGTGCACGCACGATCAGTATCACGCGAGATACCGTTAAGCTTGAAGATCAGTCAGCGAAGAAAGAAGTATTGGAACTTAGCTATGCCGATCAGGACTATAAAATTGGTGTCATTAGCCTGCCCACCTTCTATTTCGATTTCGAAGCAGCCGCGCGAGGCGATGAAGATTTTAAAAGCTCGACTCGCGATGTACGCAATCTGCTAGAAGAGTTGAAGGCTGAGGAAGTCGACGCAGTCGTCGTCGACCTTCGCAATGATGGCGGTGGAAGCTTAAGCGAAGCGAATCAGCTAGTCGGACTATTTATAGACACAGGTCCTACTGTGCAAATTCGCTACTCTGGCCTGCGCAATGGTTTTACGCGTTCCTTTGGCGACAGTGATCCCAGCGTAGTCTACGACGGACCACTCGCTGTGCTCGTTAATCGTACGAGCGCATCCGCGTCAGAAATTTTCGCTGGAGCAATTCAAGATTATCAACGCGGAATTGTGCTCGGAGGCCAGACCTTCGGAAAAGGCACCGTGCAAGAAATTATTCCCATGTCTTACGGCCAAGTAAAACTGACACGCTCCAAGTTTTACCGAATATCAGGCGAGAGCACGCAGCACCGCGGCGTTCTGCCCGACATCGCTTTCCCCGATTTTTATGATGCCTATGATGACATCGGCGAGAGCAGCCTAGACGGCGCCCTGCCTTGGGATACAGTGCGGCCTGTCGAGTTTCGCACCTACCATCCTGTTCAAGCATTTTTGCCTAAACTGCGCGAATTGCACGAGTTACGCGCCGCTGAGTCACCCGATTTCAACTACCTAGTTGAGCAAATAGAAAGAACGCGCACGCTACGTGAACGAGAGACGCTGCCTCTCAACGAAGCGGTAGTAAAAGCAGACCGCGAACGCGTCAGGCGTATTGAGTTCGAAGCCGAGAATCTCAGGCGAGAACTGAAAGGCCTTGAGCTCAAAGAATGGATAGACGAAGAAGATCTCTACGATGATGAAGACGCTGTAGCGGTGCTGGAGTCAGATAGCTCGCTTGATGAAGGGTCGGAGGAAACGATTGATCTCGCATCAAATACCGCATCGGATAAGGCATTAGAAACTGATGCTGACGAATCCGCTGAAGACGATAGCGATGAAGAAGGTGATGAGGAGGCTGATCCACTCCTCCTCGAAAGCGGCCGCATCCTCGCCGACTTCATAAACCTGAGCAGCGATGATCTGAGTGCTCGATTCTAGACGCTAAATAGAGCGAGCCTTCGAGAGGCCTTCGGAGACATATTGATAGAGATAAATTGATAGAGACATTGAGAGGTTGGTACAGAGGTTGGTACTGAGATTGGTACTGAGCGGCATCTAAAGAGGAAGGAAAAGTGGCGGAGGAGGAGAGATTCGAACTCTCGGAAGGCTTTCACCTTCGCTGGTTTTCAAGACCAGTGCATTCAACCACTCTGCCACCCCTCCGCAGCACGGCGCAAATACTACTACAAAATGACCGCCAGTCAAATAGGGAATGACCTGTATGGCCGATTTTAATCAAAACGGCCATTTGGCTGAACCAACTTACCTGCTTCGAAAGCTTGAAATTCTGCTAAACTAACGTCATTAACTAAGACGTAAAGATGGGTGTTGCGTTAACGCTGCTTCACCGCATAGCCGATACCCTTTATTAGACACAAATTTTCAGACACAACGACAGGATAAATCATCATGAATGAACTTAATCTCAACGTAAGCCGCGCCGACCAGAACGCCGCCTCGGTTAACAAGGTCGTTCGCAATACCTATACCCTGCTCTCTATGACGCTTTTCTTCAGCGCGCTTTGCGCGGTGGCAACCATGGCCCTCGGCTTTGGGCAAGGCGCTGGACTGCTAATGATCATCGGCGGCTTCGTTATGTCGTTTGTGGTTCGGGCAACAGCCGAGTCGAGTAAAGGCATCCTAGCCGTGTTCGTTTTTGCAGGACTCATGGGCGGAGGTCTAGGCCCAACTTTGTCAGCGTACCTCATGATCTACTCTAATGGCGCGGCGATAATCGCCCAGGCGCTCGGCGGCACCGGCCTCATTTTCCTTTCGCTGTCTGGGTACGCTTTAACGACGGGAAAAAACTTCAATTTTCTAGGCGGTTTCCTCGCGACTGGAATGATGGTCATGCTGGTAGCAATGATCGCCAATATCTTCCTGCAAATTCCTGCAATGAGCTTGGCCATTTCTGGCGCGGTGATCATGTTGATGTCAGGTTTTATACTCTATGACACAAGTCGCATCGTCAATGGTGGCGAGCGCAATTACATTATGGCGACGATTAGTCTCTACCTCAGCATCTTCAATCTGTTTATCCATCTGCTGAACTTAATAGGCGCGCTAACCGGCCGTGACTAGCAATGGTGGCATACGTTATCGATACGCCTGAGCCCATAACAGTATTGCGCTACGTGCTACTCATCAACGCTGCGCCGCAATCTGGCGAGGCAGCTAACTCTGCCCTCCGGTTTGCCGGCACGCTTCTCGAAATGGGGCATCATATAGAGCGCCTATTTTTCTATGGCGACGGCGTCATCAACGCATCGAACCTGACCGTGATGCCGCAGGACGAAACCAATCTCCCAGCCGTGTGGAACGCGCTTATCGAGGAGAATGGCCTCTCTTCAGTTGTTTGCGTTTCATCTGCCATACGACGCGGTATCGTCGACTCAGCAGAAGCACGACGACACGAACTCCCGGCAAGCAGTTGTTACACCAGTAGTGAGATAGGCGGGCTCGGGCAGCTCATCGAAGCGCTAAGCAACTGCGACAGGACTTTGAGTTTTGGATAACCAGACGCAAACCAAAAAGCAGTCTATTAGTCTTATCGCCCGTCGCGCCCCTTATGGCAGTGGCGCCGCTAGGCAGACTTTAGATATCGCGTTCGCCGCCGCAGTGTTCGAACGCCCACTAAACTACATCTTTCTCGGCGATGGCGTTTATCAACTACTGTCTAAGCAAGACCCCGAGGCAATTCAAAACAAGCCTCATGGAGCCGCGCTCGAGACCCTTGAGCTATACGGCATAGATGAGGTGTATGTGCACCGAAATTCTCTAATACAGCGCGCCCTCAGCGAAGATGAGCTAGTCTGCAAGGTGACATTAATAGACGATTGCACTCTCAAGGAATTAGTAGCAGAGTCTATTCATGTCATTAATCTATAGCGGCTGTCCAGCGCATGTTTCGGGTAAGAAAAGCGCACATTATCTGCTCACACCGAGCCAAGCGAGTGGGCTACTGAGTCATTCGCACCTCACGTGCGGCGCAGAATGAGCAAGGATGATCATGCATAGCCTTCACATTATCGCTAAAGCCCCAACTGCAACAAGCCTAGCCGATTTGCTGGCGGTTATTGACGAGAGCGACGTGCTCATTTTTATTGAGGACGGCGTTTATTTTGCGCGAAGCGAATTCCCGTGCGTAGAGCCGGCTGCCTCAGCGCCCTACTTTCGGCAGTACGAATGTTATTACCTTGCTGAGGACCTTGCAGCGAGAGGAATCGAAGCACACGACGATATGCAGGTTGTTGATACGCGCGGGTTTGTCGCCCTCAGCGCCCGACTCGCACGCAGTGTGAGCTGGTATTAGAATGAGCGAGTCTTTAGACAGAGACACAGGGCTAGCCAAGAAAAACGAATTACTCAGGCTTGACGCAGAAGGGTTTCTAAAACGCCTCAGCGATTGGGATGAATCTGTCGCTACCTCAATCGCCGCAAATGAGGACATCTGTCTTCAGGAAACGCACTGGGAAATCATCTATCTGCTTCGCGCTTTTTATCGCACACACAGTATCGCTCCACCTAATCGTGCGTTTGTCAGCCTCGTTAAGCGCGAACTCGGCGCTGAAAAAGGGCAAAGTCGGTATTTGATGGGCATGTTTGGCGGCAGCCCTGCGAAAACGGCAGCGAAGGTCGCAGGACTTCCCAAACCAGAAAATTGCCTTTGAAGCCTCTTACGAGCCAAACCAATCGAGCTTTTCACGGAGTGAAACGACACGGCCGACGATAATAAGTGTGGGCGGCTTGATCTCATCGATAATAATCTGATCGCGTATGGTAGCGAGACTCGCCACACTGACGTTTTGCGCTCGCGTCGTGCCCTGCTCGATTACAGCGACAGGCATCGATGGATCCATGCCGTGTGCCAATAGCTCTTCGCAAATGATATCCAGCCCGCTTAATCCCATGTAAAACGCGAGTGTTTGCTGTTCGCCGGCTAGCATCGCCCAATCGAGGGGAACACCGCCCTCTCTGATATGCCCGGTGAGAAAGCGTACCGACTGTGAATAATCTCTATGGGTCAGAGGGATGCCGGCGTAGGTCGCACACCCCGAGGCTGCGGTAATGCCGGGGACCACTTGAAAGGCGATACCTGCAGACGCAAGCGTTTCGATTTCCTCTCCGCCACGTCCAAAAATAAAAGGGTCTCCGCCTTTCAACCTTAAAACTTTTTTGCCTTCTTGCGCTAAGCGCACGAGCATTTCATTAATCGTTTCTTGAGGGACAGCATGATCTGATTTTTGTTTACCGACAAAAATCTTATCCGCGTCGGGCCTTAGCTTCAGCAAGATCGCCTCGCTCACTAAACGATCGTAGAGCACAACATCAGCTTTGTGCATGAGTCTCAGCGCTTTCAGTGTAAGAAGCTCTGGATCACCTGGCCCAGCGCCAACGAGATAGACCTCTCCGCGAGCACTCGACGGCTTATCTGCGTCGGCTAGAATTCGAGCTTTCGCCTCTGCCTCTTTGCCCGCATAAACGAGCTCTGGGATATCACCCTCCAGGACTTTTTCCCAGAATCGCGTTCTCTCATCAAAGCTGCGTATTTTAGTCTTAACCACCTCTCTTAATTCACGCAATAAGGCAGCCAACCGGTCGATGCGAGCAGGCAGAAGAGTTTCAATAAGTCGTTTTATCGATCTTGCGAGAATCGGTGACGCGCCACCGCTAGAGATCGCAATAAGTATAGGGCTGCGGTCGACTATTGCGGGGACGATAAACGTACAGAGCTCGGGCTGGTCGACGACATTCACAGGAATCGACAGCGCTTGTGCTGCCACGCTTACGGCAGAGTTCACTGCGAGAGAATCGGTTGCGGCAATAACCAGCGTCGCAGCGGCTAGACAGCAAGATTGAAATTCGGTCGGGCAAACAAGCGCTGATTCGCGCGCGCACAGCGCTGCCATCTCGTCGCCTAACTCGGGTGCGACGACATGCAGCTTAGCCCCTGCACGAGCTAGAAGCGTCGCTTTACGCAGCGCGACCTCCCCGCCCCCGACAACAACGCAGCGCTTGCCCTTCACATCGAGAAAAAGCGGGAGTCGCTCCACTAAACGATGCTCTCCACACCCGGAAGATAAGCCGCTAACGCCTTAGGAATAGTTATACTGCCATCTTCCTGTTGGTAATTTTCCATCACCGCCACGAGAGTTCGGCCTACAGCCAAGCCTGAGCCATTGACGGTGTGAACTAATTCGGGTTTGCCCGTAGCGGGATTACGCCAGCGAGCCTGCAAACGACGTGCTTGAAAGTCAGTAAACGAAGAGCAGGAGGAGATTTCGCGATAGGTGTTCTGCGAAGGCAACCAGACTTCGAGATCGTAGGTTTTCGACGCCGAAAACCCAAGATCGCCGCCACACAGGGCAACCTTCCGATAGGGCAGTTCTAACGCCTGTAATATACCCTCTGCGTGTGCCGTTAACGCCTCTAAAGCAGCATCCGACTGAGAAGGCTCGACAATCTGTACCAGCTCTACTTTTTCGAATTGATGCTGACGAATCATGCCTTTGGTGTCACGCCCG
Source organism: OM182 bacterium BACL3 MAG-120619-bin3 (assembly GCA_001438145.1). GTDB lineage: Bacteria > Pseudomonadota > Gammaproteobacteria > Pseudomonadales > Pseudohongiellaceae > UBA9145. Next base: position 8,388 of record LICD01000007.1, on the reverse strand, counting down.
TAACTGCCCGCCTCAGAACGAAAGCAAGGTGTATGGCAGGCAAATTTAAGGGGTAGCTGCGCAGGTTCGAGTATTGTGTCACGTACAATATTCGTCACAGGAACCTCGGCCGTCGGTATTAAGTAATATTCTTGATCGGCGCGGAGTTTGAATAAATCTTCTTCAAATTTCGGTAACTGCCCAGTGCCCTGCAACGACTCCGCATTGACGATAAAGGGCACGTTAACTTCCGTATAGCCATTTTCGAGCGTGTGTTGATCAAGCATAAACTGAGCGAGCGCTCGATGCAGGCGAGCAGTACGACCCTGCATCACAACAAAGCGTGAACCAGTTAACTTAGCGGCCGTTTCAAAATCTAGCCCTTCCTCTAACGCTTCACCAAGATCAGCATGATCGCGTATCTCAAAATCGAAAATGCGTGGCGTTCCCCATTTACTAATCTCAAGATTGGCATTCTCATCGAGCCCTTCGGGAACTGACGCATCAGGCACGTTGGGAATGCCCATCGCATACGCACCGTATTCTTCTTGGAGAGCAGTAAGCGCTGCTTTCTTCGCTTCTAGGTCGGTGTTGATAGCTTCCATCGAAGCAAGAATGTCACTGGCATCCTCACCTTTGGCCTTCGCCTGACCGATTAATTTTGACCGCGATTTGCGCTCGTTCTGCAACGACTCAGTCTCGAGCTGCAACGTCTTGCGCTGTGAGTCAACCGACTCCAAAAGCTCTGTATCTAAAGCAAATTTCTTTTTAGCGAGCTGCGTAGCCAACTCCTCTATTTCGGAGCGGAGGCGCTTCGGATCTAACATCGGATTTTCCTTTAGGGGAAAGAATAAGTAATTTAATTAGGCGAAAATTTTCGCGAGCTGCATACCAGAGACAGTTCCACCGAGGCACAGGGTTACACTGCCAAGGATATACGCTAATGCGGTATTGTAATTGCCCTGCTGCAGTAACAGAAGTGTGTCGAGAGAAAATGCAGAAAATGTGGTGAATGCACCCAGAAAGCCGACGATTATGAGAGGTCGCCAGAGCTCACCATCAACAATCCTATCGCCGATAAGCACTGCCGCAAGGCCAATAAGAAAAGAACCGACAACATTGACCCCCAGAGTCGCCCAGGGAAAGCGATTACCGATGAGCGCGAGCGCCACAAGACCAAAAGAATAGCGTGAGACAGCACCAAGAGCACCGCCTACTGCGACTGCGACGAAAGTATTCACAATCGCTCGGCATAGCTGTTCTCGATCACCTCGATTCCCTCAGGCACTTCAAACACAAAAGCGTCATCGGAAATCTCAGGATTGAGCACTACATTCACGAAACGCCACACGGTGCGTTGGCCATTACGTGCTTCAATAACAATGCTATCTAAGCGGTTCGAGGAGAAGCTCAAGCTAACCCTTCTGTTAATATTGGCGCTGTCGCGTGGTGTCAGAACAAATTCTTCTAGGTCTCGCGACTCGCTCACAAGAGCGGTAATCTCATACTCATCTGCAAGCGCATCGGTTTCACCACTGAGAAGCTGGGCTGCCAACTCGGACTCATCCCTATCCCATGGTTCGATGACTACTTGGTCGAGATCTGGCTGATAATTCCATAGCCATACACCATTGGTCACGAGGAGCTCGGGAAACGGCTCCAGCGTCTCCCAGGAAAAGCCGTCTGGTCTTTTTAGCAGCATCCGAATACGCGATTCCTCTAATACTCCGCCATCGGCCTCGATGATAAGCTGCTCGACGTCCGCGCTTAATGACATCATTTCTGAGAGGTTCGCGCTGAGCTCGTTGGCAGAGGAAACCTCGGCCGCATGCGCGTAAACGAGTCCAAACAAGAGGAGTATCTGAGCCGCAAAAAATCGCTTAGCAGCAGCAAAAAAAGGACAAAAAGAGGCAGGCATCATCGCTATATACCCCTAGTGTCGAGGCGCAGGAGGCGCTAAAACTTCGCGCTGTCCATTGCTCCCCATCGAAGAGACTACGCCGGAGGCTTCCATCGTTTCGATCATGCGCGCCGCGCGATTGTAACCAATGCGAAGTTTGCGCTGAACCGATGATATAGACGCCTTGCGCGTCTCTGTTACAAAAGCCACCGCCTCGTCATACAAGGAGTCGTCTTCATCGGAAGACTCACCACCCCCACCGCCCATAGCTCCCATATCGAGATCGTCGTTTCCAGCGGTGATAGAGTAGATATACACAGGCTTCGCGCGTGATTTCCAATCGGCGACTACACGATGCACTTCGTCATCACTGACAAAGGCCCCATGCACGCGCGTTGGGACTCCTCCACCAGGCGGTAAAAACAGCATGTCGCCGTGTCCTAGCAACTGCTCTGCGCCACCCTCACCCAAAATAGTGCGGGAATCGACTTTCGATTGCACCATAAACGAAAGGCGCGTGGGAATGTTGGCTTTAATCAATCCGGTTAGAACATCTACCGAGGGTCGCTGGGTCGCAAGCACTAAGTGAATACCGGCGGCGCGCGCCTTTTGCGCGATTCGCGCAATGAGTTCCTCAACTTTTTTGCCTACCACCATCATCATATCGGCGAGTTCATCGACTATGACGACGATACTAGGCAGCGCCTCGAGTTCACTTGCAGACTGTTCTTCATCCAACAACATGGGGTCGTGTCGCCAGAGTGGATCGAGTATCGGTGTTCCCGCTTTCTTAGCGTCAACCACCTTCTTGTTGTAGCCGGCGAGGTTACGAACGCCGAGTGCTGACATTAATTTATAGCGGCGCTCCATTTCCGCCACGCTCCAGCGCAAGCCATTAGCTGCGTCTTTCATGTCGGTAATAACCGGTGTGAGTAGATGCGGTATCCCATCGTACACCGACAGTTCGAGCATTTTCGGGTCTATCATGATCACGCGGACTTGGTCTGGGGTCGACTTGAATAATAGGCTTAGAATCATCGCATTGATGCCCACAGACTTGCCCGAACCTGTAGTACCCGCAACGAGTAAATGCGGCATTTTAGCAAGGTCAACGATCACTGGCTTACCACCGATGTCATGGCCAAGCGCCATGCTAAGAGGCGAGCTTGCTTTGTCGAACTCGGGCGTAGACAGCACCTGACTCAGTTGGATGACTTCGCGTTTCTCATTTGGGATTTCGATACCGATAACCGTTTTACCCGGAATAACCTCAACTACGCGCACAGAAACGATAGCAAGTGAGCGCGCAAGGTCTTTAACGAGATTGCTTATTCGGCTCACTTTAATGCCGGGCGCTGGCTGTACTTCGAAGCGCGTAATGACCGGCCCAGGATTTACCGCTGTCACTTCGATGTCTATGCCAAAGTCCTTGAGTTTGCTCTCGAGTAAGCGCGACATCAGCTCTAACGACTCTTTTGAGAAGCCCGAGTCATTGGTCTCTTGCCACGCGTCTAGCAAACCAATCTGAGGCAACTCGCCGGCGCCAATGTCAGCAAACAACGTGCCCTGCCTTTCTTGTTCAACCCGCTTGCTGCGCTCAACGGGTTTGGGCGGATCGATCTTAATCGTCGGTGGGACTCGCTTCTTTTGCTTTTCGACATGAATGTCGATGGCCTTCTTGCGAACGGTCAGCCGCTCCTTAGTCTCTGCAGTCTCCTTACGAGCTTTGGCCCAGGCGCGTAAACGTTCGGCCGAGGATGCGCAGCCGGACAGCGTCCACTCACCAAGCCTGTCTATTACCCCAAGCCATGAAATATCGACTGTCACGGTCAGACCGAAAAGGAATAAGGCGAAAAGCAGGAGTGTCGCTCCAAGGTTAGCCAAAACCGGGACGGTTAGATCGAGCACGAGTGTGCCTAAGATTCCGCCTGCGGAAGGGAGCGCGCCAGCCACCTTTATATGAAGCGCCGCCAGACCACATGCAGACAGCAATAAAAGACCGAAGCCAGCAAATTTAAGCGCAACCAATGGCCACACAATGGCTCTCGATTGTTCCTCTGCAGATCCGCGGAGCGCGAGGGCAACTTTATAGAGTAAAAATAGCGGCAGCGTATAGGACAGTAGGCCCAACACCTGCAAAAGGACATCTGATATCCATGCGCCCGACGTACCTACGGCATTGGCAACGTCGGCATCCGCACCGCCCCCGTTGGTCCAGCTAGGATCACTGGGCGAATAGCTCAGCAGCGCGATAAGCAGAAAAAGTGCCACCAGCGAGTAGCCGATAAGCAGCCCCTCTCGCACCACACGCGCAAGAAGGCTGGCCACGGCAGGATTCTCGGAAGATTGGATTTCAGCTTTACTTGAAGTCTTCAAATCAATTACTTGTCTATTTTGTTAAGTTTCAATAATTTATGAGGGCAAACTAACCTAAAGTGTAGCCTAATTGCCGCGGCACGACTAGCTAAAGCTCACGGCCTGTAAGGTTTAACGGTTACGTGGCTGCAAAATTGAGTAGAATATGCCCCCTACGACCGCAACCGATATAAATTTACCCATAAGGTAACTCCATGACAGACGTTATTCACCACGAGCTCATCATCTTAGGCTCCGGCCCCGCCGGCTATACAGCCGCTATTTACGCAGCACGCGCGAACTTAAAGCCCGTTGTCATCACTGGCATGGTTCAGGGCGGCCAGCTCACCACAACGACCGATGTAGACAATTGGCCGGGCGACGTTGAGGGCCTCCAAGGCCCCGCGCTTATGACGCGAATGCTTGAGCATGCGGAACGCTTCGACACAGAGGTTGTTTTTGATCACATAAACGAAGTTGATCTCAGCAAACGCCCATTTACCCTAAAAGGCGACGGCGCGACCTATACCTGTGCGGCGCTCATCATAGCAACAGGTGCCTCTGCACAATATTTGGGCCTACCTTCTGAAGAAGCCTTTATGGGCAAAGGCGTGAGCGCCTGCGCGACCTGCGACGGCTTTTTCTATCGCGACAAGCCGGTCGCTGTCATCGGCGGCGGCAACACGGCAGTCGAAGAGGCGCTCTATCTCGCTAACATTTGCTCGCATGTCACGCTCGTCCATCGTCGCGACTCACTGCGTGCCGAGAAAATTCTGCAGCAAAAATTATTCGACCGAGAAGCCGAGGGCAAAGTGACTATCGCTTGGAATTCGACACTCGATGAAGTACTTGGCGACGAAACGGGCGTGACGGGTGTTCGGCTGCGCCCTATGGATGGCGGTGAAACCCGTGATCTCGACGTCGATGGCGTTTTTATCGCAATTGGCCACATCCCCAATTCCGACATATTTGCAGGCCAACTCGAGATGCGTAACGGCTATGTCGTGGTCAACACAGGTATCGCAGGAAATGCGACTCAAACCAGCGTCCCTGGCGTTTTTGCCGCAGGCGATATTGCCGATCAAGTCTATCGACAAGCGGTTACAAGTGCAGGATTTGGCTGCATGGCAGCGCTCGACGCCGAGCGTTTTCTAGACGACTAGAATGAAACAATTGCCCTGGCTAGAAGACTCCGGCGGCGTGTTTCCGCCGGCCTCGGAGGCATTCAAAGAACCTAATGGTCTCTTGTGTGCCGGCGGAGATCTTGTGCCGGAGATTCTTCTTAGCGCATACAGTCAGGGGATTTTCCCGTGGTTTGATGACGACCAGCCAATTCTTTGGTGGTCGCCCGACCCAAGAATGGTTATTGAGCTCGACGCGTTCGAGCCTTCTCGAAGCCTTCGCAAATTACTCCGGCGCGGCGGTTTTACCTTCAGCCTAGACACCTCCTTTGCACAGGTTATCCAAAGCTGCGCAGCACCCCGAAACGACGATGCGGGCACTTGGATAACCGGCGAAATGCAGAACGCTTATACCGCCTTACACGACCTCGGGTTTGCCCATTCGGTTGAGGTTTGGCAAGACGGAGTGCTCGTTGGCGGTCTCTATGGCGTGGCGATTGGCAAACAGTTTTTCGGCGAGTCTATGTTCTCAAAAGTGAGTAATGCATCGAAAGCGGCGCTTTCAACGCTAGCAAAGCAGCTACGGCGCTGGGACTTTGCCCTCGTCGATTGCCAAATCGCAAACCCGCATCTCGAATCGCTCGGCGCAGTGGAGATTGCGCGAAGCGATTTCCTGAACCGTATTGCCGCGGCGTGTTCGCGGCCACATGCGCAGTGTCGGTGGACACTGGACGCGGACCTTGTAAAACCATGAGTGATGCTGAGCAAAGACCAGATCCGCGTAAGTCGCTGCGCTTGTTTCGAACAATCCCACACCCGTGTAGCTATCTCGACAATGAAGAAGCGTCCACGGTTTTCGTAGACCCCGAGGTAATTCCCTCGATCGACCTTCTCAGTGAATTGAGCGAGATAGGCTTCAGACGCAGCGGCCCGCACGTCTACAGACCCGATTGCGGGAGTTGCAATGCCTGCGTGTCAGTAAGGATACCCACTGGCGCTTTTAGTCCCAATCGCCGCTTCAAGCGAGTGCTCACCCGCAACCAAGACGTGACGATCACAACCACGCTGTCTATAGCGACCAACCCCGACGCGCGCGCGCTTTACGAACGCTACGTGAACACTCGCCACCAAGACGGCGATATGTATCCCGCCTCACAGGAGCAATTCGATTCTTTCATTGTTAGCCCAAATGAGTCGACGCGCTTCTTCTTGTTTACTGTCGGCACAAAATTAATTGCCGTCACGGTGTGCGATGAGCTGAGACAGGGGTTGTCGGCGGTTTACACATTCTTCGATCCTGATGAGTCCAAGCGGTCACCGGGCACCTTTGCAATCTTGTCGCTAATTGCACATGCCAGTCAAAAGCAATTGCCCTACGTGTTCTTGGGGTATTGGGTGAAGGACTGTCGCAAAATGGAATACAAATTAGACTTTCGCCCAATCGAATTATTGCAGGACAAGCGCTGGATTCGCATTAATTAATCGACGAGACATGGGTGACGCTAGCGTTCAACGTTGAAATCGGGCACAATGCGCCGCTAATTAAGACTAGAGGTTTGCCAATGGCAAAGGAAGATCAAATCGAAATGGAAGGCGAGGTCGTCGACACGCTTCCAAATACCATGTTCCGCGTTAAACTGGAAAATGGGCATATTGTCACTGCACACATATCTGGAAAGATGCGCAAGAATTACATCCGCATTCTCACCGGCGATCAGGTCAGAGTCGAGCTAACCCCTTACGACCTTACCAAAGGCCGCATCACTTACCGCGCCCGCTAGAGCCGCAGCAAGTGGCGCGCTTTAACGCCGCTAGCTTTTAGCTAGCGAGCCGTTTGCCGACTTCTTAGAACTCTTCTGGTTGGAACTCTTTTGGTTGGAACTCTTTTGAGGCGTCTCTCGTGCTTGCGCCTCGATCACAATATCGTCTTCTGCAGCACTCACGATTACCTTGCCGCCATTGGCGAGTTTGCCGAATAAAATATCTTCGGCAATGCCTTTCTTCAATTTATCTTGAATCAAGCGTGCCATCGGGCGCGCGCCCATAGACTCGCTGTAGCCATGAGTCACAAACCATTCGACCGCACTGTCATCTAACTGAAGTTGCACATTTTTCTGATCGAGCTGAACCTGAAGCTCCACAATAAATTTATCAACGACTGTCCTTATTGTCTCAACAGTCAGGCTGCCAAACTGGATAATGCTGTCCAAACGGTTACGGAATTCTGGGCTGAATGCTTTTTTAATCATTTCCATCCCGTCGCTCGAATGATCTTGTTCGCTGAATCCAATCGACGCCCGTGACATCTCCTGCGCACCCGCATTGGTCGTCATGATTAAGATGACATTACGGAAATCTGCATGCCGGCCATTGTTGTCAGTCAGCGTGCCATGATCCATTACTTGTAAGAGCAGGTTAAACACATCGGGATGCGCTTTCTCGATCTCGTCGAGCAGCACCACGCAGTGGGGATTCTTGCTAACTGCTTCGGTAAGAAGCCCACCCTGATCGAATCCTACATACCCCGGAGGCGCACCAATCAGGCGAGAGACCGTATGACGCTCCATATATTCTGACATATCAAAACGCAGAAGTTCGATACCCATTATTTTTGCTAGCTGTTTACTCACCTCGGTCTTTCCAACCCCGGTCGGGCCGGCGAATAAGAACGACCCAATCGGCTTGCCCTCGGCGCCAAGCCCTGCACGCGACAATTTAATCGCCGTGGACAAGGCCCCAATCGCTGGATCTTGACCGAAGACAACCATCTTGAGATTGCCTTCCAACGTGCGCAAAGCCTCCATGTCTGTCGTTGAAACCTGCTTGGGGGGAATCTTTGCAATCGCCGCTACCACCCTCTCCATGTCAACCGGTTGCAAGAGCTTTTTGCGCTTACTCGGTGGCTGCAATCGCTGGTAGGCGCCCGCCTCGTCAATCACGTCGATAGCCTTATCTGGCATAAACCGATCGTTAATGTATTTGCTAGCGAGCTCCGACGCTGCGAGAAGAGATTTGTCGGTGTAGCGCAGCTCA